>NZ_JBFBGS010000003.1:0-197887 GCF_040684795.1 Kitasatospora sp. NPDC089797 | reverse complement strand
CCTCGCTGGCCGGTGAGCTGGGGCGCGCCTTCCCGGTGGCCGAGCGCGGCCGCCGCCGGCAGTCCCACCCGGGCCGCCTTGCGCCCGGTCCGGAAGTCGCGCACCCGCCAGCCCTGCGCCCGGGCGTGCCGCCGCAGCGCGCCGTCCGGGTTCACCACGTACGGGTGGCCGACCAGCGAGAGCATCGGGATGTCGTTCGCCGAGTCGCTGTACGCGGCGCAGCGGTCGAGGTCCAGCCGTTCGCGCCGGGCCAGCGCGCGCACCGCGGCGGCCTTGGCCGGGCCGTGCAGCAGGTCGCCGACCAGCCGGCCGGTGTAGTGGCCCTCCCGGGCCTCGGCGACGGTGCCGAGGGCGCCGGTCATCCCGAGCCGCCGGGCGATGATCCGGGCCACCTCCAGCGGGGCGGCGGTCACCAGCCAGACCCGCTGGCCGGCGTCCAGGTGCATCTGGACCAGGGCGCGGGTGCCGGGCCAGATCTTGTCGGCGACGACCTGCTCGAAGACCTCCTCGCAGATCGCCTCCAGGTCGGCGGTGGGCTTGCCGGCGACGATGCCGAGGGCGGTGTTCCGGGCGTCGGAGATGTGGTCCGGGTCCTCGGTGCCGTTCAGCCGGAACAGCGTCTGCTGCCAGGCGAAGCGGGCGATGTCGCGGCGGGTGAGGAAGCCGTGGCGGTAGAGGCCGACGCCGAGGTAGAAGATCGCGGCGCCGCGCAGGATCGTGTTGTCGCAGTCGAAGAAGGCGGCGGCGCGCGGGTCGTCCGGGTCGGGGGTGTGGTTCCCGGCCGGCGCCTTCGGGGCCTTCCCGGACCGGCCCTCCGCCGCCCCGCCCTCCGGGTCCCCGGCCTCGGGGCCGTCCACCGGGGTGTCGTCCGCCCGGGAGGCGCCCGCGCCGTCCACGAGGGTGTCGGCCGCCCGGGGGGCGTCCACGACGGTGGCGGGCACCGGCTCGGCGCGCAGCGCGGCCTCGGCCGCCGCGGCGGCGGCCTCGCCTGCCAGGGCGCTCCGCTCGGTGGAGGAGCGTCTCGACTGGGTGAGCCTTCGGAGCACGGCCATGTCATCGAGCATAGCCAGCCGGGCGGGGAGCGGCCGTGACGGAGCGGTGCCCGTGCGGTGAACGGCTCCCCGGCCGGCCCGGCGACAATGGCGTGGTGAGCCCACTGCTGCGACGTAAGAGCCCCGAGCCGGCCGACCGTACCGTGACCCTGGTCGGCAAGCCCGGCTGCCACCTGTGCGACGAGGCCCGGGAGGTGCTGGTCCGGGTGACGGCCGAGCTGGGCGCGACCTTCGAGGAGAAGGACATCACCCGGGACGAGGAGCTGTACCGCCGGTACTGGGAGCAGATTCCGGTCACCCTGATCGACGGCCGTCAGCACGACTTCTGGCGGGTCGACGAGAACCGCCTGCGCAAGGCCCTGGGCGCCTGACCGCGCTCCGTCCGCGCACCGCCGCCCCCGCCGACCGGCGGGGGCGGTTCGCCGAATCGTTGCCGAAGACACCCCGTTCCGGCTTGGGGCGGGGTGCCGTGGTCGGCTTACGATCGAACGCGTTTGCGCCCGTGGGGGGCTGAGCACACGAGGAGTGCCGCCATGCTTCCCCGCCCGACCCCAGGGATGCCCGAGACCCCGCCCGGGGGCCGGGGCTTCGCCGTGGTGGACGTGGAGGCGACCGGCCGCAGCCCATGGCGGCACCGGGTGGTCGAGGTCGCGGTGGTGCTGCTGGACGAGCGGCTCCGCCCCGAGGGCGAGTTCGCCACCCTGCTGGACCCGCTCGGCCCGGTCGGCCCGACCCACGTGCACCGGATACACCAGGCCGACGTCGAGGGCGCCCCGCGGTTCCGGGAGATCGCCCCCCGGCTGCTGGAGCTGCTGGCCGGCCGGGTGCTGGTCGGTCATCACGTCAGCTGCGACCACGCCTTCCTGGACCGCGAGTTCGCCCGGATCGGGGTGCCGCTGCCGCCCGTCCCGCTGCTCTGCACGATGCGGCTGGCCCGCGCCCACCTGCCGGAGGTCGGCCGTTACGGCCTGGCGGCCTGCGTGGAGGCGGCCGGTCTCGGCTGGTACCCGGCGCACACCGCGCTGGGCGACGCCCGGGTGACGGCCGAACTGCTGCGGCACTGCGTGGGGGTCCCGTCCTGTCCGCCGGACGACTGGACCGGCCCGCTGCGCGAGGCCGCCCGGGTGCCCTGGCCGCGGTTGGGCCGGGCCCGCTCCCGCCCCTCCGGGGGAGCCGTCCCGCTGCTGCGCCGGGAGGCGCCGTTCGGCCCGTGGCTGCCCGGTTCCGCGGCCCCGGAGCTGGTCCTGACCCAGGCCGGTGCTATGGGTTCGACGGCGTGATGCGCATCACTGTGCGGGGACAAAACGGACACCATCTTTGTGCACACGTTCACAAACGCTTAGCCTGGCTGCCAAAGCCCAGCTTCACCCACAGGAGCACCGTGGCAATCGGCCGATCACCACAGAGCAGTTCGCAGACGCCCGACCAGGGCGCCGCGCGCCGACCCTCGCGCGCCCGGGGCATCCCGGAGGCGACCGTCGCCCGCCTCCCCCTCTACCTGCGGGCCCTCACCGCGCTCTCCGAGCGCTCGGTGCCGACCGTCTCCTCCGAGGAACTGGCCGCCGCGGCCGGGGTGAACTCGGCGAAGCTGCGCAAGGACTTCTCCTACCTCGGCTCCTACGGCACCCGGGGCGTCGGCTACGACGTCGAGTACCTCGTCTACCAGATCTCCCGCGAGCTCGGCCTGACCCAGGACTGGCCGGTCGTCATCGTCGGGATCGGCAACCTCGGCCACGCCCTCGCCAACTACGGCGGCTTCGCGTCCCGCGGCTTCCGGGTCGCCGCCCTGTTGGACGCCGACCCGAACGTGGTCGGTTCCACCGCCGCCGGGCTCCCGGTGCGCCACATGGACGAGCTGGAATCGATCGTCGAGAGCCAGCACGTCTCGATCGGCGTCATCACCACCCCGCCCGGCGCCGCCCAGCAGGTCTGCGACCGGCTGGTCGAGGCCGGCGTCACCAGCATCCTGAACTTCGCCCCGACCGTGCTGACCGTCCCGGACGGCGTCGACGTGCGCAAGGTGGACCTCTCCATCGAGCTGCAGATCCTCGCCTTCCACGAGCAGCGCAAGGCCGGCGAGGAGCCCGACCGCGCCGAGTCGGTGCTGGACCGGGCCCCCGGCCCGGTCCGCGCGGCCGCGGCCAAGCTGCGCCGGGCGGCCGGCGGCAGCGGCAAGGGCCGTCCCGGCGCCGAGCCCGCGGCCAAGGACCAGGCCGAGCCGGCCAAGGGCAAGACCGCCAAGGGCGGCGAGGGCGAACTGTCCGCGGTGATGCCCGCATGAACACCGAACGCCGTGGGGGGCGGGCATGAGTCTTCTCGTCGTCGGACTGAGCCACCGGACGGCACCGGTCGGCGTGCTGGAGCGCGCCGCGCTGACCGGCGAGGTCCCGACCCGGCTGCTGCACGACGCGGCCGCGTCCTCGACCGTCGCCGAGGCCGCGCTGCTCAACACCTGCAACCGGATCGAGCTCTACGCGGACGTGGACAAGTTCCACGCCGGCGTCGCCGAGCTGTCGCTGCTGCTGGCCCACCACAGCGGGGTGGACCTGGAGGAGCTGACCTCCCACCTGTACGTCCACTACGAGGACCGCGCCGTCCACCACCTCTTCTCGGTGGCCTGCGGCCTGGACTCGATGGTGGTCGGCGAGGGCCAGATCCTCGGTCAGCTGCGCGACGCGCTGGCCACGGCCCAGGACGAGCACACCGCCGGGCGCGGCCTGAACGAGCTGTTCCAGCAGGCGCTGCGGGTCGGCAAGCGGGCGCACAGCGAGACCGGCATCGACAAGGCCGGCCAGTCGCTGGTCACCTTCGGCCTGGAGCAGGTCGCGGCGGGCGCGGGCGAGATCGCCGGCAAGCGCGCGCTGGTGGTCGGGGCCGGCTCGATGAGCTCGCTGGCCGCCGCCACCCTGGTCCGCTCGGGCGTCACCGACCTGCTGATCGCCAACCGGACGCCGGCCCGCGCCGAGCGCCTGGTGGAGATCCTGGGCCCGGACGTGGCCCGCACCCTGGACCTCGCCGAGGTGCCGCGGGCGCTGGCCGAGGTCGACCTGGTGATCTCCTGCACCGGCGCGGCCGGCGTGGTGGTCCGGGCCGAGGACGTGGCCGCCGCCGTGGCCGTCCGCACCTCCCCGGAGCCGCTGGCCCTGCTCGACCTGGCCATGCCCCGGGACGTCGACCACGCCGTCCACGAGCTGCCCGGCGCCCTGCTGGTCGACCTGGAGAGCCTCTCGCACGCCCACGCCGCCAGCCCCGGCGCCGGCGACGTCGACCAGGTGACCCGGATCGTCTCCGACGAGGTGACCGCCTTCGGCGCCGCCCAGCGGGCCGCCCGGATCGCGCCGACCGTGGTCGCCCTGCGGGCGATGGCCTCCGACGTGGTCGCCGCCGAGCTGGGCCGGCTGGACTCCCGGCTGCCCGACCTGGACCAGCGCTCCCGCGCCGAGATCACCCAGACCGTCCGCCGGGTCGTCGACAAGCTGCTGCACGCGCCGACCGTCCGGGTGAAGCAACTGGCCGCCGAGCCCGGCGGGGCCTCCTACGCGGACGCCCTGCGCGAGCTGTTCGACCTCGACCCGGCGGCCGTGCACGCCGTGTCGGGCACGCCCGTCGGCGGTCGGCCCCAGCCTTCGGGCGGGGGCGCCAGATGAACCGTCAGCCATCCCACGAGTACCACCGGGACGATCACCTCATGAATGGTCAACCGCTCACCGAGCAGGCTCCGGCCGCCGCCCTGCGGCTCGGCACCCGGCGCAGCGCGCTCGCCATGGCCCAGTCGGGCATGGTCGCCCGCGAGGTGACCAGGCTCACCGGCCGCCCCGTCGAGCTGGTCGAGATCACCACCTACGGAGACACCTCCCGGGAGGCGCTCGCCCAGATCGGCGGCACCGGCGTGTTCGTCTCCGCGCTGCGGGACGCCCTGCTGGAGGGCCGGATCGACTTCGCCGTGCACTCGCTCAAGGACCTGCCCACCGCCGCCCCCGAGGGCCTGGCGCTGGCGGCCGTCCCCGAGCGCGAGGACGTCCGGGACGCCCTGGTCGCCGCCGAGGGCCTGACCCTGGACGAGCTGGTCGAGAAGCTGGCCGGGGCCGGCCGCCCGGCCCGGATCGGCACCGGCTCGCCGCGCCGGATGGCGCAGCTGAACGCCTGGGCCCGGGCCCTCGGGGCCCGGGTGGAGACCGTCCCGATCCGCGGCAACGTGGACACCCGGATCGGCTACGTGACCGCCGGCGAGCTGGACGCCGTGGTGCTGGCCACCGCCGGCCTCAACCGGCTCGGCCGCAGCGCCGAGATCTCCCAGCACCTCGACCCCGAGCTGATGATCCCGGCCCCCGGCCAGGGCGCGCTCGCGATCGAGTGCACCACCGGGAACACCGTGCTGACCGCGGCGCTCGCCCTGCTGGACCACGCCCCCACCCGGGTCGCCGTGGCCGCCGAGCGCGCCCTGCTGGCCACCCTGGAGGCCGGCTGCTCGGCCCCGGTGGCCGCGCTGGCCACCTGGAGCCGGGAGAACGAACTGCAGTTGGACGGCGTGGTCGGAGACCCCGACGGCACCGCCCTGCTGAAGATGTCCGCCAACGGTCCGATCGTCCTCGACGAGACCGCCGAGCAGCAGGCGCGGGCCCTCGGCCACGCCCTGGCCGCCCGGCTGCTCGACGCGGGCGCGGCCACCCTGATGGGGGAGCGAGCCCGATGAGCGAGCGAAGCGAGCGAATCATGACGAGGTGCGCGTTTCGCGAAGAGACCGCCGAGCGCAGCGAGGTGTACGCATGAGTGCCACCGCCGCCACCGACGCCCTGTTCCCGGCCGACCAGCCCGCGGGACGGTGCACCTTCCTGGGGGCGGGCCCCGGTGACCCGGGCCTGCTGACCCTGCGCGCGGTCGAGGTGCTCTCCTCGGCCGACGTCCTGGTCGCCGACCCGCTGACCGCGGCCGCCGTGCGCACCCACTGCCCGATCGGCGTGCAGGTGCACTCCCCGGCCGCCGAGGGCGCCGGCTTCGACCTGGCCAAGCTGGTCGCCGAGGCCGTCCGGGCCGGCAAGCACGTGGTCCGCACGGTCGACGGCGACCCGGGCCTGGACGGCTGCGCCGCCGAGGAGATGCTCAGCTGCGCGGGCGACGGGATCCCCTTCGAGGTCATCCCGGGCGTCGCCCAGTCGGTCGGCGTCCCGGCGTACGCGGGCGTCCCGCTGCGCGGCGCGGCCGGCACCGACGTCCGCTTCGTGGACGGCGCCCAGCTGCTGTCCGGTGCCCCGGTCGACCTGGGCGCGCCGGAGACCACCCTGGTGGTCCGCACCACCCTGGGGCAGCTGCCCGCCACCGCGGGCGCGCTGGTCTCCAACGGCCGCAAGCCGGAGTCGGCACTGAGCGCCACGCTCTCCGGCACCACCACCCGCCAGCGCACCTTCACCTCCACGCTGTCCGCCATCGCGGCCGACCTGAAGGCCGCCCGGGTGCTGCCCTCGCCGGTCTCCGCCCCGGTGGACCCGGCGACCTCGGTGATAGCCGTGGTGGGCGAGCAGGTCGCCCACCGCGCCTCGCACTCGTGGTTCGAGACCAAGCCGCTGTTCGGCTGGAACGTCCTCGTGCCGCGCACCAAGGAGCAGGCCCACGGCCTGTCCGAGCAGCTGCGCTCGTACGGCGCGGTGCCGCAGGAGGTGCCGACCATCGCGGTCGAGCCGCCGCGCACCCCGCAGCAGATGGAGCGGGCCATCAAGGGCCTGGTCACCGGCCGCTACGAGTGGATCGCCTTCACCTCGGTGAACGCCGTCCGCGCCGTCCGGGAGAAGTTCGAGGAGTACGGCCTGGACGCCCGCGCGTTCGCCGGGATCAAGGTCGCGGCGGTCGGCGAGACCACCGCGCAGGCGCTGGTGGACTTCGGCGTGAAGCCGGACCTGGTGCCCTCCGGCGAGCAGTCCGCGGCCGGGCTGCTGGAGGACTGGCCGCCGTACGACCCGGTCTTCGACCCGATCGACCGGGTGCTGCTGCCGCGCGCCGACATCGCCACCGAGACCCTGGTGGCCGGCCTGGTCGAACTCGGCTGGGAGGTCGACGACGTGACGGCGTACCGGACGGTGCGCGCCTCGCCGCCGCCGGCCGAGACCCGCGAGGCGATCAAGGGCGGCGGCTTCGACGCGGTGCTGTTCACCTCGTCCTCGACCGTCCGGAACCTGGTCGGCATCGCCGGCAAGCCGCACAATGTCACGGTCATCGCCTGCATCGGCCCGGCCACCGCCAAGACCGCCGAGGAGCACGGCCTGCGGGTCGACGTGATGGCTCCGGCGCCGTCGGCGGCCGCGCTGGCCCAGGCGCTGGCAGACTTCGGGGCCAAGCGCCGGGACACCGCGACGGCTGCGGGCGAGCCGGTGTACCGGCCCAGCGAGCGCCGTCCGGGCTCCCGCCGCAAGGCCCGCTGAGCGCCCTCACCCATCGGGGTAAGGGCAACTATGGTGCTGGGGGCGGCGGTTCGTCGCCCCCCAGTGCTGCACAACCGTTCGGAGAGAGAAGCCGTGTCCGCTGAATTCCCGTACGTTCGCCCGCGTCGTCTGCGGCAGAGCCCGGCGATGCGCCGCCTGGTCGCCGAGACCCGGCTGCACCCGGCGGAGCTGATCCTGCCGCTGTTCGTCCGCGAGGGCGTCAGCGAGCCCGTCCCGGTCTCCTCGATGCCGGGCGTGGTCCAGCACACCCGCGACACCCTGCGCAAGGCCGTCGTCGAGGCGGCCGAGGCCGGCCTGGGCGGCGTCATGCTGTTCGGCGTCCCGGCCGTGCAGGACGCGACCGGCAGCGAGGGCACCAACCCGGACGGCATCCTCCAGCGGGCGATCCGGGACGTGGTCTCCGAGGTCGGCGACTCCCTGGTGGTGATGTCCGACCTCTGCCTGGACGAGTACACCGACCACGGCCACTGCGGCGTGCTGGCCGCCGACGGCAGCGTGGACAACGACGCCACCCTGGAGCGCTACGCCGAGATGGCCCGGGTGCAGGCCGACGCGGGCGTCCACCTGGTCGGCCCGTCCGGCATGATGGACGGTCAGATCGCCGTCGTGCGGCGGGCGTTGGACGAGTCCGGGCACCAGGACACCGGCATCCTCGCCTACACCGCCAAGTACGCCTCGGCCTTCTACGGCCCGTTCCGCGAGGCGGTCGGCTCCTCGCTCAAGGGCGACCGCAAGAGCTACCAGCAGGACCCGGCCAACGCCCGCGAGGCGCTGCGCGAGCTGGAGCAGGACCTCGCCGAGGGCGCCGACCTGGTGATGGTCAAGCCGGCCATGGCCTACCTGGACATCCTCCGCCAGGTCGCCGACGCCTCCCCGGTGCCGGTCTCCGCGTACCAGGTGTCCGGCGAGTACGCGATGGTCGAGGCGGCCGCCGCGAACGGCTGGATCGACCGGGAGCGGATGATCATCGAGACGCTCACCTCGCTGCGCCGGGCGGGCGCCGAGCAGATCCTCACCTACTGGGCGGTCGAGGCCGCCGGGATGCTCGAGCAGCGGTAGTCGACGGACGGACAGACGGAAGGCCGGGCCGCCCCCCGCGGGACGACCCGGCCTTCCGGCCCACTAGTGCCAGCCGTTGACGTGCGCGAAGCCGTCGCCGCCGCCGGCCAGGTCGGTCGCGGTGGCGCCGCCGGCCACGAAGCCGCCGGCGATGACGTTGGAGGTGTGGCCGACGCCGAACCCGCCACCGGCCACGAACGGCTGGTCGCCGGTGGCGACCAGGCCGCCGCCGCCCTCCAGGCCGACGTGCGCGAACGCCGGGGTGGCGGCACCCGCGAGCGCGAGCGCGGCGGCAGCGGTCAGGGCGGCCTTGGCCAGCTTGCTCTTCATGGATCTGCCCTCTCTGTGGGAGCGCCCCCACGGGCGCTCTGCCTCTGACTGGTGATCATTCGGCCCGTCCGGTCCGACGCCCCACGCGCCGGGCCGGACGGTCATCCGGACGGCCCATCCGTTCGGCGGTCCGGCCGGACACCTCGGTCAAGCCCGGAGGGCCCGGGGAGGAACTTCCTCCCCGGGCCCTCCGTCCGTGCCATGCCCCTTGATCAGCCGATCAGGTGCGAGACACCCGCGTCGCCCGAGGACTGGGTGTTCTGGCCGACGTTGCAGATCTGCTTCGGGGTGCTGTTCAGGACGGGCACCTCGACCGGAACCGCGACGCCGACGACGGCGACGGCGATGTTGTGGACCTCCGGCAGGCAGATGTTCGCGTTGTCCAGGGTGTGGAAGTTCGGGCTGCCGTTGCCGTGGGTGCCGGTCTGGTTGGTGCCGCCGTTGCCCTGGACGGAGGTGGCGGCGCCGTCCGAGTCGACGATGGCGGAAGCCGAGCCGGCGGACATCGCGATGGCGGCGGCGGCCAGGCCGGCGGCGGCGAGGGACTTCTTGATCATTTCCGGTTTTCCTCTCAAGGGTGAATCGGGGAGCGATTCGAGGGTGGTTCAGGGGGGTGGTGCGGGTGGGCCGGGGAGCGTCAGCCGACCAGGTGGGACACGCCCGCGTCGCCGTGGCTCTGGGTGCCCTGGCCCTGGGTGCAGTACTGCTTGCCACCGCTGTTGGCGATCGGGACCTCGACCGGGACGGCCACACCGAGAACGCCGACGGCGATGTTGTGGATCTCGGGGAGGCAGACGTTCGCGTTGTCCAGGAAGTGGAAGTTCGGGCTGTTGTTCCCGACCGTCCCGGTGAAGTTGGTGCCGCCGTTGCCCTCGATGGAGGCGGCTGCGCCGTCCGCGTCACCGATGGCGGAAGCGGGAGCGGCGGCGGCGGCCAGCGCGGCGACGGCCAGGCCGGCGGCGGCGAAGGACTTCTGGATCATGGGGAGATCCCTCTCTGAAATGCTTTCGGTTTCCGTGCGTAGCAACGCGTCGAACGCTCAGACCCGGTCTGCAGTCACTGACGTCCAGATCAAAGAATGACGGCTCGGAAGGTTACGGGGATTTTTGAAAAGAGTCCGGGAGGCGCGTCCGGGAGTGGTTTCCGGTCGGATTATTAGGCCGAACCGGTTAACGCCCGCAATCCGAACTCACGGTCACTCGTTGCGCAGATTGCTTTCCGGCTGCGGGCCCCGCAGCCCTCCCCGAAGGAACTCCGGTACCGGGTCTCCAGGCGTTCCCGGTACGGACAGGCAGAACGGTGAAAAGCATGAAGTTCTCCAAGCGGGCCGGCGCGATGCTGCTGGCGGTCGGTGCGGGCGTGCTCGCCTCCCAGGGAGCGGCCTCCGCCGCCCCGGTAAGCCCCGACCAGGTCGGAGCCCTGGAGGACAAGCTGTCCACCCAGCAGGTCCCGGCGGACGTGCCGCTGACCCCGCTGGGCAGCCGTGTCACGGCCGGCATCCCGACCTCGCTGGTCATGCCGCCGGCCTCCGGCCGGACCACCGACAACGGGCTGCTCCCGGACCACTTGGTGCCCCAGCTGGCCACCGGCAAGGTCGGCCCGAGTGCCAAGGCACAGCTGCCGCTCCCGCTGGTCGACCAGGGCGCCGACCTCGGCGAGGTGCTGCTGGAGGCCCCCGCCGCGCCGCTCCAGGCCAGGACCCCCGGCCTGGACGTGGGCAAGCCGCTGGCGCTGGTGCACGACGGCACCGGCCAGCTCGCGGACGGGCGGATCCGGGTGGACGAGGTGGACCCGCACCTGGTGCCCGGCGCCGTGCAGACCGTCCCCGGGGCCACCGCGAGCCTCGGCACGGACGGGAGCCGGCTCTCCGTCACCGACGAGGCGAACGACCTGGCCAACACCACCACCGCGACCGCCACCGGGGTGCTGCAGCAGACCGACGCGCCTGACACGGCCACCTCGACCGTCACCGGTCTGGTGCAGCAGAGCGGCCTGGCCGACCTCACGCAGCTCTGACCCGGTCCCGCAACCCGGGCCGGATGCGACGGAGCCCGGCACCCTTCCGCCGGACGGGGGTGCCGGGCTCCGTCGCGTCCGTGCGCCCGGTGCTCAGCCGGGCAGCACGCCGGACAGCCCGCCGACCAGCGGGAGGTCCTTCACCCCGCCGCCCGAGCTCAGCGGCCCGGTCAGCGTGCCGGTGCCCAGCGGGGCCAGGCCCTGGTCGGGCTGGACGGTCGCGCCGTTGTTGAGCACGTCGGCGGAGGAGTTGGCCCACGGGTCCAGCCGCAGGCTCTTGATCGGCGCGACGCCGTAGCCGAGGCCGGCCGTCGTCCCGCCGAGCGCCTGGCCGACGTCCGTCTTCGCCAGGGTGGCCGGGCCCGCCGCGGGCTGCTGCCCCGGGGCCGCGGCGGCCTGCGCGGTACCGGCGCCCGTACCGAGCAGCACCGCGGCGCCCACGGCGGCGGCCAGGCCGGCCCCGCCCTTCATCGAAACCATGCTGATCACCCTTCGAGGGATCGGGGATGCCGAACTGCCCCCCGGCCGGCTGGTCGGGGGGCAGTACGGCCGAAACGCGTGCCGATCGGGGATCAGCAGTCGTCCGCGGGCATCGGGTGGGCCTCGGCGTTGACGCAGGTGTTCCCGAAGGCCGGGTTCAGCGCACCGATCACGTCGATGGAGTTGCCGCACAGGTTGATCGGGATGTGGATCGGCACCTGGAGCTGGTTGCCCGAGATGACGCCGGGGGAGCCGGCGGCCACGCCTTCGGCGCCGGAGCTGGCGGCGGCGGAGCCCGCCGCGCCCAGCACCAGGCCGGCAGCGGCGGCGGAGAGGACGGCGGCCTTCTTCACGTTCTGCATGGGGGTTGATCTCCTCGATCACACAAGGGTGGAGCGTGCCGCGCCCCGGCGCTGCGGGGCGCGGCACGGGCTCGGGTGAATCAGCTGTCGCCGGTGCGGCGAGAGCGGATTCAGCCGAGGTTGGCGCAGGCGTTGCCGAACGCCGGGTTCAGGATGCTGATGACGCCGATGCTGTTGCCGCAGACGTTGACCGGGATGTGCACCGGGATCTGGATCTGGTTGCCGGACAGCACGCCGGGGGAGCCGGCGGCCACGCCCTCGGCGCCCGAGCTGGCGAACGCGCCGCCGGCGGCACCGAGCACCAGGCCGGTGGCGGCCAGCGAGAGGGCGGCGGCCTTCTTGAGGTTGCGCATGATGTTCCTCCGATTTCTGCCCGACGGAAGGGAAATGTCGGGAAACGGGCGAGCACGAATACTCACCCGAAGGCTTCAGGGATCGCCGTGATTGTCACTCCGGCGGCGCACACCGGCGTGTTCCGCCCGTGGCTCGGGCGTCGACGCAGCCGCCGCGTTTCTTCCAGCACTCCGAGAACCGTTTCCCGCACGGCCGGGAACGTTTCGGACGGAGGTGCGACCGGGAATTCCCGGTCAGACGTTCAGGCGGTGTCGCCGAACGCCGGGTTCTGGGGGGCCCGCCACGTCGACCGACCTGCCGGTGGCCTCGGTGCCGTCGAGGCCGTGGGCGGGTTGCGCATGGGCGGTACTCGTTTCAGGAGCAGGGCCGGTTTGGACCGTGTACGTGAGGGAGAACGAGGCGGCGAGCGGAGGGAAACGGTCCGGCCCGCCGATCGCCGGAGATCACCCGAATGCCGGTCGGCGGTCTCGTTGAGCCAGACGGGTGACAGTGGGCCCACCGTCGCAACCGGTCCGTACGGGTGTCGTTCTAGATGTCGCACTCCCCGTGCATCTCTGTATGAACAGTCAGGAGGCTCGCATGAGCATCAAGAAGACCGCCGCCGTCGGCGCGGCCGTGGTGGGCATCGTGGCCGCCGGCGCCGGCACCGCGATGGCCAGCTCCGGCGCCGAGGGTGTCGCCGCCGGTTCCCCCGGTGTCATCTCGGGCAACCAGATCCAGGTTCCGGTGCACGTTCCGGTCAACCTGTGCGGCAACACCATCGACATCGTGGGTCTGCTCAACCCGGCGTTCGGCAACCACTGCGCCAACGTGGGCTGAAAGCACCCCCGGTTCGGCCGGTGAGAGCCGCCGTTCCGCGCTTCCCTCCTGGGGCGCGGAACGGCGGCTCTTTTCCGTTCCCCGGCGGCTGCGCGCGCGTCAATTCCCGTTGCCGTCACAAGCCTTGTTGCATTACTTGTCAGTACCTAGAATGTGAGACCTGCTCACCTTTTCGGCACCACCTCTCTTGCTCCGCGCCGCTCGGCACCCCCGGCCGGGCGGTCCCCCCACCCCCGCAAGGAGACGCGTGTGATCAGGTCCCGCACGTCCGCGGCGCGGCGGGCGCGAACGGGCTCGTCCCGGTCCGTCGCGCTGCTCGCCACCGGCGTCCTCGTCGCCGCCCTCGGCCTGGCCGGCGCCCCCGCCGCCCTCGCCGACACCTCGCCGGCCCCGGCCCCGGCCGCCACCCGCCCGGCCGCGATCGTCGCCCTCGGCGACAGCGCCATCTCCGGGGAGGGCGCCGGCACCGACACCAACGACGGCTACTTCCCGGAGACCGACACCCCCACCAACTACTGCCACCGGCACCCCAAGTCGGAGATCTTCACCACCGACATCCCCGGGGTCACCCCGATCGACCTCGCCTGCTCCGGCGCCCAGACCGGCGACCTGGTCAGCGACCCCGAACTGGCCAAGATCACCGGAGGCGGCAGCGGCGATTTCGGCGAGCCCAAGCAGGACGTCAAACTCGCCGACACGGCGGCCAAGTACGACGTCAAGATGGTCGTCGTCACCATCGGCGCCAACGACGACTTCGACTTCAGCGGCGTCATGATGCACTGCCTCGCCCAGTACTTCCCGATCCCCAAGAGCCAGGGCTGCCGGGACACCATCGGCAGCGACGAGATCCGCCGCCGGGCCAAGGCCGTCCAGCCCAAGGTCGTCGCCGCGCTGCAGAACATCCGGCAGACCATGCGCAGGGCCGGCTACGCCGACTCCGCGTACCAGCTCGTCTACCAGTCGTACTTCAACCCGATCACCCCGGACATCCGGCGCAACGACTACCTCGGCAAGATCACCGACGGCTGCCCGGCCTTCCCCGAGGACCTCGCCTGGGGCCACAACTGGGTGGTGCCCACGTTCAGCGACGCGCTCCGCGGCGCGGCCGAACAGGTGCCCGGCGTACGGTACTTGGACCAGCGGAGGGTCGCCTTCGGGCACGAGGTGTGCGCGGAGTGGACGAGTTCGCCGTACGAGTACAGCAACGGGGACGTCATCAACCTCTCCGAGTGGGCCCGCAACGGCTGCGACTCGCAGATCGGCATCCCCGGGCTGTGCATGAACATGGTCCGCCAGTCGTACCACCTGCGGGTGGCCGGCTACCGCGGTGAGGGCGTCTGCCTCGGCCAGTTCTTCGCCGAGCCCGCCCAGCCGGAGGCGTACTGCACGCTCAACCAGCAGAACACCACCTCGATCCAGCCGCTGACCCCCGGCAAGCCCTTCGGCGACGTCCCCGAGGACGGCTCCTGGTACCAGCTCACCAACGCGGCCACCGGCAACGCCCTCGACCTCAGCGGCGGCGGCACGTACGGCGACTCCAGCAACGGCCGGGCCGCGATCAGCTACCCGGCGACCGGCGGGCTGAACCAGTCCTTCGTCCTGGAGGCCAAGCCCGGCGGCAGCTACGAACTGGACTTCAGCGGCAACCGCGACATGTGCCTGGACGCCAACGCCGCCGCCACCGCCCCCGGCACCCGGATCCAGCAGTGGGGCTGCAACGGCGGCGCCAACCAGCACTGGGTGTTCAAGCCGGCCGGCAACGGCACCTACAAGATCGCCGACTCGGCGGACCCGACCAAGGTCCTGGCGGCCGGCACCGCCGTCGACGCCAAGGGCAACCCGTACGTCGAACTCGCCACCGACACCGGCGCCCCCGCCCAGCTCTGGCAGCTCACCAAGCTCGGCATCGTCTACCTCCACAGCTGACCCGCCTCACCCACCCGTCGCCGCCCCCACCCGGGCGGCGACGGCCGTTTCCAGCGCCCGGGGGCGGGCCGGGCTGGTGGGGCGTGCCGTAGGCTCTCGGGAACATCGTTGCGCCGGAGCCGCGCGCACCAGGAGCCGGGCGGGGAGTACCCAGAGCAGATGAGCACGGCATCGAGCACCGAGTCTTCGAGCACCGAGCCGGTCGGCACCGGGTCTTCGGGCCCCGAGTCGGCCGAGGCGGCGACGGAGGCGGAGGAGCGCGCCGAGCGGGCGGTCCGGGCGCCCGGCCGGTTCATGGCGCTGGCGGACCGCTTCGCGCCCGCGCTCGGCGCGTACGCGGTGGTCAAGGCGATCGGCCTGGCCGTCTTCCTGGTGCTGCTGGACCACACCGGCGACTACCTGAAGAAGCAGGTCGGCCGCGGCGGCGGCGCCCACGCCTGGGACGTGCTCGGCACCTGGGACGGCGTCTGGTACCAGCGGATCGCGGAGAATGGCTACGACCCGCAGCTGATCCCGCTGCACGGCTTCCCGCTGGCCACCTACTACGAGAACTCCGCCGCCTTCTTCCCGCTCTACCCCTGGTTGATGCGGCTGGTCGGCGCGGTCACCGGGCTCGGCCCGTACGGCTCCGGGATAGCCGTCTCGGTGCTGGCCTCACTGGTCGCCGCGGCCGGGATCTTCGCGATCGCGGAGCGGCTGGGCGGCTTCCGGGCGGGTGTGATCGCCGCGGTGATCTGGGGCCTGTTCCCGGGCTCCGGGGTGGAGTGGGCGGTCTACTCGGACTCGCTGTTCGTCGCGCTGTCCGCCTGGGCCTGCTACTGCGTGATGACCCGCCGCTGGATCGCGGCCGGCCTGCTGGCCCTGGTCGCGGGCCTGAACCGGCCGACCGCGGCCGCGCTGATCGCGGCGGTCTCGATCGCCGCGCTGGTGGCGCTGGTCCGTCGCAAGGACGGGGTGGCCCGGCCGCTGACCGCGATGCTGATCACCCCGTGGGGCCTGTTCGGCTACGTGGCCTGGGTGGGCTGGCGGATGGGCGACTGGGGCGGCTACTTCAAGCTGCAGCGCGGCGCCTGGAACCGCTACTTCGACTTCGGCGCCTCCACCCTGCGCACGGTCATGGACGTGATCACCGGCCACTGGGACTTCTGGCAGTCCAATCCCGTCCCGGACCTGATCGCCATCGCCCTGCTGATCGCCCTGCCCGGCCTGCTGGTGCTGCTCCGGCAGGCCCGCCCGCCGCTGGTGCTGTGGGTCTACACCGCGCTGACCGTCTTCACCGCGCTGAGCAGCAACCAGATCTTCGGCAACATCTCGCGCTACCTGCTGCCGGCGTTCCCGCTGTTCATCGGCCTGGCGGTGGCGCTGCGCCGGGTGCGGACCTCCACGCTGGTCGGGCTGTTCGCGATGCCGGTGCTCGCAGCGGGCTGGTACGCGGGCTATGCGCTGTTCGAGTTGGGTATCCCGTAACCCCGGCGTTGGTCAGCAACGGGATCATCCGACAGCAGACGGGCCGTTGCTAACCTCGGACGTATGACGACGACCCCGCCCGTGCGCCAGATCCGCGACATCTCCGGCCTGCTGGACCACGCGAGCCACGTGCTGGCGACCCGGATGGCGGCCGCCTTCACCGAGCTCGGGATCACCCCCCGCGCGTACTGCGTGCTGTTCCACGCGCAGGAGGCCGAGCGCACCCAGATCCAGCTGGCCGAGCTGGCGGACCTGGACAAGACCACCATGGTGGTCACCGTCGACGAGCTGGAGAAGGCGGGCCTGGCCGAGCGCCGCCCGTCCGCCACCGACCGCCGGGCCCGGATCATCTCCGTCACCGAGGAGGGCGGGCGCGCCGTGGAGCGGGGCACCGCGATCGCGGACCGGGTCCACCGGGAGCTGCTGGACGCGCTGCCGCAGCCCGAGCGGGACGCCTTCGTCTCGGCCCTGACCCGCCTGGTGGACGGGCACCTCGCGGAGCCCGTGGAGAGTGAACGCACCGTCCGCCGGGCCCGCCGTTCCCGGGGCTGACCGGCACTCGAAAGCTGCTCCCGAGATAGATAGTCCCGAACAAAACAATCTGATAGCGTCCTTCCCGGTACTCGACGAACCGGGAGAACCGCCATGACCTCGCACGCCCCGACTCCGCACGCCCCGACCTCGCACGCCCCGACCGTGCCGGACACCCCCGCGCCCGACGGCGCGCCCCCGGCCCCCACCCGGTCCCGCGCACTCGCCCTCGCGGTGCTCTGCGCCGGGATGCTGATGATCATCCTGGACGGCTCGATCGTCACCGTGGCGCTGCCCGCCATCCAGGGCGACCTGCACTTCTCGCCCGCCGACCTCACCTGGACCGTCAACGCCTACCTGATCGCCTTCGGCGGGCTGCTCCTGCTGGCCGGCCGGCTCGGCGACCTGATCGGCCGCAAGCGGGTCTTCGTCGCCGGCCTCGCGGTCTTCACCGCCGCCTCGCTGCTCTGCGCCCTCGCCACCTCGCAGGGGATGCTGATCGCCGCCCGCTTCCTCCAGGGCGTCGGCGGCGCGATGGCCTCGGCCGTCAGCCTCGGCATGATCGTCACGCTGTTCCCCGAGCCGGGCGAACGCGGCCGCGCGATCGGCGCGTTCAGCTTCGTCGGTGCGGCCGGCGCCTCGATCGGCCAGGTCCTCGGCGGGGTGCTCACCGAGGCCCTCGACTGGCACTGGATCTTCCTGATCAACCTGCCGATCGGCCTCGCCGCCGCCCTGCTGGCGCTCCGGGTGCTGGCGCCCGACCACGGCCCCGGCCTGCGGGGCGGGGTCGACCTCCTGGGCGCCGGGCTGGTCACCGCCGCCCTGATGCTCGGCAGCTACGCCATCGTCGGCACCGGCGGGAACGGTTGGGCCTCGGCGCGGACCCTCCTCCTCGGCGCGCTCGCGCTCGCCCTGCTGGCCGCCTTCACGCTGCGTCAGGCGCTGGCCGCCCGGCCGCTGCTGCCGCTGCGGATCTTCCGTTCCCGCGGTCTGACCGCCGCCGCCGCGGTGCAGACCCTGACGGTCGGCGGGATGTTCGGCTTCCAGGTCATGATCGCGCTCTACCTCCAGGACGTCCGCGGCTACGGCGCCGCCGCCACCGGCCTCGCGCTGCTCCCGGCGGCCGTCAGCGGCGGTGCCGTCTCGCTGCTGCTCTCCGCCCGGCTGAACGCCCGCTTCGGCGAGCGCCGGATGCTGCTCACCGGCCTGGTCCTGCTGCTCGCCGGGCTGGCCCTGCTGACCCGGCTGCCCGCCGACGCCGACTACGCCCTCGACGTCCTGCCCACCATGCTGCTGATCAGCGGCTTCGGGCTGGCGAACTCGGCGGTCACCGCCCTCGCCATGGCCGGGGTCGACCCGCGCGACGCGGGCACCGCCTCCGGCCTGTTCGGCACCGCCCAGCAGGTCGGCAGCGCGCTCGGGGTCGCCGTGCTGAGCACCCTCGCCACCGGTCGCGCCCACGCCCTGACCGTCGCCGGACACCCCGCGGCCGAGTCGCTCACGGCCGGCTTCCGGCTGGCCTTCACGGTGGCCGCCGGGCTGCTCGCGCTGGCCCTGTTGCTGGCCGCGGCCTCGGCCCGACCCGTCATCAGGACGTGACGGGACATCAACTCATCGAACCCCGCGCCGTGTTGACCGGCCCGGGGTTCGGGGCGCCAGACGCGCCCTACGGCCAGACCAGGCAGTACAGCTGGTGCCCGGCGTCGTGCAGCCGGTTGGCGAAGTCCTGCCACTCGTGCAGCATGCTGTAGATCACGAACGCGTCCCGCGGTCCGCGCCGGTCCGGCACGGTGGACCAGATGAACGCCGCCGCGCCGAGCTCGGTCTCGTCGGCCTTGCGGAGCGGTTCGACCACGTTGTGCGGGAGTTGGACGACGGCGTAGTCGGGGTGCAGCACGACGAGTTCCAGCGGCGGCACCTGGTGCAGCGGGACGCCCTGGATGCCGGTGAGCACCATGGCGCTCATGGTCTCGGGTTTGATCTTGGTGGAGAGGTGGCCGGTCGGGGAGCCGCTGGTCTCCATCAGGTCGCCGAGCCGCCCCAGCGCGCCGAGTTCACCGGCGTCCAGGCCGAGACCGCCCGGGCCGAGGGCGGTGGGGACTCTGGCGGCGGTCGCGCGGTCCGGTGCGCCGAAGTACTTGTACGTCACCCCCACGCGTCCCTCACCCCGCCTCTCGCCGCCGCGACGACCACGACCCGTACCCGCTCCCGTACCCCCGCGTGCGGTTTCGGCGGGCCTGCGGGAGCCACCCGCCGCCTCGTCGAAGCCGTCCTGCGCCTCGGACACTCGGACCATCCTCACCGGAATTCGCCGGAATCGACAGACCCCCGCACGCCCGGCATCCCACCGGACGTGCTCCTTACCCGTCATGCGCCGCAGTACCCACCCGTGGGCCGTACCCACTCGCGGTACACGGCAGTCCTCTCCACACCCCTGCACACCACCGGAACGCTCGCGCGCCCGGTGTCCACAGTCTGACTGGTCCGTGCTCCGGAACAGCCAGCGGCCCCGCCCGTACACGACCGCCACGGACAACCGTCATGGACAACCGTACAGACAACGGTGCCCGGATCATCGTTCCAGATGATCGGGCCGGACATGCAGAGCTCAAGGACACGATTTGAGACCATGTCTCCCGTGAGCTACCCCTACGAAGCCCCCCAGTCCCAGTCGCTGTTCGATCGCGCCTCCGTGGTCACGCCCGGCGGCGTCAACTCCCCGGTGCGCGCCTTCCGCGCGGTCGGCGGCACGCCGCGCTTCATGGTGTCCGGCACCGGCCCCTACCTCACCGACGCCGACGGTCGTGAGTACGTCGACCTGGTGTGCTCGTGGGGTCCGATGATCCTCGGCCACGCCCACCCCGCCGTGATCGACGCCGTCCAGCAGGCGGTCTCCCGCGGCACCTCCTTCGGCACGCCCGGCCAGGGCGAGGTCGAGCTGGCCGAGGAGATCGTCGCCCGGGTCGCCCCGGTGGAGCAGGTCCGCCTGGTCTCCTCCGGCACCGAGGCCACCATGTCCGCGATCCGGCTCGCCCGCGGCTTCACCGGCCGGGCGAAGGTGGTCAAGTTCGCCGGCTGCTACCACGGTCACGTGGACGCGCTGCTGGCCGCCGCCGGTTCCGGCGTGGCGACCTTCGGCCTGCCGGACACCCCGGGCGTCACCGGCGCCCAGGCCGGCGACACCATCGTGCTGCCGTACAACGACCTCGCCGCCGTCGAGCAGGCCTTCGCCGCCCACCCGGGCGAGATCGCCTGCGTGATCACCGAGGCCTCGCCCGGCAACATGGGCGTCGTCCCGCCGCTGCCCGGCTTCAACGCGGGCCTGGCCCGGCTCTGCCGGGACAACGGCGCGCTGTTCGTCTCCGACGAGGTGATGACCGGCTTCCGCGTCTCCAAGGCCGGCTGGTACGGCCTGGAGGCGGCGCACGAGGGCTGGGCGCCGGACCTGCTGACCTTCGGCAAGGTCATGGGCGGCGGCTTCCCGGCCGCGGCCTTCGGCGGCCGCGCCGACGTGATGGCCCACCTGGCCCCGGCCGGCCCGGTCTACCAGGCGGGCACCCTCTCCGGGAACCCGGTCGCCACCGCGGCGGGCCTGGCCCAGCTGCGCGGCTGCACCGACGAGGTGTACGCGACGGTGGACCGGGTCGCCGCCGAGGTCTCCGGCCTGGTCTCCGAGGCGCTCGCCAAGGAGGGCGTGGCGCACCGGCTGCAGACCGCCGGGAACATGTTCTCGGTGTTCTTCACCGAGGCCCCCGTCACCGACTACGACGAGGCCCGGACCCAGGAGGCGTACCGTTTCACCGCCTTCTTCCACGCGATGCTCGCCCAGGGCGTCTACCTGCCGCCGTCCGCCTTCGAGTCCTGGTTCGTCTCGGCGAGCCACGACGCCCGGGCGATCGAGCGGATCGCCGCCGCCCTGCCGGCCGCCGCGCGCGCCGCTGCCGCCGCCACGGCCTGAGTCCCCGAGTCCCAGGAGTAGTTGAGAAGTGAGCGCCAAAGAGATCACCGTCGTCCACGTGATGCGCCACGGTGAGGTGCACAACCCGGAGGGCGTCCTGTACGGGCGGCTGCCGGGCTACCACCTGTCCGAGCTGGGCCGGCAGATGGCCGACCGGGTCGCCGAGGACCTGGCCGGGCGGGACATCACCCATGTGGTGGCCTCCCCGCTGGAGCGGGCCCAGGAGACCGCCGCGCCGATCGCCAAGGCGCACGGCCTGGACGTCGCGGAGGACGCGCGGCTGATCGAGGCGGAGAACATCTTCGAGGGCAAGACCTTCGGGGTGGGCGACGGCTCGCTGCGCAACCCGGGCTACTGGAAGTACCTCACCAACCCGTTCCGGCCGTCCTGGGGCGAGCCCTACCTCGACCAGGTGGTGCGGATGATGGGCGCCATCGGCGCGGCCCGGGACGCCGCCCGCGGCCACGAGGCGGTCTGCGTCAGCCACCAGCTGCCGATCTGGATCCTCCGCTCCTTCGTCGAGCGCCGCCGGCTCTGGCACGACCCGCGCAAGCGGCAGTGCTCGCTGGCCTCGCTGACCAGCTTCACCTTCGAGGGCGACCACATCGTCTCGGTCGGCTACCGCGAACCGGCCCGCGACCTGCTGCCCGCGCACCTGGTCGGCAAGGGCCGCAAGGGGGACAAGCCGGTGGGTAAGAGCTTCGGCGCCTGACCCCGTAAGCGGTACGTAAGTATGACTTCGGGTCACCTGGCAGGCGCCGGGTGACCCGAAGTCGTCGCAGGTCAGAGGGGGTGCGACGCGCAAGGTAGGACCCCGGCGAACCGGCCCGGAACTCCATGCGAAACTTTTCACATGTCTGCCATGACGCGCCCCCGTCCCCGTGTCGCCGCAGCCGCCGCCACTGCCGCCGCCGCTGCGCTCGTCCTCACCGGCTGTTCGTCCTCGGGCGCGTCGGGCAGCAGCGAAGGCCAGGTCGGCTTCGTCACCGTCAAGGGGACCAACCTGGCGAAGGCGGACGCCGGCAAGCGCGGGGACGCCCCGGACATCTCCGGGGAGACCCTGGAGGGCAACCAGGTCAAGCTCTCCGACTACCGCGGCAAGGTCGTGGTGCTGAACGTGTGGGGCTCCTGGTGCGGGCCGTGCCGGGCCGAGGCGAAGAACCTCCAGGCCGTCGCGGACGAGTACAAGGACAAGGGCGTCCAGTTCCTCGGCATCAACACCCGGGACACCGACAAGACCAACGCCGTCCGGTTCGAGCAGGAGCAGGGCGTCTCCTTCCCGAGCATCTTCGACCCGGCCGGCACCCAGCTGCTCAAGTTCCCCAAGGGCAGCCTCAACCCGCAGTCGATCCCGACCACGCTGGTCGTCGACCGGGACGGCAAGCTGGCCGCCCGCGCCGTCGGCGGGACGACCCAGGAGGCGCTGGAGTCGATCGTCCAGCCGGTGGCCGCGGAGCAGCAGCAGTGAGCGGCTCACCGCAACTCGCCGAACTCCCGCAGACCGTGCTCCCGCTGGCCGACACCTTCAGCACCGTGCAGAGCGGGGCGCTGCTCGCCGCGGCGCCGATCGCGCTGGCGGCCGGGTTGGTCTCGTTCTTCTCGCCCTGCGTGCTGCCGCTGGTGCCCGGCTACCTGTCGTACGTGACCGGCTTCTCCGCCGCCGACCTCGCGGACGCCCGCGGCGCCAAGCGCGGGCGGATGCTGCTCGGGGCGACGCTGTTCATCCTCGGCTTCACCGTGGTCTTCGTCTCCGGCGGGGCGCTGTTCGGCCAGTTCGGCAACACCCTCCAGGAGCACCGGCGGGTCATCTCGATCGTGCTCGGCGCGCTCACCGTGGTGATGGGCCTGGCCTTCATGGGCCTCGTCCCGGGCCTGAGCATGCGCGAGGTGCGCTCGCACCGCCGCCCGGCCGTCGGCCTGCTCGGCGCTCCGCTGCTCGGCATGGTGTTCGGCGTCGGCTGGACGCCCTGCATCGGCCCGACCCTGGCCGCCGTCCAGACGCTCTCGCTGAACCAGGCGGACGCGGCGCGCGGGGCCCTGCTGATGACCTTCTACTGCCTGGGCCTCGGCGTACCGTTCATCGTGGCCGCGCTGGCCTTCCGCCGCGCGTTGGGTGCCTTCGGGTGGGTCAAGCGGCACTACCCGCTCGTGATGCGGATCGGTGGCGGCATGCTCGTCGCGGTCGGTCTGCTGCTCGTCACCGGGATCTGGGATTCCTGGATGAGCCAACTGCAGTCCTGGACCGCCGACTCCCAGATCGGAATCTGACCGTGAGCAAGACCACGACCGGGACCGAGCTGCCCCCGGCGCCGGACGACGACACCGCCGCCGAGCGGCTCAGCACCGCGCCGGTCGAGTCCGAGGGACCGACCGGCATAGGGGTGCTCGGCTGGGCCCGCTGGATGTGGCGCCAGCTGACCTCGATGCGGGTCGCCCTGATCCTGCTGTTCCTGCTCTCGCTGGCCGCCATTCCGGGCTCGCTGATCCCGCAGAACGGCCAGAACCAGTTCAAGGTGCAGACCTGGAAGGCGCAGCACACCACGGTCGCGCCGATCTACGAGAAGCTCCAGCTGTTCGACGTCTACAGCTCGATCTGGTTCTCGGCGATCTACATCCTGCTGTTCGTCTCGCTGGCCGGCTGCATCGTTCCGCGCACCTGGCAGTTCGTCGGCGTGCTGCGCTCCCAGCCGCCGGCCGCCCCGCGCAACCTGACCCGGATGCCGGTGTACGCGGTCTGGCGCACCGGGGCCGACCCGGAGCAGGTCAACGCGGCCGCCCACCGGCTGCTGCGCAAGCGCGGCTTCCGGGCCAACCTGGCCGGCGGCTCGGTGGCCGCCGAGAAGGGCTACCTGCGCGAGGTCGGCAACCTGCTGTTCCACCTGTCGCTGTTCGCCCTGCTCGGCGGCTTCGCCTGGGCCAGCCTGGCGTCCGGCACCGGCGGCAAGCTGATGGTCGAGGGCCAGGGCTACTCCAACACCATCACCCAGCTCGACGACTTCACCGGCACCCGGTTCTACAACAACCAGGACCTCGACCCCTTCTACCTGAAGCTGGACAACTTCACCTCGAAGTTCCAGGACAAGGGCGACCAGATGGGCGCCGCCCGGCAGTTCACCGCGAACGTGGAGTACTTCGAGGGCAGCGACGAGTCGAAGCTGAAGAAGGGCACGATCGAGGTCAACCACCCGCTGGAGATCGGCGGCAGCAAGGTCTTCCTGATCGGCCACGGCTACGCCCCGGTGATCACCGTGAAGAACGGCAAGGGCGACGTGGTCTACCACGACGTCGTGCCGTTCCTGCCGCAGGACGCCAACCTGACCTCGACCGGCGTGGTGAAGGTCTCCGACTACGGCGTGGGCCCGGGCGGCGACAAGACCCAGCTGGGCTTCTCCGGCTTCTTCCTGCCGACCGCCCCGCTGAGCTTCGCCGGCACCGGCCCGATCTCGCTGTTCCCCGGCGACGCCGCCCCCGAGCTGGTGCTGAACGCCTTCTCCGGCGACCTCGGCACCGACTCCGGCCTGCCGCAGAACATCTACCAGCTGAACACCTCCAAGCTCACCCAGATGCAGCAGGACGGCCAGCCGGCCAAGGCCCTGCTCAAGCCCGGCCAGGCCTGGACCCTCCCGGACGGCTACGGCAGCGTCACCTTCGAGGGCTACAAGCAGTGGGCGAGCTTCAACATCTCGCACCGCCCCGGCAATGAGATCGCGCTGACCGGCGCCGTGCTGGCGATCCTCGGCCTGATCGGCTCGCTGTTCATCCAGCGCCGCCGGATCTGGGTCCGCGCGGTGCCCCTGCCGGGCGGCGGCACCCAGGTGGAGCTGGCCGGCCTGGCCCGCAGCGAGTCGGCGAAGATCGCCGAGGAGCTGGCCGAACTCGCGGTGGACCTCCAGGACGACGCCCCGGCGGCGGAGGAGGACGCCCCGGACGCCCCGGACGCCCCGGACGCCCCGGACGCCCCGGACGACTCCGCGGCCGCCGAGGAGGCTCCGGAAGCCCCCGCAGCAGAAGACCCCACAGCCCCTGCCGACCAGAACTCCAAGGAGTAGACGGTGCACCTCGCCTCGGGAGTCGACCCACAGCTGGCCGACCTCTCCAACAAGCTGATCTATTCGGCGATGGCGGTCTACACGATCGCCATGTTCGCCCACATGTTCGAGTGGACGTTCGGCAGCAAGGGCGCGGTCGCCGTCCGCTCCAAGGAGCAGGCGGGCAACCTGGCCGAGACCGTCGCCGCCGCCGAGCCCAAGGCCGCCAAGAAGGTCACCGTCACCGTGGCCGGGGCGAAGGGCGGCACCACCACGCTCACCCGCACCGTCCTGGCGGGCGAGGGCGCGACGGTGGTCACCGGCGGCCGCGGCGAGGAGGAGGTGGACGGCCCGGGCGCGGCCGGCACCAACGAGAAGGCCGACCTGGCCGGCCGGATCGCGGTCTCGCTGACCGTCCTGGCGGCCCTGCTGCACGGCGGCGGCATCGTCGCCCGCGGCCTCTCGGTGTCCCGCTGGCCGTGGGGCAACATGTACGAGTTCTCCTGCGCCTTCGCCTTCGCGATGACGGGCTCCTACCTGGTGCTGCTGGCCGCGCGGAAGAACGTGCGCTGGCTCGGCCTGCCGGTCGCGGTCGCCGTGCTGCTGACGCTCGGCATCGCCACCCAGGTGCTGTACACCGACTCCGAGCAGCTCGTCCCGGCGCTGCACTCGTACTGGCTGGCGATCCACGTCTCGACCGCGATCTTCTGCGGCGGCGCCTTCTACGCGGCGTTCATCTCCACCCTGATGTACCTGGCCAAGGACTCCTTCGACAAGCGGATGGCGGCCGGCCTGACCACCGGCCCGCTGGGCACCTCGCCGTCGATCTGGCGTCGGCTGCCGGCCGCGTCTACCTTCGACAAGCTGTCGTACCGGATCAACGCCCTGGTCTTCCCGCTGTGGACGTTCACCATCATCGCGGGCGCGATCTGGGCCGAGGCCGCCTGGGGCAAGTACTGGGAGTGGGACCCGAAGGAGACCTGGTCGTTCATCACCTGGGTCGCCTACGCCTGCTACCTGCACGCCCGCGCCACGGCCGGCTGGAAGGGCCGCAAGGCCGCCTACCTGGCGCTGGCGGCCTTCGCCTGCTGGCTCTTCAACTACTACGGCGTGAACATCTTCGTCACGGGCAAGCACTCGTACGCGGGGATCTGACCGGGGGCACCCACCCACCGGCCCGGCTTCCACGGAGGTGGCCGGGCCGAGGTGCAACAGGGGTAAGTCGTGCCGGCCGCCTGCGCCGGTACGGGGAGGAACGAGGAGGAAATCGCGCAATGGAGTGCGACGAGGTCATGCTGACCGTCCGAATCACCGCCGCCGAGCAGCTGCTGCTCCGCCGGCTCGCCCAGGGGCACCGGAGCGACGTGTCCGAAGTGGTGGCCGACGCTCTGCTGGACATCATCCCCACGCTCAGCGCACCGGGGGACGCCTACCGCCTGCTGAGCGCCATCGCCACACCGGCGCCGTGCGCGCTGACGGTCTGGCTGCCCACCGCGCTGGCCGACCTGCTGGTGCCCGGTGCGGCCCGGATCGCCCAGATCACCGACGTCCGGATCGAGTCGGCCAGCGCGGCCCTGGGGGCGGCGCTGCGGCTCTGGCTGGCCCAGGACCCGGTCCGGCTGGCGGCCAACCTCAGCGTGATGCACGCCGGGCGGCGGCCGACCGCGCTGGTGGCCGCCTGAGCGCACCGGCACGGGGCCCTAGGGCGTGTCTGACAATTCGCGTCGGGTCAGCGCGCGGCTCCCCCAGCCTCCGGCCGGGAGGTACCCCCACTCCGCGCCCGGCTGGGCGTGCCGGCAGGTCGTCCTCGTACTGGGCGTACTTGGGCGATCTGCCGGTGCGTCCAGGCGGGATGACCGGCGTCGCGCGCCCGGCGGGAATTGTCAGACACGCCCTAGCTGGCCAGCGGCAGCAGCCCGGGTACGGCGGGGCGGCCCTCGAAGGCGTCCCGCCGGACCGGCACCCGCGGACCGTCCACCGGCTCGGTGAGCAGCCGGCACTCGGCCGCCGTCCTCCCCTCCTGGAGCAGTCTGACCAGGACGGGGGTGCGGCGGCCGTCGGCTGTGCGCTCGCGGACGGCCCGCACGTAGCAGGGGCGGTCCAGCTCGATGTAGCGGTCGAAGGAGGTCACCAGCTCGACCGGCACCACCGGCTCGGGGTGCTGCAGCCGCTGGGCGGCCTGCCGGGCGGCCTCCAGCACCAGCATCCCGGGCACGTGGTCCAGCTCGTGGTCGAACAGCACCGGGTGCCCGGCGTCGGCGCGCAGCAGCCAGGTGTCCGGCCGCAGGGTCGGGCTGAGCACCACGTCCGCCGGCTGGACCCGGCCGACCAGCTCGGGTGCGTCGGGCTCCGGCGGCCGCGGCACGGTGACGGTGCGCCGGCCGCGCAGCCGCTCGTACGAGGCGGGGGTGACCACCCGCAGCTGGCCGGAGCCGTGGCCGATCCGCAGGCCGTCCCGGGTCACCTCGGCGTGCACCCGCAGCGAGACCAGCCGGCCGTGCCGCATCCGGACGTCCTGGCAGGCGACGGCGAGCATCAGCGAGGTCGGGGCGGCGGCGACGGCGAGGCCCGGCAGGCCCTCCTCGCCGAGCGCGTAGCCGAGGTCCTCCATGACGAAGTGGTGGCCGCGCGGCACCCCGAAGCCGGCGTGGCCGATCAGCAGCCCGGCCTGCCGGACGGTCTCGGCCATCAGCACCGGATCGTGGTAGCGGTCCCCGGGCAGCCGGTAGAAGCCGTGCAGCCGGGGCCACTGGGCGCCGAGCAGGAAGTCGTACGGGCCGGTGGCCTGCCAGCCGGTGAGGAAGACCTCGGAGACCGAGGCGCGGTGCACCAGGTGCCGGGAGACGGTCCGGTCGTGGAAGTCGTAGCCGGTGCCGGGGCACGGGCCGGGGTACGGGTCGGAGCCGGGGTGGGCGTACGGGCCGAGGGTGTCCGGCTCTACGATCAATGGCATGACGGGCCCCAGCTCCAGGGTGTCGGTCGGGCGGCCGCTACGGCCGCCCCACAGCAAAACATACATACCACCCGGTTTGTCTTCTGCGGCCGGGGTGGCCCTGTCGCAAGACCCGGACCAGTCACGCTACCCGCCCTCTGGTCTGCGGTGATGCCCCGAACGGGGAGGACAGACCTTGGGCGGGGGGTGGTCCCCGCTGGACGGCGGGGTCGACACAGGCGCTAGATTAGATACCAACCATGCGGTTTCGGCCAACGCCGTCCGCGTGCGAGGCGCCGCCTCCGACCGAGGGGGTGCCGACAGCGGCCGGGTGGGGCGGGGAGCGCGTCCGGCGGAGTCCGGAGGGGTCAGTGGTCAAGCAGGAACGCGCGGGGCGGACCAGGCAGGCCGTGCTGCTCGCCGCCGCGGACACCTTCGCGGCGGTCGGGTTCGAGGCCGCCAGCCTGGTCGACATCAGTCGCCGGGCCGGGGTGAGCAAGGGCGCCCTCTACTTCCACTTCGTCTCCAAGCAGGCCCTCGCCGACGGCGTACGGGCCGCCGCCGGACGGGAGATCGGCTCGGCCGCGCTGCGCGCGCTGCGCGCCGAGGGCCCGGCGGTCCAGGGGCTGATCGACTTCTCGTTCGAGCTGGCCCGGCTGCTGCGCGAGGACGTGGTGGTGCGGGCCGGGGTCCGGCTCGGCCGCCAGGGCCTGCGGCCGGGCGCCGGGCCGACCGGGCCGGACACCGCCTGGCGCAGCCTCACCGCCGTCGTCCACCGGCTGCTGGACCGCGCCGACCGGGCCGGCGAACTGCGCCCGGGGGCGGACCGGCGGGCCTGCGCGGAACTGCTCACCACGGTGGTGGCCGGCCAGGTGCTGCTGGCCGCCGAGGAGCCCGGCCGACCGGCCCCGGAGACCGTCCGGCGGCTCTGGACGGCGGCGCTGCCGGCCCTGGTGGGAGCGGAGGGGCACCCGGGCTACCGGGTGTGACCGGGTCCGCGCCCGTCGTCGGCGGTCCGGCGCCGTGGCCCGCCCGTCGCGGCGGGCCGTCCGGGATCCCGCCCGGGGCCGCTCAGCCGCGTTCGGCGACGCTCAGCCGGGCCAGCGCGTGCGGCTGGACCAGCCCCGGCAGGATCAGCGTCCACAGGTCGGCCAGCCGCTGGATCAGGTCCCGCCGGTCGGCCAGCACCTGGGAGCTCAGCTGGATCCCGGTCACCGCCCCGGTGATCACCCCGGAGGCCGCGACCAGGTCGACCCCGGGGTGGAGGTCCCCGGCCTCCCGGGCGCGCTCCAGCAGCGCCCGGACCAGGTCCATCCAGCCCTGGTAGGCGGCGATCTGCGGCTGGGTGAAGCTGCCGTGCTCGATCGTCAGCCGGATGCTGCCGCGCACCAGCGGGTCCTCCTGGAGGGCCCGGGCGAAGGCGTACCCGAGGTCGATCAGGGTCTGCACCGGGCTGTCCGAGGACGGCTCCCAGGAGGCGATCCAGGCGCCCTGACCCTCGATCACGGCGAGCGCCAGCTCTTCCTTGGAGCGGAAGTGGAAGTACAGCGCGCCCTTGGTGACGCCCGCCCGGTCCAGGATCTCGGACATCGTGGCGGCGGCGTAGCCCCGCTCGTCGAACACCTCGGCCGCCGCGAGGAGTACCGCCTGGCGGGTCGCCAGCGCGCGGGCCTGCCTGGCCATCGCAGCCTCCCTGGAAAGTTCGGTACCTCGGCAGCCGCCGGTCCTGGGGGGCGGCGGGGCGACGGGCGGGAACCGTCCGGTAGGTATCCTACCGAGCCGCGCCGCGCCCGGTCGGACGGGTGCGGGCGGCGCCCGCGCGCCGGGGCGGGCCCGGACGGCCCGACGGCCGGCCGCCCGGAGCGGGCGACCGGCCGTCGGGGCCCGTCCTTGGTGGCTGTCCGGCGGTGCCGGTGCCGGAACCGTCAGGCGGCCTGCTGCCAGCTGACCGGCGAGTAGTACGCCGGGCGGCGCTCCAGGCGCTGCCAGCTGGCGATCGGCTCGACCTGGGCGGCCGCGGCGGCCTGCTGCGCGACGGCGGCGCGGGCCGCCAGGACGGCGGTGAGGGCGGCGAGTTCCTCGTCGGAGAGGGTGCCGCGGACGATGCGGACGAGAGGTTCGACGGAAGCGGTCATGGCCTGGTTTCTCCCCCGGTTGCTGTGGTGTGTGGTGTGGCTCGGTACGGCCTGCTGCGGACCGCGCTGCTACATCGGCGGGTTGCCGTGCTTGCGGCTGGGCAGGTCGGCGTGCTTGGTACGGAGCATGGCCAGGGCGGAGGCGATCACCTGGCGGGTTTCGGCCGGGTCGATGACGTCGTCCACGAGGCCGCGCTCGGCCGCGTAGTACGGGTGCATCAGCTCGTTCTTGTATTCCTTGATCTTCTGGGCGCGCATGGCGTCCGGGTCCTCGGCGGCGTTGATCTCGCGGCGGAAGATGACGTTGGCGGCGCCCTCGGCGCCCATCACGGCGATCTCGTTGGTCGGCCAGGCGTAGGAGAGGTCCGCGCCGATGGAGCGGGAGTCCATCACGATGTAGGCGCCGCCGTAGGCCTTGCGCAGGATCAGCGAGATCCGCGGCACGGTGGCGTTGCAGTACGCGTACAGCAGCTTGGCGCCGTGCCGGATGATGCCGCCGTGCTCCTGGTCGACGCCGGGCAGGAAGCCGGGCACGTCCAGCAGGGTGACCAGCGGGATGTTGAAGGCGTCGCACATCTGGACGAAGCGCGCGGCCTTCTCGCTGGCGTTGATGTCCAGCACCCCGGCCAGCGACTGCGGCTGGTTGGCGATGATGCCGGTGACGTGGCCGTCGACCCGGGCCAGCACGCAGAGCACGTTGGTCGCCCAGCGCTCGTGGACCTCCAGGTACTCGCCGTGGTCGACGATCTCCTCGATCACCTTGCGCATGTCGTACGGGCGGTTGCCGTCGGCGGGCACGAGGTCCAGCAGGCTGTCGTTGCGGCGCTCGACCGGGTCCTCGCTGACCACGGAGGGCGGCATCTCGCGGTTGTTCTGCGGCAGCAGCGACAGGAGGTAGCGGACCTCCTCGATGCACGACTGCTCGTCGTCGTAGACGAAGTGCGAGACGCCCGAGACGCCCGCGTGCACGTCGGCGCCACCGAGGCCGTTCTGGCTGATCTTCTCGCCGGTCACCGCCTGGACCACGTCCGGGCCGGTGATGAACATCTGCGAGGTCTCGCGGACCATGAAGACGAAGTCGGTCAGCGCGGGGGAGTACGCGGCGCCGCCGGCGCACGGGCCGAGCATCACCGAGATCTGCGGGATGACGCCGGAGGCCTTGGTGTTGCGCTGGAAGATGCCGCCGTAACCGGCCAGGGCGGTGACGCCCTCCTGGATGCGGGCGCCGGCGCCGTCGTTCAGCGAGACCAGCGGGGCACCGGCCGCGATGGCCATGTCCATGATCTTGTGGATCTTCTGCGCGTGGGCCTCGCCCAGGGCGCCGCCGAAGATCCGGAAGTCGTGCGCGTAGGTGAACACGGTGCGCCCGTGCACGGTGCCCCAGCCGACGATCACGCCGTCGGTGTGCGGCTTCTTGGCCTCCAGGCCGAAGCCCTGGGCGCGGTGCCGGCGCAGCGGCTCGACCTCGCGGAAGGAGCCCTCGTCCAGCAGCAGGTCGATGCGCTCGCGGGCGGTCAGCTTGCCCTTCGCGTGCTGGGCCTCCGTGGCCTTGTCGCTCGGGCCGCGGCGGACCTTCTCGCGGAGCTCGTGGAGCTCGGCGACCCGCCCCTTGGCGTCAGCCGGGACCTCGGGGACCTCGCCGCCGACCGGCGCCTCATGCACAACCGTCATCTCGAACCACTCCAAGGGTGAGGGAACTGTCCGACAGCCAACGTCTGCTGTGCCCCCAGCTGCGAAACAACTTCTTCACTTATGACTGTACGAGGGGCCGTGCGCTGGTTTCGGCGTCGATTCCGTACAAGGTCGAGTTCGTTTAGCTGTCAGGCCTGCACAGAAGCGGTCGGTTCGAAGGCTGTGCGCTCGGTGTCCGTTCGAATACTGGGGGTTGTCGGCCAGATGATGGTCCGGTGATCTGTGCATGAAGAAAAGCGCAGGTCAGGGCCGTCTCACAGCAATGTAGGGCAGCCATCTAGCGTATGGTTCAAGCTCTGCTCAATCCCGGCGACGGGAAGGGACCGATTCGTGCTAGAGGGTCCGCAGTCGTAGGGAAGCGCCAAAAACGCCACAGCCCACCCGTGGGCGCCCGGGTGGGCTGTCCGGGGGAGCGGCGGCACCGCTCCGATCAGCTCTTTCGTCCGTCCTCGGGCTCGTCGCCGCGGCGCAGCTCCTGCTCGCGCCGGCGCAGATCGGCCTCCCACTGCCGGAGCATGGCCTCGTGGTCCTTGTCGTCCTTCTGCAACGACCCGCTCCCGGAGGGCGCCCCGCCGTCGCCCGTCGACGGCCCGTTGCCCGTCGACGGCCCGTTGCCGAGCGACGCGAGGAACTCCGGATCGTCGTCCGGTGCCATCCGGCGCCCGCCGCCGGACCCCGGCCGGCCGCCGGCCGCCGGCCGTCCCGGCTGCCCGTCCGGGGCCGCGGCCCGCAGGAAGCCGCGCCGCTTGCCGGCCACCAGCCAGGCGATCGGGCCGAGCGGCGGGAAGAGCAGCACGATGATCAGCCAGATCACCTTCGGCAGGTAGCGAACCTCGTCCTCGGGTGTGACCAGGCAGTCGATGAACGCCCACACCCACAGCGCGAGCGGCAGGACGATGGTCAGAAGAATCCTCAGCACGGCTGTGATCTCCCCCCGGTGACGGCGGTGGCGGCGGGGGCCCCACCGGGGCCCTTGACGCAAGCCAGGCTATCGGGTGGCGGATACTGACAGACATGGCATACGACGATCTCCGCTCGTTTCTCCGGGCCCTCGACCGCGAGGGCGACCTCAAGCGCATCAAGGCGGAGGTGGACCCGCACCTGGAGATCGGCGAGATCGTCGATCGCGTGCAGAAGGCCAAGGGCCCGGCGCTGCTGTTCGAGAACGTCAAGGGCTCGTCGATGCCGCTCGCGATGAACGTCTTCGGCACCGAGCGCCGCCTGGCCAAGTCCCTCGGCCTCAAGGGCCCGGAGGACATCGCGCAGAAGATCGCCGGTCTGCTCAAGCCCGAACTGCCGCAGGGCTTCACCGGGTTCCGGGACGCCTTCGGCAAGCTCGCCTCGATGGCGCACGTCCCGCCCCGGCAGGTGAAGTCCGGCGACGCCCCGGTGCAGGAGGTCGTGCTCACCGGCGACGACGTCAACCTGGACGAACTGCCCGCGCTGTTCACCTGGCCGCTGGACGGCGGCTCCTTCTTCAACCTGGGCCTGACCCACACCAAGGACCCGGACAGCGGCGTCCGCAACCTCGGCCTCTACCGGCTCCAGCGGCACGACCGCCGCACCATCGGGATGCACTGGCAGATCCACAAGGACAGCCGCAACCACTACGCCGTCGCCGCCAAGCGGGGTGAGCGCCTCCCGGTCGCGATCGCCTTCGGCTGCCCGCCCGCCGTCACCTACGCGGCCACCGCGCCGCTGCCCGGCGACATCGACGAGTACCTGTTCGCCGGCTTCGTCGCGGGCGAGCGGGTCCGGATGGTCGACTGCAAGACCGTTCCGCTGCAGGTCCCGGCGGACGCCGAGGTGGTCCTGGAGGGCTGGCTGGAGCCCGGCGAGATGCTCCCCGAGGGCCCGTTCGGCGACCACACCGGCTTCTATACCCCGCAGGAGCCCTTCCCGGCGCTGAAGATCGACTGCGTGACGATGCGCCGCCGGCCGATCCTGCAGTCCATCGTGGTCGGCCGCCCGCCGACCGAGGACGGCCCGCTGGGCAAGTTCACCGAGCGGTTCTTCCTGCCGCTGCTGAAGATCATCATCCCGGACATCGTCGACTACGACCTGCCCGAGGCCGGCGGCTTCCACAACTGCGTGATCGTCTCGATCGACAAGAAGTACCCCAAGCACGCCCAGAAGACGATGCACGCGATCTGGGGCGCCCACATGATGTCGCTCACCAAGCTGATCATCGTGGTGGACTCCGACTGCGACGTCCACGACTACCAGGAAGTCGCCTGGCGGGCCTTCGGCAACGTCGACTACAGCCGCGACCTCACCGTCGTCGAGGGCCCGGTCGACCACCTCGACCACGCCTCCTACCAGCAGTTCTGGGGCGGCAAGGCGGGCATCGACGCGACCCGCAAGCTCCCCGAGGAGGGCTACACCCGGGACGGCGGCTGGCCCGAGATGGTCTCCTCGGACCCGGCCACCGCCGCACTGGTGACCCGTCGTTGGAAGGAATACGGACTGTGAGCACGGCCGCCGTCGAAACCCCGGGGCGCACCAGGGCCTTCCTGCGCCTGGTGATGATCGAGCACTCGGTCTTCGCCCTGCCCTTCGCCTACATCGCCGCGCTCACCGCCATGTTCCTGGCCGACCACCGGGTGCACTGGGGCGAACTGTTCGTCGTCACGGTCTGCATGGTCGGCCTGCGCACCTTCGCGATGGCCGCCAACCGGATCATCGACCGTGAGCTCGACGCCCGGAACCCGCGCACCGCCGGCCGCGAACTCGTCACCGGCGCCGTCTCGTTGCGGACCGCGTACATCGGTTCGGCGGTCGCCCTGGTGGTCTTCCTCGGTGCGGCGGCGATGCTCAACCCGCTCTGCCTGGCGCTCGCCCCGGTGGCCGTGGTGCCGATGGTGGTCTACCCGTACGGCAAGCGGTTCACCAACTTCCCGCAGGCGATCCTGGGCCTGGCCCAGGCGATGGGCCCGGTCGGCGCCTGGCTCGCGGTGACCGGCAGCTGGTCCTGGGAGGCCGTGGTGCTCGGCGCCGCGGTCGGCATCTGGATCGGCGGGTTCGACCTGATCTACGCCTGCCAGGACGTCGAGTCCGACCGGGAGAACGGCGTCGGCTCCCCGCCGGCCCGCTTCGGCGTCCCCGCCGCCATCTGGGGCGCCCGGGTCTGCCACGCCCTGACCACCCTGCTGCTGGTCTGGTTCGCGGTGCTCACCCACGCCGGGCCGGCCTTCTGGATCGGCCTGGTGGTCGTCGCGGGGGCCTTCGTCTACGAGCACACCATCGTCCGGCCGAACGACCTCTCCCGGCTCAACCGGGCGTTCTTCCAGACGAACAGCTTCGTCGGCATCTCGCTGTTCTTCTTCGCCCTGGTCGACCTGGTCATCCGCGGCCTCGGGATCTGACCGCCCGGCAGCCGACCGCTTCGGGATCCGGCCGCCCCGGGATCCGACCGCCCCGGGGCTCAGCGGAACAGCGCGGCGTGGTCCGCGGCCCAGGCCCGGAAGCTGCGGGCGGGGTGGCCGGTGACGTCCTGGACGGTGTCGGTCACCGGTTCCGGGGCGGCGATCCGGGCGTGGACGGAGTCCAGCGCGCCGTCCGCCACGGCCGGCGGCCAGCCCGCGGTGAGCATCCGGCGGCGGGCCGCCCCGCGGGGGACCTCCTCCCAGCGGACCGCCCGCCCGGCCGCCTCGCCGATGATCCGCACCTGCTCGGCCTGGGTCGGGGACTCCGGGCCGGTGAGGACGTGGCGGGCGCCGTCGTGCCCGTCCTCGGTCAGGGCCCGGACGGCGACCGCGGCGACGTCCCGCTCGTCCACCGGGTTCAGCCCGGCCGCGCCGCCGTAGCCGCGCACCGGGCCCCCGGCCCGGATCTCCTCCGCCCAGCGCAGCGCGTCGCCCGCGAAGCCGTACGGCCGCAGCGCGGTGTGCCGCACGCCGCTGTCCGCGAGCAGCGCCTCGATCCCGCCGTGCGGTCGCCCGGGCGAGTGCGGCCCGGCCCCCGGCGCGTCCCGGACGGCGGCGGAGGACAGGAACACCACCCGCCCGACCTCCCCGGCCAGCGCCGCCACCGCCCGCTCGGCGCCCTCCGCCGTCGCGAACGGCCAGCTCAGGAACGCCGCGTCGGCGCCGTGCGCGGCCGCGCGCAGGGACCGCGGGTCGCGCAGGTCCCCCTGGACGAACCCCCGCTGCCGGGCCCGGTCCGGGTGCCGGGTCAGCGCCCGCACCCGCACCCCGGCGGCGGCGAGTTGCAGCCCCAGGTGGCGCCCCACCGCCCCGGACGCGCCGACCAGCAGCACCGTCGACGCGTCGTCAGTCGTCTTCTCCGTCATACCCCGACGGTAGGCGCGCGGCCCCCCACTGCCCCATGCGCGCGGGTCTCCCGTTCATGCGCCATCGTCTACCGCCGGCGGCGCGCCCCGCCGGGGCCGGGTGCGGGGGGCGCTCCGGGCGTCTCCCCGCACCCGCCGAACCGGCCCGGGGCGCCGGTCAGTTGTGCAGGAAGGACTCCAGCGACGTGGCCAGCGCCACCGGCGTCTCGTACATCGGGTAGTGCCCGCTGCCGTCGAGCTCCTCCAGCTCGGCGTTGGGGAAGTGCTCCAGCCAGGTGCCGCGCATCACGTCGGCGGTCAGCGCGAGGTCGTACGCGCCGACGATCACCTTGACCGGTACGGGGTTCCCGCTGACCCGGCGCTCCAGGTCGGCCGTCGCCCAGTCCCGGACGTAGCGGCCGAAGGCCTCGGCGGTCGACACCCGCAGCGACCGGTCGACCATCCGGTCCAGCCAGACCCGGCCGGCCCGCTGCCCGGTGACCAGGTCGAGGATCGCGTACCGCTTCTCCCGGTCCTCGGCGGCGCCGTAGAACAGCCGCTCGCCGGCCTCGTCCAACGGGTACGTCCCGGCCGGCACCGGCGCCAGGCCGACCAGCTTGCGCACCCGCAACGGGGCCTCGGCCAGCACCTGTTGGGCCGCCTTGCCGCCCATCGAGTGGCCGACCAGCGAGAAGCGGTCCCAGCCGAGCTGGTCGGCGAGGGCGAGCGCGTCGGCGGCTATCTCGGCGAGCGTGTACGCGCCGGTCACGTCCTTGCGGTCGCCGTAGCCGCGGTAGTCGAGGAAGGCGTAGCTGAAGGTGCCGCCGTCGAGGTAGTCGAGGAAGGGGCCCCAGTCCGCGCTGGTGCCGAACCAGTCGTGCAGGACGAGGACGGGGTGGTCGCCGGTGCCGGTGAGACGGTGAGGGATCGTCATGTCCTCGGTCCTTCCCCGGAATCCGCCCGCCCGAACGGCCGGTCCGGGGTGGCGGACCGGCCGTTCGGGCGGGCCCGGTCAGGCCGCGGGGCGGCGGGCGAAGGCCGGGGCGTGTTCGGGGCGCGGCCCGAGGGCGATGAGCCGGGAGATGCCCAGTCGGACGGCGGGCACCCGCTGGGCGAGGGCGGCGAAGGCGACCGGCGGTCCGGCCCGGCGGCCGGAGAGCGTCGGGACGAACATGATCTGGTGCAGGAGCCGTTGGAGGCGCTGGATGACCACGGTCGGCCACTCACGGCGCCGTTGGACCCGGGCCAGGGCGGCGACGGTCGGGCGGCCGCGGCGCAGCGGTTCGGCGAGCAGGGTGGCGGCGGCGACGGCGTCCTGGATGGCGAGGTTGATGCCGACCCCGCCGGCCGGAGACATCGCGTGGGCGGCGTCGCCGATCAGCAGCAGGCCGTCGACGTACCAGCGTTCGAGCCGGTTGAGCTTGACGTCGAGCAGGTGGACGTCCTCCATCGCGGCCAACTGGTCGACCCGGTCCGCGTACTGCGGGAAGATCCCGGCGATCCGGGCGCGGAACCGCTCGACGCCCTCGGCGCGCAGCTGGGCGTCGGAGCCCTTGGGCTTGAAGTAACCGATCTGGAAGTAGTCGTCGCGGGTGAGGCTGATCGCCAGCTCGCCGTTGCCGAAGCCGGGGACGAGGCTGGGCTTCTCGGCCTGCTCGTGGAGGTGCCGGGGGAGCCGGAACCACCAGACGTCGAAGGGCACCCGGTACTCCCGGGGCTGCAGTCCGGCCTCCCGGCGCAGGGTGGAGTGGCGGCCGTCGGCGGCGACGGTGAGCGCGGCGCGGAGTTCGCCCTCCTCGCCGTCCCGGGTGCGGTAGCGGACGCCGACGACCCGGCCGCCCTCGCGGAGCAGTCCGGTCGCCTCGGTGTTCATCCGCACGCTGAAGGTGGGCTCCCGCTGCGCCTCCTGGACCAGGAAGTCGAGCAGGTCCCACTGCGGCATCATCGCGATGTAGTTGTACGGCGCGGGCAGCCGGTCGTAGGCGCTCAGCGCCACCGTGCCGCCCCCGGGTGCCGGTATCACCATGTCGCCGAGCCTGCTCTGCGGCAGCCGGGCGAACTTCCGGCCGAGGCCGAGCTCGTCCATCAGCCGCACGGTGGACGCGTGGACGGTGTCCCCGCGGAAGTCGCGCAGGAAGTCGCCGTGCTTCTCCAGCACGGTCACCTCGACGCCCGCGCGGGCCAGCATCAGGCCCAGCATCATTCCGGCCGGTCCGCCCCCGGAGATGACGACGCTCATGGCTCTCTCCCCTTCGATCCCTTGCCGATCCTGCATGGAACTCGCCTTTAGAGCATCTCTGGGACAGTCTCAGGTGTCAAGTAGTACTCTGTGTCACATGGACGATCTGGTGACGGCCGCGCTCACCGCGGCGAAGGAACGGGGACGGGACGTCGCGGATGTCCCGCTGACGGCGATCGCCTCGGCGGCCGGCATCTCGCGCAGCACCCTGCTGCGCCGGCTCGGCGGCTCCCGGGCCCCGCTGGACGAGGCCGTCCGGCGGACCGGCGTCGACCCGGGCGGCCGGCCCCCGGTGCGGGAGCGGGCGATCGAGGCGGCGGGCCGGCTGGTCGCCGAACGCGGCCTCGCCGGGGTGACCCTGGACGCCGTGGCCGACCGGGCCGGGTGCTCGCTGCCCAGCCTGCACACCGTCTTCGAGGGGCGGGACGGCCTGATCGCCGCCGTCTTCCTCCAGTACGGCCCGCTGCCCGACCTGGAGGCGCTGGCCGCCGACCCGCCGGTCGGCCTGGAGGCCACCGTCCGGGCGCTCCACCGCACCTTCGCCGCGGCCCTCGTCCGCGATCCGCGGGTCGTCCCGGCGATGTTCGCCGACCTCTTCGGCAGACCCGACGGCCCCGCCTCCCGGATCCTGGAGACCCACCTGCCGCGGATGCTCGACGGCATCTCCCGGCTGCTGCTGCCGCACATCGAGGCCGGCCGGCTGCGCCCGCTGCCGCTCCCGGTGCTGACCCAGCTGATGTTCGGCCCGCTGATCAACCACCTGGTGCTCCGGCCCGCCCTGGAACCCCTGCTCGGCTCCGACCTGCCCTCGGTGGAGGAGACCGTCGAGCTGTTCGCGGACGCCTTCCTGCGGGCCGTCGCCCTGCCGGCGGCAGAATCCGGGGAGGACGACACCCCCTGAGGAGACCCGTGATCGGCAGACTGCAGTGCCTGGTGCTCGACTGCCCGGCCCCGGCCGCGCTCGCCCGCTTCTACGCCGAGCTGCTGGGCGGCGAGGTCGACCGCCCGGACCGCCGCTGGTCGCTCGACGCCGACTGGTCCACCCTGCACCTGGACGACGGCACGGTGCTCTGCTTCCAGGGCGTCGCCGACCACCGTCCGCCCCGCTGGCCCGACCCGGAACACCCGTCCCAGGCCCACCTGGACATCGACGTGCCGGACCTCGACGCCGCCGAGGCCCGGCTGCTCCCGCTCGGCGCCACCCGGCTGCACGACGCGGGCGGCTGGCGGGTCTACGCCGACCCGGCCGGGCACCCGTTCTGCCTGATCCGCGGGTAGGCCCGCTCCTCCGGATCCCGCCGGGCGGGAACGCCGGAGCCCCGGCCCCCGGACGGTGCCGGGGGTCGGGGCTCGGATCGCCCGGAGGGCGGGGATCAGGCGCTGCGGCGGCGACGCCCGAAGAGGACCGCGCCGATGCCGCTGGCGAGCAGGCCGGCGGCGGCCGCGGCGGACGCCAGCATGCCGTCCGCACCGGTGTGGGCCAGGGCGCCGCCCGCGAGCTGGGTGTCGGTGGAGCCGGCGCTGCTGTCGGTGCCGCCCGTGCCACCGGTGGTGCCCGCGGCGTTCGACCCGCCGTCGGAGGTGGTGAAGCCCGCCTTGACGGCGGTGTCGCCGCCGGTGGCGGAGCCCTTCCCGGCGGTGCCGAGCGGGGCGGTGGTGACGTCGACCGCGAAGCCCTGGGGGCCGACGTAGGCAGGGTAGCCGCCGCCCTCGCCGAGGATGGCCGCGGGGTTGACGGAGGTCCGGCCGAGCGGGGCGTCGAGGGTGAAGGCGAGGCGGACGTGCTTGGTGACCGTGGTGTTGGCGGCCAGGTTCTTGTCCGCGGCGAGGTGGTAGGTGACCTCGGGGGAGCCGGGCTGGCTGACCGGGGTGCCGGTGAGGGTCGCCCAACTGCCGTCGGCCTGCTGCACCTGGAAGACGCTGCGCTTGTCGGTCTGGACGACGGGCGAGAAGTTGTCGTAGTCCGAGGCGCTGGAGTTGGTGAAGGTGACGTCGAACTCGGCCGGGGCGCCACCGATGACGGCGCTGCTGGGCGCGCCCTTGGTCTGCACGTCGAGGGCCTTGAGCGGGACGGACTTGGTGTTCTGGGTGAGGACGGTCTTCGAGGCCGGGTCCACGACCGTGGAGTCCAGCTTGACGGTGGAGCTCATCCCGGCCCAGTCGTTGTTGAGCGGGGCGGCGATGCGCAGCGGGACGGTCGTGCTGCCGCCGGCGGCGACGGTCACGCCCGGGATCTCGCCGGTGAAGTGGAAGCCGGTGTTGTCCTGGCTGAAGGCCAGGTCGACGGGCTTCCAGCTGTCGCCGTCCCGGCGCTCGACGGTGATGCGGTCCTTCGAACGGGCGTAGCCGTTGCCGACGTCGAGCTTCAGCGTGTAGGTGGCGGCGGCGGTGCCCGGGTTGGTGACGGTCTCGGTGAACTCGACCGGCTTGCCGCCGTTGCCGATCGACGCGGGCTCCTGCACCGACAGCGACGGGGCGGCGGTCAGGTCGACGGGGAAGCCCTGGACACCGATGTAGGCGGGGTAGCCGCCGTCCTCGCCGAGGACGACCCACGGGTTGACGTACGTCCGGCCGAGCGGGGCACCGGCGGTGAAGGCCAGGCGGACGTGCTTGACGACGATGCTGTCGGCGGCCAGGGTCCGGTCCGCGGTGAGGTGGTAGCTGACCATGGGGGAGCCCGGCTGGGTGCTCGGCACACCGGTGACGGCCTCCCAGCTGCCGTCGGCCTTCTGCACCTGGAGGGTGCTGCGGCCGTCGACGTTGACGACGGTCGAGGCGTTGTCGTAGGCGGAGGCGCTGGAGTTGGTGACGACCACGTCGAACTCGGCCGGGGCGCCGCCGGGGACGGCGCTGCTGGGCGCGCCCTTGGTCTGCACGTCGAGGGCCTTGAGCGAGATGTTCTTGGTGTTCTGGGTGAGGACGGTCTTCGAGGCCGGGTCCACGACGGCGGAGTCCAGCTTGACGGTGGAGCTCATCCCGGCCCAGTCGTTGTTGAGCGGGGCGGCGATCCGCAGCCGGACGGTCGTGCTGCCACCGGCGGCGACGGTCACGCCCGGGATCTCGCCGGTGAAGTGGAAGCCGGCGTTGTCCTGGCTGAAGGCCAGGTCGACCGGCTTCCAGGCGCCCGCGTCCTGGCGCTCGACGGTGATGCGGCCGGTCGAGCGGGCGTAGCCGTCGGCGGCGTCGAGCTTCAGCGTGTAACTGGCGTCGGCGGTGCCCGGGTTGGTGACGGTCTCGGTGAACTCGACCGGCTTGCCGCCGTTGCCGAACGAGGTCGGCGGGGCGACCGTCAGCGTCGGCGCGTCCGCGGTGGCCGCGGTGGTCGCGGCGGCGGCCGGGGCCGCGGCGTAGGCGGCCGGGGAGGCCACCACGGCGCCGGTGGCCAGCAGCACGCCCAGGGTGGCGGCGGTGAGGACGGTGGAGCCGGAACGACGAACACGCACAACGGACATGATGTATACCCCCCAGGGTGTTTCACCGGTCGGTCTCCGCCGCCGGTCGAGCAGCTGTGGTCTTGGCGGGAGCCGCGGTCCGGGGTGGTGTCCCCGGTGTCGCCTGCGGTCCGCCGCGGCGGGTTCCCCCGCCGCTCACTGAGATAGACGTGCAAGGGTCACGGGGGTTGCAGGTGGGTTCGAAGTTTTTTCCGGAAATCTCCGAGACCGCTCCGACCTGCGCTTTCTTCCGTCAGCGGCCTGACGGCCCGGCAGTCTGACAGCCCGACAGCCCGACAGCCCGACAGCCCGACGGCTCAGTCCAGCACCAGGCGGTCGCCCAGCCGGAGCCGCCCGGGGGCGGCGACCTCGGCGAGCGCGTCCAGCCGGCCGTCGTGGGCGTGCACGATCGCCTTGAGGATCTCCGGCGCGTGCGGCAGTCCGGGCTGCGGGGCGCCGGTCATCGCGCAGCGCTCGCTGGAGGCGACGAAGGCGAGCCGGGCGCTGTCCGGGGCCTCTCCGTGGGCCTGGCGGCCGAGCCAGGCGTCCTCGACGAACGGCGGGGTGCCCGGTGGGGTGCGCAGCACGATGTTGGGGCGGAAGCGCCGTTCGTCCACCGCGGCGAACGGGACGGCCTCGCGGACCCAGTCCAGGGTGGCCGTGGTGAGCAGGCTGACCGGCAGCCGGTCGAAGTGCGAGACCGCGTCCTCGCGGGCGAGTTCCACGTCCGCGCGCTGGAGGTAGGCGCGCAGGAAGGCGGCCGGGTGGTCGACCGGCCGGCCCAGCGGGTCGAACAGCTCGGGGCCGTCGATCCGGCGGCCGAGGCGGGCGGAGAGCCGGAGCAGGCCGTCCATCCGGCGGAAGCGCCGGGTGTTCTTGCCGGAGCCGAGCTTGCCGGAGGCGTCGCGGACGGCGTAGAGGCGGTCCCCGGCCAGGCCGCGGACGTCCACGTCGACGGAGTCGAGCCGTTCGCCGCCGGTGGATTTCACGGGGTAGCGCCAGAGTCGCTCGACCACTCCGATGATCTCAGCCATGGCCGGACAGCCTAGTGGCGCCACCGGGGGATGGTCTAGACCAAGTACCGCCCCGGGGAAGGACGGTGCGCCCGGGGCGTCCCGGCGGCGGCCGCGGCGGTCGGTCAGCCCAGCCGGGCCACCGCCCGCACCGGTGCCCCGTCGGCCGCCACCAGCCGCAGCGGGAACAGCGAGACCTCCACCGGCCGGCCGGCCTCCTGCGCCTCCAGCAGGGCCCGCAGGTCGGTCAGGTTCTCGGCGATCACCCCGCCGCCGCTCGCCCCCAGCAGCACCCGGTGGGCGGCCAGCGTCGGCTCCTCCACCGGGTCGGGGCCGTCGTGCTCGTCGGTGAGGTCGGCGAGCAGCGCGGCCACCGCCGGGTCCTCCGGCCCCGGATCGGGGGTGGGGTCCACGCTCAGCGCGTCCACGCCGACCGTCCGCACCCCGGCGGCCACGATCGCCTCGGCGGCGGCCGCGGTCAGGCTGGGGTGGGCGAGGTAGGCGTCCGTGCCCCAGTGCCGGGCCCAGCCGGTGGCCAGCAACAGGACGGAGCCCTCGCCGCAGCGCTCCAGCGCGGGCGCCAGCAGCTCCGGGGTGACGGCCGTCCGGGGCTCCAGCCCGCGCAGGTCGGCGACCACGGCGGGGCCGGTGAACCGCTCCAGCGGCAGCCCGTCCAGGGTCGGCCAGGTGACGTCCACGTGGTACGGCGCGTCCACGTGCGTCCCGGACTGCGAGCCGAGGTGCAGGGCCAGCACGTTCACCCCGGCGGTGGCGGTGGTGAGCGCGGGCGCCAGCAGGACGGCCGGATCGCCGGGGTAGACCGGCATCGCGGTGGTCACCTGATGGGTGAGGTCGACGAGGGTCGCTGCCATGGGCCCATCCTCCCAGGGGGCGCGCCCGCGCGGGCCCGCTCCGCCGTGCCCGGGGCGAAGCCGCAGGTCGGGGCGGGACAGAATTGCCCCATGGGAACTGCGAAGCGTCAGCCGTGGGTGGTCGGGGTCTCGGGAGCGTCGGGGACGCCGTACGCGGCCTCGGTGATCCGGGCCCTGCTCGCCGCCGGCGAGGCGGTGGACCTGATCGTCAGCCGGGCGGCCCGGCTCACCATCCTGGACGAGACCGGCATCTCCTTCCGGGACGCCCACTGGCGCGCCGACCTGGCGCGGTGGCTGGGCACCGAGGACGGCCTGGACGACGTCCGGTACTGGTCCGCCGGGGACTTCGCGGCCGGCCCGTCCAGCGGCTCGTACCCCGCCAAGGGCATGCTGGTGGTCCCCGCGACCACCGGTGCGGTGGCCGGGATCGCCCTCGGCCTGAGCAAGGACCTGCTGCAGCGGGTGGCCAGCGTCACCCTCAAGGAGCGCCGCCCGCTCGTCGTGTGCGTGCGCGAGACGCCACTCAACGGGGTGACGTTGAAGCACTTGGTGGAGCTCGACGCGCAGGGCGCCGTCGTCCTGCCCGCCGCGCCCGGTTTCTACGCCGGCGGTTCCACCGTGCGCGAACTCGTCGATTTCGTGGCCGGCCGGGTGCTGGACGCCGTCGACGTGCCGCATTCCCTGTACCTGCGCTGGGAGGGCGAGTTGGGCGCGGCGGCCCGCGAAGCCGGCGACGGGCAGGCCGCTGGGGCTGAGGGGGAGTAAGGAGACCGAGGGCGGGAGAGTATCTTCTCTGCGATATCCGGGTCGGTCAGCGCATGGCGCCTTGGAATCCGGATAATGATCTGTGGGTCTGGTGAGGTTCGGAAGGACGCGGACGGTATATGGACACGGTGGACAGACAGCTCATCCAGGCGCTCCGGGAGAACGGCCGTGCGTCCTACGCCGAGCTGGGCCGGTTGGTCGGGCTCTCCGGCCCGAGCGTCACGGACCGGATCAACCGCCTGGAGCAGGCCGGTGTGATCACCGGCTACCGCGCGACGGTCAACCCGGCCTCGCTCGGCTTCGGCGTCACGGCCCTGATCGGCCTTCAGCTCACGGACGCGGCCGACCACGAGGACGTCGCGTTCCGGCTGAAGGACCTCAACGAGGTCGAGGACTGCTGGTTCATCGCGGGCGACGACTCCTACATGCTCAAGGTCCGGGTGGCCGACGTGGCCGGCCTGGAGTCGGTGGTGAAGCGGATCTCGGGCACGAAGGGCGTGGCCCGGACCCGCACCACCGTCGTACTCTCCACGAAGTGGGAGAACCGGGTGAGCGAACTCCCCCCCGTAGGAGAGTGACGAGATGGCACTGGTCGGTCTGGAGGAGCTGCACGCGGCCCGGGAGCGGATCGCCGGGGTGGCCGTGCGCACCCCGCTGGTCCCCGCCCCCTGGGCGGCCGAGGGCGAGCGGCGGCTCTGGCTGAAGCCGGAGAACCTCCAGCCGACCGGGGCCTTCAAGACCCGCGGCGCCTACAACCGGCTGGCCGCGCTCGACCCCGAGGAGCGCGCCCGCGGCGTGGTCGCCCAGTCCAGCGGCAACCACGCCCAGGCGGTCGCCTACGCGGCGCAGCTGCTCGACATCAAGGCCGTGATCGTGATGCCGGACACCTCGCCGGCGGTGAAGGTCGAGGCCACCCGCTCGTACGGCGCGGAGGTGATCCTCGTCCCACCGGCGGAGCGGGACACCCTGCCCGGCGACCTCGCCGAGCGGTTCGGCTACGTCTGGGTGCCGCCCTACGACGACCCGTTCATCATCGCGGGCCAGGGCACGGTCGGCCTGGAGATCGCCGAGGACGCCCCCGCCGGGCTGGACACCGTCCTGGTGCCGGTCAGCGGCGGCGGCCTGATCGGCGGGACGGCGGCCGCGCTGAAGCTCAGCCGCCCGGAGATCCGGGTGATCGGCGTGGAGCCGGAGCTGGCCGCCGACGCGCAGGAGAGCCTGCGCTCCGGGCGCCGGGTCGAGTGGCCGGTCGCGGACACCTACCGGACGGTCGCGGACGGGCTGCGCACCCCCTCGGTCGGCGTGCTGCCGTACGCGCACATCACCGCCTACGTGGACGACATCGTCACCGTCACCGAGGACGAGATCCGCTCCACCGTCGCCCTGCTGGCCCGCCGCGGCCGGCTGGTCGCCGAGCCCTCCGGCGCGGTCGCCCCGGCCGCGTACTTCCACCGGGCCGCCGAGACCGGTGGCCGCCGGGTGGCCGCCGTGGTCAGCGGTGGCAACATCGACCCGACACTGCTCGCGGAGCTCTTGGCGGCCCGCCCCGAGCCGAAGGCCGCGCCGGTGCCGAAAGCGACGAGCGACTAGCGACGCAGGAGCGCCGGAGTGAGGACCGTCGGCACCGGGTCGGAGCGGCCCGGAGGCGAGCGGGCGAGTGACGTAACCTCGTGTCCGGCAAGGAATCGAATGTCGGAGGAGGCGGGCCACCGCATGGACGCAGGGCTGAAGCGCGAGCTGGAGGCGAAGGTCTACGCGGGTGAGCGGCTGACCCGCGAGGACGGGATCGCGCTCTACGAGAGCGACGACCTGGCCTGGCTGGGCGGGCTGGCGCACCACGTGCGGACGCGGAAGAACGGCGACGTCGTCCACTTCAACGTCAACCGCCACCTCAACATGACGAACGTGTGCAACGCGTCCTGCGCGTACTGCTCGTTCCAGCGCAAGCCGGGCGAGAAGGACGCCTACACGATGCGCATCGAGGAGGCCGTCCGCCTCGCCAAGGCGATGGAGAGCGAGTCCCTCACCGAGCTGCACATCGTCAACGGCCTGCACCCGACCCTGCCGTGGCGCTACTACCCGCGCTCGCTGCGGGAGCTGAAGGCGGCGCTGCCGAACGTCTCGCTGAAGGCCTTCACCGCGACCGAGATCCACTGGTTCGAGAAGATCAGCGGCCTGCCCGCCGACGAGATCCTGGACGAGCTGATCGACGCCGGTCTGGAGTCGCTGACCGGCGGCGGCGCGGAGATCTTCGACTGGGAGGTCCGCCAGCACATCGTCGACCACGACACCCACTGGGAGGACTGGTCGCGGATCCACCGCCTGGCGCACAGCAAGGGCCTCAAGACCCCGGCCACCATGCTGTACGGCCACATCGAGGAGCCCCGCCACCGGGTCGACCACGTGCTGCGGCTGCGTGAGCTGCAGGACGAGACCGGCGGCTTCCAGGTCTTCATCCCGCTGCGCTACCAGCACGACTTCCACGACTCCAAGGACGGCGTCGTGCGCAACAAGCTGATGGCCCGTACCGAGATGGCCACCGGCGCCGAGGCACTGAAGACCTTCGCGGTCTCCCGGCTGCTCTTCGACAACGTCCCGCACGTCAAGGTCTTCTGGGTGATGCACGGCGTCACCACCGCCCAGCTGGCGCTCAGCCACGGCGCGGACGACATGGACGGCTCGGTGGTCGAGTACAAGATCACCCACGACGCGGACAACTTCGGCACCCCGAACAAGCTCGGCCGCGACGACCTGCTCGGCCTGATCCGGGACGCCGGCTTCCGCCCGGTGGAGCGCAACACCCGCTACGAGATCATCCGCGAGTACGAGGGCCCGGACCTGACGCGCCGCGAGACCCCGCAGGCGATGCGCCTCTGACCTGCGCACACTCCGGTGGGCCCGCCGCCGCCCGGACCGCACCCGCGGTCCGGGCGGCGGCGTCTTCACGGCTCCCGCACGTGACCCGGGTTTACCAACGGGTAGGGCGTTTGGCAGGATCGACGGCATGTCCGGTTCTCATCGCGCCACCGAGTACCCGCCGTACGAGCCGATGCAGGAACCGGTGTACGGGGTGCCGCAGCAGTCGCACGAGGCGCCGTACAGCGCGTACCAGCCCTACCCGCAGCAGGTGCCGCAGGACGGCTACGGAGACTGCCCGCAGCCGGCCGACGGGTACTTCGAGGCGTACGACCAGCCGTTCCAGCCCTACGTCGTCCAGCCGGAGTACCCGGAGTCGGTGTACGGGCAGCCGGACCACTGGCAGTCGGAGTACCGGCAGGCGGAGTACCCGCAGGCCGAGTACCCGGAGCCGGTGTACGGGGATGCGCCGCACCAGGAGCCGGTCCACGAACAGCTGGCCCCGGTCGTGCCCCTCGCCTCCGCGGCCCCCGCCCCGGGGGGCCGGGCCGCCGCCCGGGGCCGCCGGCGCAAGGCCAAGCAGAAGCGCCACGGCAAGGCCGTGATGGCCGGTACCGCGCTGCTGGTCGCCGCCGCCGCGGGCTGGTACACCGTCGGCCAGGACGGCGCCACGGCCGTCGCCACCGCCGCCGACGGCCACGGACCGGAGGGCGTCAGCAAGCCCGACCACCCCGCGTCGCCCGCCCCCGCCGCCGTCCAGGCCGCCACCGACCGGCAGTCCGCGCCCGCGGCCGCCGGCCGCAGCGAGGCCCGCCCGGACGGTTCGCTGACCGCGATACCCGGGCTCGGCGCCGCCTTCACCGCGAAGATCCCGGCCGCGACCACCCAGGTCGTCGTCGCCACCGGGCAGGGCAAGGACACCGACCGGAACAGCGTCACCCTGTGGACCCGCACCCCCGAGGGCCGCTGGCTGGCCGGAGAGACCTGGCAGGGCCACAACGGCAAGAACGGCTGGACAGCCGACCACAACGAGGGCGACCTGCGCAGCCCGATCGGCGTCTTCGACCTCACCGACGCGGGCGGCCGCAACGCCGACCCCGGCAGCAAGCTCCCGTACGACAAGGACCCGAGCTTCGTGGTCTCCGGCACGGGCTTCTTCGGCGACCAGCTGGCCGGCTCCTTCGACTACGTGGTCGCGATCAACTACAACCGGGTCGCCGGCAGCTCCCCGCTCGACATGCGCCGCCCGATGGGCAGCAAGAAGGGCGGCGGGATCTGGCTGCACGTCGACCACGACGGCCCGACCCACGGGTGCGTGTCCATACCCGAGGACAAGATGGCCCAGCTGATCCGCACCCTGGACCCGACCGCCCACCCGGTGATCGTGATGGGCGACGCCGCCTCGCTGGCGGCCTGACCACGGCGTACGGCCGGGACCCAGGCGCCCCAAGGGTCTTGTGGACCCCCTACAGATCGTCGGCGCGGATCCTGTAGCCGGTCGTGCCCGGCTGACCAGCGGGTAACCCGGTTCCATGGCAGCATGAGCGGTTCGCGCATTGTGGCACTCGGGCACTACCAGCCCCCCAAGGTCCTCTCCAACGACGACCTGGCGGCACTCGTCGACACCGATGACGAGTGGATCCGTACCCGGGTGGGCATCCGCACCCGGCACATCGCCGAGGGCGAGTCCCTGGTCGACCTCGCCGCCGAAGCCGCGCAGAAGGCGCTGGCCAACAGCGGCCGGACGGCGGAGGAGATCGACCTGGTCGTGGTCGCCACCTGCACCGCGATCGAGCGCAGCCCCAACACCGCCGCCGCGGTGGCGGCCCGGCTGGGCGTCCGGGCGCCCGCCGCGTACGACATCAACACGGTCTGCTCCGGCTTCTCGTACGCCCTGGCCACCGCCGACCACGCGATCCGGGCCGGCGCGGCGCGCCGCGCCCTGGTGATCGGCGCCGAACGGATGTCCGACACGCTCGACTGGACCGACCGGTCCACCTGCGTGATCTTCGGCGACGGCGCGGGCGCCGCGGTGGTCGAGGCCCAGCCGGAGGGCGCCGAGCCCGGCATCGGGCCGGTGGTCTGGGGCTCCGAGCCGGAACGGGGCGACGCCGTGGTGATCACCGGCTGGGACCCGGTGATCAGCCAGCAGGGCCAGTCGGTGTTCCGCTGGGCCACCACCCAGCTCGCCCCGCTGGCCCGGCAGGCCTGCGAGCGCGCCGGGATCGACCCGGCCGAGCTGAAGGGCTTCGTCCCGCACCAGGCCAACCTGCGGATCATCGACGCGATCGCCAACAAGCTCGGCCTCGCCGACGCGGTGGTGGCCCGGGACGTGGTCGACTCGGGCAACACCTCGGCCGCCTCGATCCCGCTCGCCTTCTCCAAGCTGGTCGAGCGCGGCGCGCTCTCCCCGGGCGACCCGGTCCTGCTCTTCGGCTTCGGCGGCGGGCTGGCCTACGCGGGCCAGGTCGTGCGCTGTCCGTAACTCGCCGCTCGCCTCCGGGCCGCTCTTGTCCGGTGCCGACGGTCGGCGCTCCGGCGCTCGTTCCTCGCTTGTCGCTTCTCCCTTTCGGCACCGGCGCGGCCCTTCGGCTCGGGGCGGGTGACTCGCCCGCTCGGGCGACGGTCGGCGCTGCGGAGGCGATGGCGAGGTGGCGAACCACATACCTGTGGGCGGGCACCCTGTGTGAGGGGTGCCCGCCCACCGGCATGTCTGGCGCGCGTGCGGTACGTCGGCGGACCTCCCCCGAGGACACGGCCGCCGTCCGTCGTTCCCCGGACAGGAGGCCGGGGCTGCGCGGAGCGGATGGTGGATCGAACGGCTGGTCCTACTTGGGCGCCTTCTTGCCGGTGACGCCCAGGTACACCAGGGGAGCGAGGTTGGGCTTGAGGTCCTTGACCTTGACGCCCCAGGAGGTGAAGGCCTTCTGGTGCTCGGCCGCCGAAGCGAGCAACGAGACCAGGGCCCCGGCGACGGCGTTGGGATCGAGCGACTTGTCGGCCTGACCCTTCGCCTGGAGTTCCTTGACGGCCTCGGCGAGTGGCTTGGCGACCGAGTTGAGGACGGTCATGCGGATCTTGAAGAACCGCTTGTCCCCTTCTGCGGCACCGAGCGTGACCACTCGGAGAATGGCGTCGTTCTTGCGCCAGAAGGCGAGGAATCCGTCGACCAGTTCTTCCGAAGTGGTCGGTCCGGACTTCCCTGCCCAGGACTTTCCGGCCACCAGCTCTTTGAGGGTGTCGGAGTCCTTGGCCATTTCCTCGGCGATTTCGAGGACTGCGCCCTCGACATCCGGGAAGTACTGGTAGAAGGTCGCGGGGGAGGTACCCGCCATACGGGCGACGTCGATGACCTTGACGTCCCGATAGGGCGACGTGCTGAGCATCTCGCGGAGGCAGTCGAGCAGCTTCTGCCGCGTCTCCTGTCCGCGTCGCCCGGCGACGCGACCGTCGACGGTGCGAACTTGTCCTGTCATGCCGTCAGCTTACCGTGGCACGATCTTGGCGCGATTCGGTGATGCGACTATTACTCCGCACGGGGGGTTGCTATAGCGGCCTGAACCGCTTCGGACGGATATTCACCGGGCTCCGAAGGCGCTCTTGAAGCCCCCCCGTGTGCTTTTGACCCCATAGCGTGACGGCGAGTCCGCTGAGGGGTGATCGAGTGACAGAGCGTGACCAGTCGTGCGGGGTGACACTCCGACGGTCCGGGCCCCGGGGCGCAAGCCGCGGTCGGAGCGGGCGTCAGAATCCGGCCGTTCCGTCCCGGCTGACCAGCGGGGCGTCGTGGCACGGGGCTGCGGCCGTCTCCCGGTAGGGGAGGTTGGAGATGCGCGGGGCGGCATTGGAGAATCGGGTCCGGCACCACGCGGCGGGTGCGGACGACGGGGAGGTGGCTGCGGAGTGGACCAGCTGACGGCGCACGATCCGAGGCGGATCGGGCCCTTCGAGGTGCTGGGGCGGCTGGGGGCGGGCGGGATGGGGCTGGTCTACCTGGCGCGCTCCGCCTCCGGGCGCCGGGTGGCCATCAAGACCGTCCGGGGGGAGCTGGCCGAGGACGAGCTGTTCCGGGTCCGCTTCGCCCGTGAGATCGCGGCGGCCAAGACCGTCGGCGGTTTCTACACCGCGGCCGTGGTGGACGCCGACGCGGACGCCCGGGTGCCCTGGCTGGCCACCGCGTACATCCCGGCGCCCTCGCTGGAGGACCTGGTCGAGGAGTGCGGCCCGCTGCCGGTGGAGGCCACCCGCTGGCTGGTCGCGGGCATCGCCGAGGCCCTCCAGTCGATCCACGCGGCCGGGCTGGTCCACCGCGACCTCAAGCCCTCGAACGTCCTGGTGGTCGAGGACGGCCCCAAGGTGATCGACTTCGGCATCGCGGCCGGCGTCTCCAGCACCCGGCTGACCATGACCAACGTCGCGGTCGGCACCCCCGCCTACATGTCCCCGGAGCAGGCCCGGGACAGCCGCACCGTCCGGGGCGCCAGCGACGTCTTCTCGCTCGGCTCGCTGATGGTCTTCTGCGCCACCGGGCACCCGCCGTTCCGCGGCACCAATCCGGTCGAGACGGTGTTCCAGCTGCTGCGCGAGGAGCCGGACCTGACCGGCATGGCGCCCGAGCTGATGGACCTGGTCCGGGCCTGCATGCAGCAGGCGCCCGAGCGGCGGCCCACCCCGGCGCAGATCCAGGCCGAGCTGGCCCCGCACCTGTTCTCCCGGGACGACGCCTCCGGCGAGGCCGGTGACTGGCTGCCCGCCCACGCGCTGGCGCTGATCGAGAGCAAGCGCGGCCGCCGCCCGGTCGCCCCGCCGCGCCCGCACTCCGGCCCGGTCGAGCCGCTGCGGCCGCCGCACCCCCAGGGCCCGCCGCCGCAGCCGCCCGTACCGCCGCAGCACCCGGGCCCGGACGACCCGCGCACCTACCCGGGGGCCGGCCATGCGCCGCCCACCGGGCCGGTGCACGCCGGGCCGCGGCCGGGGGCCTCGGACGCGGAGATCCCGACCGCGAAGATCCCGTCCAAGAACAAGCACCGCGCGCCCACCGGCGGGATGTCCGTCGAGGTGCAGCTGTCCGGCGCCTCGGTGCGGATAGGCCCGGGGCCGCGGGCCGAGTACGAGCAGTCCGGCCCGAGCACCGCCCCGGCCACGACCGACTGGGTCCGCCGGGCGGTGCCGACCCCGCCTCCGAGCCCGACGCCGCCGGCTCCGGCCGTGCGCTGGCGCCCCTGGCGGTTCCGGATGTCCAACGACGTCTGGGGCACGCCGGTGGTCGCCGACGGCACGCTCTTCGTCTCCAGCTTCGAGGTGCACGCGCTGGACATCGCCTCCGGCGAGCGCCGCTACAAGACCCGGGACGTCGCCTGGGCGCTCGCGGTGGACGCCGGCCGGGTGCACGCCGCGGACGGCCCGCACCTGTACACCGTGGACGTCGCGGACGGCACCGAGCGCTGGCGCACCTCGCTGGACGGCTGGGTCTACTCGCTGTCCGCCGCCGACGGCGTGCTCTGCTGCGGGGTGCGCGGGGGCGGCGTCCAACTGCGCGCGGCGGCCACCGGCGCCGAGCTGTGGCGCGCCGACGACGCCCAGCAGGACTACGAGAACCCGCAGTCCGGCCCGACCCTGGTGGGCGGCGCCGTCTACTACTACGGCGCCGGACGGCTGCGCTGCGTGGACGGCCGGGGCGCGGGCCTGCGCTGGTCCTTCCAGGTCGGCGAGGAGGTGCCCTCGCGCCCGGTGGAGCGCGGCGGGGTGCTGTACGTGACGGCCGGGACCAGGGTGTACGCGCTGGACGCGGCCAGCGGGGCCGAGCGCTGGCGCTTCGACGCCCCGGTGGTGCTGTTCACCCCGCCGGCCCTGGACGGCGACGCCGTCTACGTGGCGGACTACCTGGGCACCGTCTACGCGCTGGACGCGGCCACCGGCCTGGACCGCTGGCGCGGGGTCACCGGCAGTCGCCAGGGCGCCGAACCGGTGGTGGTCGGGGAGGGCATGGTGCTGGTCGGCAGCGGCGAGGTGCTGTACGCCTTCGAGGCGGCGACCGGCCGGGAGCGCTGGCGCTACACCGCGCGCGGCGAGATCGTCGGCTCCCCGGCGCTGGCCGACGGCCTGGTGCACCTGGGCAGCCGGGACCACTCGCTGCACACCCTGGACCTGGCGACCGGTCAGCTGCGCTGGGAGCTCGGCACCAAGGGCGAGCTGACCGGCTCCCCGGTGGCGGTCGGCGGGCGGGTCTTCGTCGGCTCCAAGGACCGCTGCGTGTACGCGCTGGACGCCTACTACGGCACGGCGGTGCCCGCCCGCTGAGCGGGGCGGACACCGCCGGCCGGTGGTGCTACGTCAGGCCTTGCGGGCCCCGGGGTGGCGGCTGCACCAGCCCTCCCACGCGGAGGAGACCATGTCGGTCACGTCGTGGCGCGCGCTCCAGCCCAGCTCGCGGTGGATCAGGTCGGCGGCGGCCACCACCCGGGCCGGGTCGCCGGGGCGGCGCGGGGTCACCGCAGGGGTGGTGTCGTAGCCGGTGACCTTGCCGATGGCCTCGATCATCTCCTTGACGCTGACACCCTCGCCGCGGCCGATGTTGAGCACCAGCGCGGTCTCGCCGGCCGGGTCGGCGGCCAGCCGCTTGGCGGCCGCCACGTGGGCCGAGGCGATGTCGGAGACGTGGATGAAGTCGCGGACGCAGGTGCCGTCCGGGGTCGCGTAGTCGTCGCCGAACACCCGCGGCGCCTCGCCGGCGGTCAGCCGCTCGAAGACCATCGGGATCAGGTTGAACACCCCGGCGTCGGAGAGCTCGGGCGAGGCGGCGCCGGCCACGTTGAAGTAGCGCAGGGCCACGGTGGAGATCCCGTGGGCCTTGCCGGCCGCGGCGACCAGCCACTCGCCGGCCAGCTTGGTCTCGCCGTAGGGGCTCATCGGGGCGCACGGGGTGGACTCGGTGACCAGGTCGACGTCCGGCATGCCGTAGACGGCGGCGGAGGAGGAGAACAGGAAGCGCTTGACGCCGCCCTCGGCCGCGGCCTCCAGCACCGTCTGCAGGCCGATCATGTTCTCGCGGTAGTACAGGAAGGGCTGCTCGACCGACTCGCCGACCTGCTTCTTGGCGGCGAAGTGCAGGATGCCCTCGATGCCGTGCTCGCGGATCGCGGCGTCCAGGACGGTGCGGTCCAGGGTGGAGCCCTCGATCAGCGGGACGCCGGCCGGCACCCGGGAGGCGTCGCCGGTGCTCAGGTCGTCCAGGACGGCGACGCGCTCGCCGGCGTCGAGCAGCTGGCGGACGACGTGCCCACCGATGTATCCGGCACCGCCGGTGATCAACCAAGTCATGCGGCAATCCTAGGCGTTCGGTTTCGGCCACCGGCCTCGGGCGAGTCGAACCGGGAAAACGGACAAATCGGTGAAATGCTGACAAAGATTTCCGTGCTCTCATGCCCGCGCCCCGGCGCGGTGACGAATCGGAGGCAGCCAGGTGAGCCGAACGAAGGAACACAACCGCCCGCTGCCGGCCGGCCCCCGGCCGACCGGCCCCAGGGCGTACCGGCGGCGGCTCGCACCGGGGGCGGTCGCGGCCGTCGCGGCGCTCGCGCTGGCGCTGGCCGGGTGCAGCAACCCGTCCTCGTCGTCCTCCTCGGCGTCCTCGACCGCGGCCGGCACCAAGCAGGCCTCCTCGGCCCCCAGCGGCCAGCCCGGCGGTGACAACCAGCTCCAGAGCGCCTACCAGAAGGTGATCGCCGACGTGCTGCCCTCGGTGGTCCAGATCACCACCGGCGACAGCCTCGGCTCCGGGATCGTCTACGACGACAAGGGCGACATCGTCACCAACGCCCACGTGGTCGGCAGCGCGACCACCTTCACCGTCACGCTGGCCAACTCCACCAAGTCGCTGGACGCCGCGCTGGTCGCCAGCTACCCGGACTCCGACCTCGCGGTGATCAAGCTCAACAGCCCGCCGAGCGGCCTCAAGCCGGCGGTCTTCGGCGATTCGGGCAAGGTCCAGCTCGGCCAGATCACCCTCGCCATGGGCAGCCCGCTCGGCCTCTCCAGCAGCGTCACCCAGGGCATCGTCTCGGCCACCGGGCGGACCGTCTCCGAGCCCCGCGGCGGCGGCTCGCCGGGCGCCACCATCGGCAACATGGTGCAGACCTCGGCCGCGATCAACCCGGGCAACAGCGGCGGCGCGCTGGTCAACCTGGACAGCCAGGTGATCGGGATCAACACCCTGGCCGCCACCGAGCCGCAGACCAACGGCGCGGCCGCCCCGGGCATCGGCTTCGCCATCCCGGCGTCCACCATCACCAGCATCACCGACCAGCTGATCAAACAGGGCAAGGTCACCAACTCCGGCCGGGCCGCGCTCGGCATCACCGCCCGGACCAGCTTCAACCAGCAGTTCCAGCCGGCCGGGGCGGTCATCGTGGCGGTCAGCCAGGGCGGCGCGGCCGCCGCGGCGGGGCTCCAGGCCGGCGACGTCATCACCAGGATCGGCGACACCCCGGTCGACTCGCTGAACGCGCTCACCACCGCGCTCGCCTCGCTCACCCCGGGCAGCAAGGTCACCGTCACCTACACCAGGGACGGCAACAGCAGGACGGCCGACGTGACCCTCGGCACCCTGGAGAGCAGCTCCTAGCCAGGCCCCGGACCCCCGGCCCCGGTGCGCCGGCCGGCCCGCCCACCGTGCAAGGGTTCCGCGGGCCGGCCGCCGTGCCGGACCGGCGCCGGGCTCCCGTCCACTGCCTCGACGGGAGCCCGGCGCCCTTTCGTGCCCCGCGCGGTCAGCGCCGGGCGGTGCGGGTGCGCCAGGGCAGCTCGACGGTGACGGTGGTCGGGCCGCCCTCCGGGCTCTCCACCAGGAACACCCCGTCCACCGCCCGGATCCGCTCGGCCAGCCCGGCCAGGCCGCTGCCCGGGTAGGCGGCGGCGCCGCCCCGGCCGTCGTCCTGGACCAGCACCATCAGCTGGCTGTCCGAGCGCCAGACGTCGACCGAGGCACTGGTCGCCCCCGCGTGCTTGGAGACGTTGGTCAGCAACTCGCTGACCGTGAAGTAGGCGATGCCCTCGACCGCCGAGTCCGGGCGCTCGGGCTCGCCGTCCGGCCCGGCCAGGTCGACGTTCACCTTCACCCCGCCGGGGACGGTGCAGCGGGCCGAGACCGCGGACAGCGCCGCGTCCAGACCCCGGTCGGTGAGCACCGCGGGGTGGATGCCCCGGGCCAGGTCGCGCAGCTCCTGGAGGGCCAGCTTCACCTCGCCGTGCGCGTTGTCGACCATCTTGGCGGCGACCGCCATGTCCTCCTGGGTCTCCACCTCGCGCAGCCGCTCCTTGGCCATGCCGAGGTCCATCGCCAGGGCGACCAGCCGGGCCTGGGCGCCGTCGTGCAGGTCGCGCTCGATCCGGCGCAGGTCGGCGGCGGCGGTGTCGACCACGGTGCCGCGGTCGTCCTCCAGCTCGCGCACCCGTTCGGCCAGGGCGCCGGGGAAGAGCAGCGACTCGATCAGGATCCGGTCGATCGCGGCCATCGCCCGCACCATGAAGGGCAGGACCGGCCACAGGGTGACCACCGAGACCAGCGTCACCGTGAAGCTCAGGATGCCCCAGGGCAGCATCAGCACGTTGTAGAGCACCGAGCGCCAGTTCAGCAGGTCGGTGAGGTGGGCGATGGTGTAGCCGACCACGCCCGGGCGGCGCCGCACCGGTTCCGGCTCGGCGATCGCGGAGCCGTACGCGGAGCGGGCCCGGCTACGGCCCAGGGCGCCCAGGGCGCGGCAGCCGGCCAGCCCGGCGGCCAGCGCCGGCAGACCGATCACCGTGACCGCCAGGCTCAGGCCGACCGAGAGCGCGGCGACCGCCAGCACGAAGCCGGCGGCGCCGAGCGGGAAGTTGAGCAGCAGCTGCCCGACCTGGCGCCACATCCGCGCGCCGTACAGCGACGGCCGCTCCATCCGGGCGTCCTGGCCCTTGATCGCGTCCACGGCGCGGCGGTGCAGCGGCTTCATCGGATCATCCGTCCCCTCGTTCGAGCTGGCGGACCCCAGCTTCCCGAACGAGGACCGGGATGTGCCATGGGGGTGATACATCTTCCCGGCGGGGGGTTATCCCCACCCCCCGCGCGGGCCCCCGGGAGTTCACCGGACCGTCCACCGGACGTCTTGCGGAGCGGGCAGGGGGTGAGGGGAGCCTTGCCCTCCCCTTAGACTCACGCATTGGCCATGGTTGAGAGCGTACGAGGAAGAGTCGTGGAGCCGTCCTGAGGGCGGGTCCCCGGCCGAGGTGGAGGCGAAGGCATGGAGGGGCAGCAGGCGGCTGCCGTCGCGGCCGACCCGGCGGTCGGCAGCGGCTACTTCGACGCGTACGCCGCGATGGGCCTGCTGGCCGTCGTCGGGGTGCTCTTCGTGACCGTGGCGTTCACCGCCAACCGCCTGCTGCGGCCGGTGGTGCACTCACCCGAGAAGCTCCTCGCCTACGAGTGCGGAGTCGACCCGGTGGGCGAGGACTGGGCGCACACCCAGATCCGCTACTACGTGTACGCCTTCCTGTACGTGATCTTCGCGGTCGACGCGATCTACCTGTTCCCGTGGGCGACCGTCTTCGCCGCCGCCGGGTACGGCGCCGGAACGCTGGTCGAGATGTTCCTCTTCATCGGCTTCCTCGCGGTCGGACTGCTCTACGCCTGGAAGAAGGGCGTTCTGGAATGGACGTGACCCACAGCCACCCGCACGGCGCCCAGGACGGTCCCGTCCCGCTCGGCCTGCCCGACCCGGCCCGCCCCGGCGCGGTGGAGCGCCGCTCCATCGGCCCGCTGGCCCGGCTCGCGCCCGACCCGGTCAAGGTCGTGCTCAACTGGGGGCGCCGCTACAGCCTCTGGTGCTTCAACTTCGGCCTGGCCTGCTGCGCGATCGAGTTCATCGCCGCGTCCATGGCCAAGCACGACTTCATCCGGATGGGTGTCATCCCGTTCGCGCCCGGACCCCGTCAGGCGGACCTGATGATCGTCTCCGGGACGGTCACCGACAAGATGGCGCCCGCCGTCAAGCGCCTCTACGAGCAGATGCCCGAGCCGAAGTACGTCATCTCCTTCGGCGCCTGCTCCAACTCCGGCGGTCCCTACTGGGACTCGTACTCCGTGACCAAGGGCGTGGACCAGATCATCCCGGTCGACGTCTACGTGCCCGGCTGCCCGCCCCGGCCCGAGGCGCTGCTCCAGGGCATCCTCAAGCTGCAGGAGAAGATCGCCGCCGAGTCCCTGCCCGGCCGCTACACCGCGCCCGCGGCGGCGCTGCGCCGCCCGCTGGTGGCGGGGCCGTCCGGCGATGGAGGAGTGTCGTGACCACGGCAGAGCAGTACGCGGCGTCGGTCGGGGAATGGGCGACCGGCGCCGAGGCGTACGGGCTGATCACCGTCGACGTGCCGGCCGAGCACTGGATCGAGGCGCTCACCGGCGCCCGGGACGCGCTGGGCCTGGACTACTTCGACTGGCTGAGCGCCGTCGACGAGCTCGCCGAGGGCTTCTCCGTCGTCGCGCACCTGGCCGCCGCCGAGGCGCCGGGCGTGCGGCACCTCGCGCTGCGCACCCGGGTGCCGCGGGAGAAGGCCGCGCTGCCCAGCGCCGTCGCGGTCTACGCCGGGGCCGCCTGGCACGAGCGCGAGACCCACGAGATGTTCGGCATCGACTTCCCCGGGCACCCGTACCTGGCCACCCTGCTGCTGCCGGACGGCTTCGAGGGGCACCCGCTGCGCAAGGAGTTCGTGCTCGCCGCGCGGGTCGCCAAGGCCTGGCCGGGCGCCAAGGAGCCGGGCGAGTCCGACCACGGGGACGGGCCGGCCCGGCGCAAGATGCAGCCGCCCGGTGTGCCGGACCCGAACGAGTGGGGGCCGCTCAAGGGCACCCTGCCGCCGGTCGCCGAGCGGCCCGCGCGGGGTGCCCGGGCGGCCGGTGCGGCGGCGCGCGCGCCCCGGGCCGGGGCTGCGGCCCCGGCCGGTGCCGGTGCGGCTGCTGCCGAGGGTGCGCCTGCGGTGCGGGCGGACCGGCCGCGGCGGACCCGGTCGGTGTCGGACGGGTCGGCGAGCCAGCCGGCTGCCGAGGCCCCGGCCGTCGAGGCTGCCGGTGCCGGTGCCGGTGCCGGTGCCGGTGCCGGTGCCGGTGCGGCTGCTGCTGAGGGTGCGCCCGTGGTGCGGGCGGACCGGCCGCGGCGGACCCGGTCGGTGTCGGACGGGTCGGCGAGCCAGAGCGCTGCCGCCGAGCCGTCCGTCGAACGCCCGGCTCCGGCCGCGCCCCGGTCCTCCGACGCGCCCTGGCACAACCCGGTGCCCGCCCACGACGCCGGGCCCGCGGGTGCGGAGCCGGCCGCCGAGCCGGGCGGGAAGCCGCAGGAGCAGCAGGACGGGACGTCGGACGAGAAGAAGGACGAGACGTCGGCCGGAGCGGCCGACCAGGACGGAGACGGCGCGTGAACCTGCTCGACACGGTGCTCCGCTGCGTCGCCACCCTCGTCGTCTTCCTGGTCTTCCCGCTGGTCATCGGCCAGACCGAGCACAAGGTGATGGCGCACATGCAGGGCCGGCTCGGCCCGATGTACGCGGGCGGCTTCCACGGCTGGGCGCAGCTCGTCGCGGACGGCGTGAAGTTCGCGCAGAAGGAGGACATCGTCCCGGCCGGGGCGGACCGCCGGATCTTCCAGCTGGCGCCCGCCGTCTCGCTGCTGCCGTACCTGTTCGTGCTGCTGGCGATCCCGGTCGGCCCGGACGGCTTCGTCGGCCAGGCGATCGACGCCGGACTGTTCTTCGTGCTCGCCGTGATGGGCGTCGGGGTGATCGGCAAGCTGATGGCCGGCTGGGCCTCGGCGAACAAGTTCTCGCTGCTCGGCGGCCTGCGCACGGCCGCGCAGCTGATGTCGTACGAGCTGCCGATGGTGCTCGCGGCGGCCTCGGTGGCGATGGCCGCCGGCACCCTGTCGCTGCCCGGGATCCTGGACGCCTGGCAGTGGTACTGGCTGCCCTGGCAGCTCATCGGCGCCTTCGTCTTCTTCACGGCCGGCCTGGCCGAGCTCCAGCGGCCGCCGTTCGACATGCCGGTCGCCGACTCGGAGATCATCTTCGGCGCGTACACCGAGTACACCGGACTGCGCTTCGCGCTGTTCCTGCTGTCCGAGTACGTGGGCATCCTGGTGGTGTCGGCGCTGACGGCGGTGCTCTTCCTCGGCGGCTGGCACGGGCCGATGTCCGACCAGCTCGGCTGGCTCTGGATGCTCCTCAAGACCTTCGCGCTGGCCTTCGTGGTCATCTGGCTGCGGGTCACCTACCCGCGGCTGCGCGAGGACCAGCTGATGCGCTTCGCGTGGATCGTGCTGATCCCGCTGGCGCTCGTCCAGCTGGCCCTCACCGGCATCCTCAAGGTGGCGATCGCATGAGCTTTCCCGGTGCCGGCCTCGCCAAGGGCCTGGCCGTGACGCTGCGGACGATGACCAGGAAGAGCGTCACCGCGCAGTACCCCGACGTGCAGCCGGTGCTGCCGCCGCGTTCGCGCGGCGTCATCGCGCTGCTGGAGGAGAACTGCACGGTGTGCATGCTCTGTGCGCGCGAGTGCCCGGACTGGTGCATCTACATCGACTCCCACAAGGAGACGCTGCCGGCCGCCGACCCGAACGCCCGGGCCCGCACCCGCAACGTGCTGGACCGGTTCGCCATCGACTTCTCGCTCTGCATGTACTGCGGGATCTGCATCGAGGTGTGCCCCTTCGACGCGCTGTTCTGGTCGCCGGAGTTCGAGTACGCGGAGACCGACATCCACGAGCTGACCCACGAGCGGGAGAAGCTCCGCGAGTGGATGTGGACCGTTCCGGCGCCGCCGGCCCTGGACCCGGCCGCCGAGGAGCCCAAGGAGATCGCCACCGCCCGGAAGGCGGCGGACAAGCTGGCGGCCGCCGCTGCGGCCGCCGCAGAAGTTGTCGAGGAGAAGGGTGACGACGCGTGATCGGTGGCGCCGTGCTCCTCGCGGCGACCGGCTCGTTGGAGCCGGCCGCCCGTTCGTTCCTGTCCCCGACCGGTCAGGAGATCGTCTTCCTGCTGGTCGGCATCGCGGTGCTCGGCGCGGCGGTCGTCTCGGTGACCACCAAGCAGCTGGTGCACGCCGCGCTCTGGCTGGTGGTCGCGCTCGGCGGGCTCGCGGTGGAGTTCCTGCTGCTCACGGCCGAGTTCATCGCCTGGGTGCAGGTGCTGATCTACCTCGGTTCGGTGGTCGTCCTGGTGCTGTTCGGGCTGATGCTCACCAAGGCGCCGATCGGGCGTTCGCCGGACGCCGACTCCAAGAACCGCTGGGTCGCCCTGGTCGTGGCGCTGGCCTCGGCCGGGACCCTGGTGACCCTGGTGGTCGACGCCTTCCGGACGTCCTGGATCGACCTCGGGGCGGGCGGCGGCTCGGCCGCCGTCACCGGGGCCAGCCTGTTCCGGCACTGGGTGCTGCCCTTCGAGGCGCTGTCCGTGCTGCTGCTGGCGGCGCTGGTCGGCGCGATCGTGCTGTCGCGCGGGTCCGGACGCCGGGTGCCGGCGCCCCGGGCGGGCCGGGTGCGGGCGGGCCGGCCGGTCGGGTCGAACGGGACCGTGGCCGCGACCGCGCCCAAGCCCCCGGTGGCCGCCGAACCGGAGGCGTCCGTGTCGGAGGCGTCCGCGCCGGAGGGAGAGAGCTGATGCACCTCGCCTACCCCGTCGTCCTCTCCGCGCTGCTGTTCAGCGTCGGGGTGTACGGCGTGCTCGCCCGGCGCAACGCCGTCCTGGTGCTGATGTCCGTCGAGCTGATGCTCAACGCCGTCAACCTCAACCTGGTCGCCTTCGACGCCTGGCTGCGCGACGCGCTGCACGCCGGGCAGGCGCTCACCCTGTTCACCATCACCGTCGCCGCCGCCGAGGTCGGGCTGGGGCTGGCCATCGTCCTGCTGCTGTTCCGGGCCCGGGGCACCGCGGACATCGACCGGGCGACCGCGCTCGGCGACCCGGCCGAGTCGCACGCCCCCGCCGCGGAGGAACCGGTCGCAGCCGAGGCACTGAAGGGCCGGGCCACCGCATGAACCTCGCCCTGCCCGTCCTCGTCCCCGCGCTGCCGGCCCTCGGGGCCGCCGCGACCCTGGCCGTCGGCAAGAAGGCGCCCGGGCTGGCCCGACCGCTGGCGATCGTCCCGGTCGCCGTCTCGGCCGTGCTCGCCCTGGTGGTCGCCCTCCAGCTCGGCACCGGCCGGAGCCTGGACGCGGCCACCCGGCTCACCCCGACCGGCGGCCCGGACATCGCGCTGGCCGTCCACCTGGACGGCTTCAGCTCGCTGATCTCCGTGCTGGTCGGCCTGGTCGCCACCTGCGTCCAGGTCTACTCGACCGCGTACCTGAAGGAGGACCGGCGCTACCCCTCGTACGCGGCGCTGGTCTCGCTGTTCACCGCGGCGATGTTCCTGGTGGTCTACTCGGGCGACCTCGTGGTGCTGCTGGTCGGCTGGGAGGTCATGGGCGTCTGCTCGTACTTCCTGATCGGCCACCACTGGGAGAGCGCCGACGCCCGCTCGGCCTCGCTCAAGGCGTTCCTGGTCACCAAGCTCGGCGACGTGCCGTTCCTGTTCGGGATCTTCCTGCTCGGCACGGACGCCGGCAGCTTCCGGATCCCGGACGTGCTGGCCGCCGCGGGCGACGGCAGGCTCGGTCACCCGACGCTGACGGCGCTGCTGCTGCTGGCCGGTGTCGCCGGCAAGAGCGCCCAGTTCCCGCTGCACACCTGGCTCCCGGACGCGATGGCCGGTCCGACGCCGGTCTCCGCGCTGATCCACGCCGCCACCATGGTCGCGGCCGGCATCTACCTGGTGGCCCGGCTGATGCCGGTGTTCCTCCAGTCGGGTGCGGCGCTGGTCGTGCTCGCGGTGATGGCCGCCGTGACGATGATCGGATCGGCGCTCTGCGCGCTCGCCCAGGACGACCTCAAACGGGTGCTCGCCTACTCCACCGTCGGCCAGCTCGGCTACATGGCCGGCGCGCTGGCCAGCGGTGACCGCGAGGCCTCGGTGTTCCACCTGGTCAGCCACGGCGCGTTCAAGGCGCTGCTGTTCCTGGCCGCCGGTGTGGTGATCCACGCCGCGCACACCAACTCGATCTCCGCGATGTCCCGGATCCCCGGGCTGCGCAAGCGGGTGCCGGACGCCTACTGGACGATGGGCATCGCGCTGGTCGCCCTGGCCGGGCTGCCGCCGTTCTCCGGCTTCTTCAGCAAGGAGGCGGTGCTGACCGCCGCCGAGCACGCCGCCAACGGCGACGCGCTCACCAACGGCCTCGGCCCGGCCTCGGCGGTGCCGCAGGCGGCCGGCTGGATCGTGCTGATCTCGGCCGCGCTCACCGCGCTGCTCACCGGCGCGTACGCGGCCCGGCTGTTCCTGCTGACCTTCCACAGCCCGGCGGGCCGGACCGCCCCGGCGGCCGTCCCGGCCGACCCGGCCGACCACGAGGGCGACGCACCGTACTCGCCCGAGCCGGACGAGGCCGACCCGGCCACCGCCGAGCCGCCCGCGATGCGCTGGCCGCTCTGGGTGCTGGCCGTCCCGACCATGGGCTTCGGCATCGCCGGGCTCCGCTCGGACTGGCTGCCCGCGCTGCTGGACGGCGGCTCGCTGCGCCCCACCGGCGTCACCGCCGTGACCGGCACCGGGCTCGCCGTGGTCGGCGTGCTCGCCGCCTACGGCGCCTGGCGCTCGGCCACCGCCCGGCTGGCCACCGGCCGCCCCGCCCCGGCCGCCCGGGTGGTCGTCGCCGACCCCGGGCGCACCCTGCTCGGCCCGCTGTTCGGCCCGGCCCGGCACGGCTTCGGCGTGGACCGGCTGTACCACCTGCTGTTCGTCCGCCCGGTGGGCGCCGCGGCCCGGCTGGTCCGCTTCCTCGACCGCGAGGTCGTCGAGGGCTACGTCCAGGGCAGCGGGATCGGCGCCAACCTGCTCGGCCGGGCCGTCCGGCTCGCCCAGACCGGCAACGCGCAGACCTACCTCAGCGCGCTGCTCGCCGGGGTCGTCCTGCTGGCCGTCCTGGTGGCGGTGTAGCCGGTGCCGTCCTTCCCCACCTCCGTCCCGTCCGCCGCTGTCGCTGGGAGCCTCCGATGAACGCGGTCCTCATCGCCCTCCTGGCGCTGCCACTGCTCGGCGCCGCGCTCACCCTGGCTCCGGTGTTCGGAGCGGACCGGGCCGTCGCGGGCCGGCGGGCGCTGCGGCTGAACTCCGTGGTCACCGGCGCGGTGCTGCTGCTCGCCGTCGCCCTCGCGGCCGGCTTCGACCACGGCGCGCCGGCCCGGATGCAGGCCACCACCGACCTGGACTGGATCCCGGCCCTGCACGTGCGCTTCCACCTCGGGGTGGACGGCGTCTCGCTGCCGCTGATCGTGCTGACCGCCCTGCTCACCTTCCTCTGCGCGCTGTACTCGGAGAAGCGGCTGCCGGACGGGGAGGGCGTGCCGTCGCCGCAGGCCTTCGTCGGGCTGTTCCTGCTGCTCGAAGTCGGCATGCTCGCCACCTTCGCGGTGCTGGACCTGCTGCTCTTCTTCCTGGCCTTCGAGATCGTGCTGATCCCGATGTACTTCCTGATCGCCCGCTGGGGGAGCGGCGCGAAGGTGCCGGCCGCCAACCGGTTCATCCTCTACACGCTGCTCGGCTCGGCCGTGATGCTGCTGGGCTTCCTGCTGATCGGCAGCAAGGCCGGCACCTTCGACATGCAGGCCCTGGCCGCCCACCACGGCAACGGCCTGAGCCACACCACCCAGGTGACCGCCGCACTGGCGATCATGGTCGGGCTCGCGGTCAAGGCCCCGGCCTGGCCGCTGCACAGCTGGCTCCCCGACGCCCACACCGCCGCTCCGACGGTGGGCTCGGTGCTGCTGGCCGGCGTGCTGCTGAAGATGGGCACCTACGGACTCGTCCGCGTCCTCCTCCCGGTCGTGCCGGACGGCACCGCGACGCTCGCCCCCTACCTGGGCGCCTTCGCCGCCGTCGGCATCGTCTACGGCTCGCTGGCCTGTCTGGCGCTGGCCCGCCCCGGGGCGAAGGGCGACCTCAAGCGCCTGATCGCCTACTCCTCCGTCGGCCACATGGGCTTCGTGCTGCTCGGCATCGCCTCCCTCACCCCGGTGGGCGTCAACGGGGCGCTGTTCGCCAACATCGCCCACGGCCTGATCACCGGTCTGCTGTTCTTCCTGGTCGGGGCCCTCAAGGACCGCTACGGCACGGCGGACCTCGACACCCTCTCCGGCGCCACCGGCGCGGCCCTGTACGGCCGGGCACCCCGGATCGGCGCGCTGCTCGCCTTCGCCGCCGTCGCCAGCCTCGGCCTCCCCGGCCTGGCCGGCTTCTGGGGCGAGCTGCTCGCCATGTTCGGCGCCTTCGACCCGGCGGCCGGACTCTCCCGCCCCGCCTTCGTCACCTACATGGTCCTGGCCGGCCTCGGCACCCTCCTCACCGCCGCGTACCTGCTGATCGTGGTCAAGCGCGTCTGCATGGGCGACCCCGAGCAGCCCGCACCGGTGGCCGAGGTGGCCGACCTGCGCCCGTACGAAGCCGTCAGCTGGACGCCGCTGGCCGCGCTCACGCTGCTGGCCGGCCTCTGGCCCGCCCTCCTGCTCGGGCTCTCCGACCCCGCCGTCAAGCACCTCCTCGGGGGTGGCTGACCGTGCTCGCAGCCCGCACCGCCGCACTCGGACCTCACTCGGACCTCACTCCACGGGGCAGCACACTGTGACCTCCCTCGCCGTAGCCAACCCGGGCTCCCTGATCCAGTCCGTGGACTGGGTGGCGATCGCGCCCCCGCTGATCGCCGCCGTGGCCGCCCTCGCCGTGCTGGTCACCGACCTGTTCCTGCCCGAGCGGCACAAGAAGTGGCTCGGCCGCCTCACCGCGGCCGGACTCGCCCTCGCCCTCATCGCGCTCCTTCCCCTCACCGGCGGCTCACCCCGAGCGACCTTCTGCCTCCGGAACGTAACAGGGGCCACTGACAGTCCGGCGGTGAGCGGCTGTTCGTACGTCGCCGACCACTTCGCGCTGGTGTTCCAGCTGCTCGCCCTCGGCGGTGCGCTGATCGCGGCCCTGCTGTCGGCCCACACGGTCGAGAGCGAGGGGCTGCCGCGCGGCGAGTACTGGTTCCTGCTGCTCTCCAGCGCCACCGGCGCCGCCCTGCTGCCCGCCTCCCGCGACCTCGCCACCATGGTGATCGCCCTGGAGGTCGCCTCGCTGCCCGCCTTCGCGCTGGTCGCGCTGCGCCGGGACGGGCGGGGTGCGGAGGCCGCGCTCAAGTTCTTCGTCTCCTCGGTGACCGCCACCGCCGTGATGCTGCTCGGCGTCGGCTTCGTCTACGCGGCCAGCGGCAGCCTGCACCTCGCCGCCGTCGCCGAGGGCCTGGAGCACGCGCCCGGGCAGCTCAAGCCGCTGGCCGAGGCGGGCGCGGTGCTCACCCTGGTCGGCTTCGCCTTCAAGGTCGCCGCCGTCCCGTTCCACTTCTGGGTGCCCGACACCTACACCGGCGCCCCGCTGCCGGTGGCCGGCTACCTCTCGGTGGTCGGCAAGGCGGCCGGCCTGTCCGGTCTCGCCCTGGCCACCACCATCGCGTTCCGGCCGTACGCCCACACCTGGGGCCTGGTGCTCGCCGTGCTGGCCGCCGTCACCATGACCGCCGGCAACGTCGGCGCGCTGCGGCAGCGCTTCGACACCCGGTACAGCGCGGTGCGGCTGCTGGCCTGGTCCTCGGTCGGCCAGGCCGGGTACCTGCTGGTGCCGCTCGCCGCGGCCGGCTACGCGCCCACCGGCGCCGACCCGCTCGGCGCCACCGCCGCGTACGCGCTGATCTACGGCGTGGTGAACCTCGGTGCCTTCGGGGTGGTCGCCGCCGTCGGCCGCCGGGCCGGGACCCGGGTGGACGACTTCCGCGGCCTGTTCGCCCGCAACCGCTGGACGGCGCTCGCGCTGGCCTTCTTCCTGCTCTGCCTGGCCGGCCTGCCGCCGGGCGTGATCGGCCTGTTCGGCAAGGTCGTGGTGTTCCGCGCGGCCGTGGACGCCGGGCTGGGGTGGCTGGCCGTGGTGATGGCCGTCAACGTGGTCGTCGCGCTCTTCTACTACCTGCGCTGGACGGCCCGGCTGTTCGCCCCGGCGGAGCCGGGGAGCGCGGCCGAGGACGGCGCCGAGCGGCGGCTGCCGGTCGGCCTGGCCGCCACGCTGGGGCTCACCGCCTCGGTCGCGGTGGTGCTCTCGGTCGCCCCGCAGCTGGTCCTCCAGGTGGCCGGCGGCTCGCTGTTCTGAGCCGCCGACCGGGTGTCACGTCGGTCACAAGGGAACAAGGTCCCGGGGCCCGCCCGTTGACCGGGCAAGAGGGACGAGGCAGAAAGGGCTTCCCCACCGCACCACTGGAGGGCCTGACGTGCACAGCCGGCACAACGGACTGAGGACCGCCGTCCTGCTCGGTGGCCTCTCGGCGCTGATCCTGGTGATCGGCAGTTTCTTCGGCCGGACCGGCTTCGTGGTCGCCCTGCTGATCGCGCTCGGGACCAACGCGTACGCCTACTGGAACAGCGACAAGATCGCCCTGCGGGCCATGCGGGCCCGGCCGGTCAGCGAGTTCGAGGCGCCCGGGCTCTACCGGATCGTGCGCGAGCTCTCCACCTCGGCCCGGCAGCCGATGCCCCGCCTCTACATCTCCCCGACGCCCGCCCCGAACGCCTTCGCCACCGGCCGCAACCCGCGCAACGCGGCGGTCTGCTGCACCGAGGGCATCCTGCAGATCCTGGACGAGCGCGAGCTGCGCGGCGTCCTCGGGCACGAGCTGAGCCACGTCTACAACCGGGACATCCTGATCTCCTCGGTCGCCGGGGCACTGGCCTCGGTGGTGATGTTCCTGGTGAACTTCGCCTGGCTGATCCCGTTCGGCCGGAGCGACGACGACGACGGGCCCGGGCTGTTCGGGATGCTCGCCATCATGATCCTCGGGCCGATCGCCGCCGGGCTGATCCAGATGGCGGTCAGCCGCTCCCGCGAGTACCAGGCCGACGCCGACGGCGCCCGGATGACCGGCGACCCGCTCGCCCTCGCCGGCGCCCTGCGCAAGCTCGACGCGGGCACCCGCCAGCTGCCGCTCCCGCCGGAGCCCCAGCTCCAGACGGCGAGCCACATGATGATCGCCAGCCCGTTCCGCCCGGGCGAGACGGGCGCCCGGCTGTTCTCCACCCACCCGCCGATGGCGGAGCGGATCGCCCGGCTGGAGCGGATGGCGGGCTACCGGTCCTAGCCGGCGCGGGCGGGGCGGGGTTCAGACCGTCGTCCGCTCGTGGGCGGTGCGGAGCCGGTGGATGCCCTCGGCCACGGCGGCGGGGCTCTCGGCGGCGGCGTAGCTGAGACGCAGGTGCGGGGCCGGGGGTTCGGCCGCGTGGTACGGGCGGCCGGGGGTGACCTGGACGCCGGCGCGCAGGGCGGCGGCGGCGAGCGCGGCGTCGTCGGTGCCGTCCGGGAAGCGCAGCCACAGGTGGTAGCCGCCGGGCCGGTGGGCACCGAGCACACCGGGCAGTTCCCGGTGCAGGGCGGCCACGGCGGCGGTGCGGCGGTCGCGCAGTTCGGCGCCGAGGGCCCGCAGGTGGCGGGCCCACCCGGGATCGGAGACCAGCTCCAGGGTGGCCTCCTGGAGCGGCCGGGGGACGAAGAAGCTGTCCACCACCTGGGTGGCCCGCAGCCGGGCGAGCGCCGGGCCGCGGGCGGTGAGGGCGCCGACCCGCAGGTTGGGGGAGGCGGCCTTGGTGAGCGAGCGCAGGTGCACCACCACCCCGTCCCGGTCGTCCGCGGCGAGCGGCCGCGGCAGGGCCGGGGCGTCCGCGTGGACCAGCAGCCGGGCGAAGTCGTCCTCGATCACGAAGGCGCCGGCGGCCCGGGCGATCCGCAGCACCTCCGCCCGCCGGGCGGGCGAGAGCACCGCACCGGTGGGGTTCTGGAACAGCGGCTGGCAGACGAACACCCGGGCCCGGGTGGCCTCGAAGGCGTCGGCCAGCAGCTCGGTGCGCACGCCGTCGGCGTCGATCGGGACGGGCACCGGCCGCAGTCCGGCCGCCCGGACGACCGCGAGGATGCCGGAGTACGTCGGCGACTCGACCAGCACCGGCGCGCCGGGCGCGGCGAGCGCGCGCATGGCGACGGTGAGCCCGCCCTGCCCGCCGGAGGTGATCAGGACGTCCCCGGCGCCGATCGGCCCGGCGTGGCCGCCGATGTCGCGGGCGAACCAGCCGCGCAGCTCGGTCAGGCCGTCGGTGGGCGGGCGGTCCCAGGCGCCGGGACGGCGGCCGGCCCGGGCGAGGGCGGCGGCGAGCAGCCGCTCGGGCAGCAGCGAGGCGTGCGGGTAGCCGCTGTTGAGGTCGATGACGTCCGGCGGCGGCACCCGGAGGGTGGCGAACACCGGGGCGGCCAGCAGGTCACGCGGACCGGCGTCGGCGCTGAGCGCGACCTCCTGCCAGGAGAGGTCGCCGGGGCGGGCGGCCGGGGCGACGGCGGCGCCGTCCGGGGCCGCCGCGAAGGGCGCCGCCCGGAACACCCCGGCGCCGGGCCGGGAGACCACCAGCCCCTCGGCGACCAGCACCGCGATGGCGCGGGAGACCGTCACCGGGCTGACCTGGTGACGCTCCACCAGGGCCCGGCTGGAGGGCAGCTTCCGGCCCTCCGGGTAGCGCTCGAGCTCGCGCCGCAGGCTGTCGGCGAGTTCGGCCACGCTGCTACGCTCGTTCATGAAGGCACAAGATAGCGCTACCCGACCGGTGGCGATAGCGGCCCAGCCCGACGGCGCCGCCTCCGGCACCCTGCTCGCCGCCCTCGGGGTGGCCTCCTTCTCGCTCAGCTTCCCGGCCACCGCGTGGACGCTGACCGGCTTCGGCCCGTGGAGTTCGACCGGGCTGCGCGGCGTGCTCGCCGGGGTGCTGGCCGGGCTCTACCTGCTGGCCTCCGCCGCCCCGCTGCCGAAGCGCCGGCACTGGCCCGGCCTGCTGGTGGTCTCGGCCGGCTGCGTGGTGGGGTTCCCGCTGCTCACCACGCTCGCCCTGGAGACCTCCTCGACCGCCCACTCGGCGGTGGTGATCGGCCTGCTGCCGCTGGCCACGGCGGTGGTCGCGGCGTTGCGCACCGGCCGTCGGCCGTCCCGGGCGTTCTGGGCGGCGGCGCTGGCCGGGGCGGCGGCGGTGCTGGGCTTCACCCTGCTGCAGAGCCACGGCCGGCCGACCACCGGGGACCTCTTCCTGTTCGCCGGGCTGCTGGTCTGCGCGGCCGGGTACGCGGAGGGCGGGCGGCTGTCCCGGGAGCTGACGGGCGCCCGGGTGATCGCCTGGGGGGTGGTGGCCGCGCTGCCCGTGACGGCGCTGACCGCCGGGTACGGACTGGCCGTCGAGCCGGTGCACCCCGGTCCGAAGGCGCTGATCGGGCTGGCGTACGTCGCGGCGGTCTCGCAGTTCGGCGGGTTCGTGCCCTGGTACCGGGGGATGGCGGCGATCGGCGTGCCGAGGGCCAGTCAGCTGCAGCTCGCCCAGCCGCTGCTGACGCTGCTCTGGTCGGTGCTGCTGCTCGGCGAGGACCTGCCGGTGGCCGCGCCGGTGACGGCGCTGGTGGTGCTGGTCTGCATCGCGGTCACCCAACGGGCCCGGAGCTAGCCTTCCGGCGGCTCCCGCCCCGGGGGCCACCGGGGGCACCGGCGCACCCGGGGCCACGTCGTGCGTCCTCGAACCCTCGCGTTGAGCCGTCCGGGGGAGGGTCGGGCTCGTTAGGATGACCCCGCGCCCCGCGTCGGTCCGGGGTGCGGCATCCGGAGGGAGTGGGCCGTCATGGCAGACGAGAGGCACGCCCCGGCACCCGGGGACGCGCCGGCCCGCCGGCGCGGCCAGGGCGAGTTGGAGGCGCAGGTGCTGGCGGTGCTCCAGCGGGCGCCCGGCCCGGCCAGCGCGGGGTGGGTCCAGGAACGCCTGGAGGGCGATCTGGCGTACACCACGGTGATGACCATCCTGTCCCGGCTGCACGCCAAGAACGCCGTCTCCCGGAGCCGCTCCGGCCGCTCGTACCTGTGGCTGGCCTCCTCCGACGCCGCCGGGCTGGCCGCGCTGCGGATGCGCCGGATGCTCGACGGCGAGGCGGACCGGGACGCCGTGCTCGCCAGCTTCGTCACCGCGCTGCTGCCGCACGACGAGGAACTGCTGCGGGCGCTGCTGGACGCCGCTTCCGCGGATCCGGCAGCGGCGGACCGTGAGAGCTGACCCGTGGGCTTCTTCGTCTTCCTCCCGCTCATCCTGCCGCTGACGGCGGTGCCGATCGCCCGGCTGACCGAGCAGCACCTCCATCCGCGCGGTGCCGCCCGGCTGATGACCGTGATCAGTGCCGTCATGGCGGTGTGCAGCGTGCTCTGCCTCGGGCTGATCGGGGTGGTGGGCACCGCGCAGATCCCCGGCAACCCGCTGCCGGACAGCTGGTCCGACCCGGTGGTGCGGCACGCGCTGCCGTACCACGAGACGGTCGGCACGGCCGCGATGTGGCTGCTGGTGCTGGTCGGCTTCGCCTGCTGCCGGACGGTCGTGCGGCACCTGCGGGTGCGCTCCCGGGCCCGGCGGGCGCTGGCCGGGCTGCCGGCCGGGCCGGCAGCGGCCGGCGACCTCGCGGTGCTGCCGGACCGCAGCCCGTACGCCTACGCGCTGCCCGGGTCGCCCGGGCGGGTGGTGGTCTCCACCGGGATGCTGGCCGGGCTGGCCGAGGACGAGCGCGAGGCGCTGCTGGCGCACGAGCGGGCGCACCTGCGCCACCGGCACCACCGCTACCTGCTGACCACCCAGCTCGCCGCCTGCGTCAACCCCTTCCTGCGGCCGCTGCAGGACGCGGTGGCGTTCAGCGCCGAGCGCTGGGCGGATGAGGAGTCGGCCCAGGCGGTCGGGGACCGGCGGATCACCGCCCGGGCGGTGGCCCGGGCGGCGCTGGTCTCGCACGCCGCACCGGTACCGGGGTTCGCGGCCTTCGCCGCCCCGGCCGCCGCCCAGCCCGGCCCGGTGCCGCGCCGGGTGGCGGCGCTGCTCGGCCCGGTGCCGACCGCCCGCAACTGGCCGCCGGCCAAGACCCCGGCGGGTCTGGCGGCGATGGTCGCGGCGGCCGGCACGGCGGCCTCGGCGCTGTGCGCGCTGAACGCGGCGGTGGCCCTGCTGGTGGTGCTGAAGGCCGTCACGCCCTGGTAGGACCGGGCCCCGGGACCCCCGGCCCCGGGACCCGTGCGGACCTGATCCGTCGGGGCCTGATCCGTGAGGGCCGGATCCGTGGGGCTCAGAGCCGGACGATCATCTTGCCGGTGTTGGCGCCGCGCAGCATGCCCAGGAAGGCGTCCACCACGTGCTCGAAGCCGTCCACGACCGTCTCGTCCGGGACGACGGCGCCGGAGCGCAGGTGCGGGACGAGGAAGTCGTACAGCTCGGCGCGGGCGTCCAGGTGGTCGCGGACCAGGAAGCCCTCCAGCCGCAGGCTCTTGCCGACCACGTCGTAGAGGTTGCGCGGCGCGGCCGGCGGGTCCTGGGGGCGGTCGTACTGGGCGACGGCGCCGCACCAGGCGATCCGGCCGTGCTCGCGCATCGCGCTGATCGCGCCCTCCAGGTGCTCGCCGCCGACGTTGTCGAGGTAGACGTGCAGCCCGTCCGGGGCGGCCTCGCGCAGCCGGTCGGCGATCGGGCCGTCGTGGTGGTCGAAGGCGGCGTCGAAGCCGAGGTGTCCGGTGAGGTGGGCGGCCTTGGCGGCGGAGCCGGTGCTGCCGATGATCCGTCCGGCGCCGAGCAGACGGGCGATCCGGCCGGCCGCGGTGCCGACGCCGCCGGCCGCGGCCGAGACGAACAGGGTCTCGCCGGGCTGGAGCCGGGCGATCCTGGTCAGCGCGACCCAGGCGGACAGTCCGGTGCCGCCGAGCACCGACAGGTGGGCGCTGAGCGGGACGCCGGCGAGGTCGGGCAGCGGCTGGGCGCGGTCGGCGGTGACCACCGAGTGGGTGCGCCAGGCCTGCCGGTGGAAGACCAGGGCGCCGACCGGCAGGGTGTCGGCCCGGGACTCCACCACCCGGCCGAGGGTGCGGCCCTCCAGCGGGGCGTGCAGCGCCCAGCCGCCCTCGTCCATCTCCTCGCGCATGTACGGGTCGACGGACTGGTAGAGGTTCTCGACGAGGGCCTCGCCGGTGGCGAGGGCCGGGACGGACACGTCGACGAAGGCGAAGTTCTCGGCGCTCGCCGCCCCGGTGGGGCGGGAGACCAGGTGGACGGCGCGGGCGGTGGGGCGGGACATCGGCGGTGCTCCGTACGGGCGGGGGTGGTCGGGACGTGCCCACGGTAGGAAGCGGGGGAGCGGCCGGGCAGGGGTCGGCGGCGATGGAACGGAGGGTTCCATGAGCGGCGTCGATGGATGCCGGTAGGTTCGCCGTCATGACCGATCTCGCCCCGCACGAGCTGCGCGTCCTGGTCGCCGTGGACGAGGAGCACAGCTTCACGGCGGCCGCCGCGTGCCTGGACACCACCCAGTCCGCCGTCTCGCACGCCGTGCGCGCCTGCGAACGGAAGCTCGGCGCGGTGCTCTTCGAGCGCGGGCGCCACGGCGCGCGCCCCACCGAGGCCGGCGCGCGGGCGGTCGGGTACGCCCGCCGGATCCTCCGGCTGCTGGCCGTGATGGGCCCCGAGGTGCGGGGCGCGGGCACCGCCGCGGCGGGCCCGGTGGCCGGCCCGCTGCGGATCGCCGCCTTCCGCAGCGCCGCCGCCCACCTGCTGCCGCCCGTGCTGGCCGGGCTCGCCGCCGAGCACCCCGGACTCACTCCGCACGTGCGGATCGTCCGGGAACTCGGCCGGGGCACCGCCGGGGAGGTCGCCGACGGCCGCGCCGACCTCGGGCTGGCCACCCTGGACGCGGGCGGCCCGCCGCCCGTCCCGGGCCTGGTCGCGGTCCGGCTGTACCGGGAGTCGTACGCCCTCGCGCACCCCCGGGACCACCCGGAGCCGCGCGGGCTGCCGCTGGTGGACTGGGCGGAGAACTGCGACTCCTTCACCAAGGACTGGTGGCGGCGGCAGGACTGGCTCCCGCCCGCGACCGTCGAGGTGGAGGACGACACGGTGGCGCTCTCGCTGGTCGCCCAGGGCCTCGGGATGGCGGTGATGCCCCGGACGGCGCTGCTCGGCGCCCCGTCCGGACTGGCCGTCACCGACCTCGGCCCGCGCCCGCCCAGCCGCTTCGTCGGGTACGTCACCACGCCCGAGCTGGCCGGGACGCCCGCCGTCCGGGCGCTGATCCGCGGGCTGCGCGCGCTGCCGCTGCCGGCCGGGCTGACGGCGGCCTAGGAGCCGGTCCGCCGGGCCCTGGGCCGGACTCGCCCAGGGCCCAGGGACGGGACCCTAGGCGCCGACGTCGAGGCTCTCCCGGAGGGTGCGGAACTCGGCGGCCAGCGCGTCCAGGGTGTAGTGGGCGTTGAGGCCGCTCGGGTTGGGCAGGACCCACACCTCGGTGGAGCCGATGCCCTCCGGCTGGCGGCCGATCGCGGCCCGCCGCTGCCCGAAGGCCGTCCGGTAGGCGCCGATGCCGAGCACCGCGAGGACCTCGGGCCGCAGCCGCAGGACGCGCTCGCGCAGGGCCGCGCCGCCCGCGCGCAGTTCCTCGGCGGTGAGTTCGTCCGCCTTGGCGGTGGTGCGCGGGGCGACGTTGGTGATGCCGAGGCCGAGGGCGGGCAGCGCGCCCTGCTCGTCCGGGCGGTACTGGCGGTCGGTGAAGCCGGAGCGGTGCAGGGCGGGCCAGAAGCGGTTGCCGGGGCGGGCGAAGTGGTGCCCGGTGGCGCCGGACCAGAGGCCGGGGTTGATGCCGCAGAACAGCACCCGCAGCCCGGGGCCGGTGATGTCCGGGATGGTGGTGTCCTGGGCGGCCCGGAGCTGTTCGGGCGTGGGCTTCACGGCGGAGGGTGCCGCCTTCACGGAACGGGATTGCACCGGGCCAAGTCTGCCGCGACCGCGATCCGGGCGGTACGGCGGTCGCGCAGCCACCGCAGGCCGAAGACCACCACGGCCGCGTACGTCCAACCGGCGAACACGTCCACGATGAAGTGCTCGGCGCCGTAGACCAGGGTGAACGCCATGGCGAGCGGATAGGCGACCAGCACGGCGCGCAGCCAGGGCCGGGCGGTGGGCCAGAAGAAGAACAGCAGCATCGCCGGGTAGGCGGAGTGCAGCGAGGGCATCGCGGCGACGTCGTTGGCGAACTGGCTGCCGTTCTCCAGCAGGGAGTCGGCCTGCGGCAGGCCGACGGCGGAGATGGTCTCCCAGACCACCCGGTGCAGTTGCGGCATGTTGCCCTCCTGGCCGACCAGCCACGGCGGGTCGGCCGGGTAGAGCAGGTAGGTGGCGAAGCCGGCGAAGGTCAGGGTGAAGTAGCAGGCGAGCAGCTGCCGGAAGCGGTCGTGGGCGCGTCGCCAGAGCACGGCGAGCAGGACGAAGACCACCAGGAAGTGCGAGAGGTAGACGGCCGTCGCCAGGTAGTCGTACCAGTGCGGGGAGCCGGGGGTGTAGAGCGCGTGCTGGATCCGTACCGTCCAGGTCTCGCCGAAGCCGAGGACCTCGTCGGCGCGCAGCTGGGGCAGCCAGTGCGGGGCCCAGGGGGTGTGGGCGCCGTAGCCGCGCAGCAGCGAGTAGGCCCAGACCACGGCCATCACCGGGATCCAGTCGCGCAGCACGAGCAGGAATCCGCGTCGGCCGTGGCCGCTGTGGACGGCGGCGGTGAGCAGGGCACCGATCAGCCAGAGGAAGACCACGTCGTTGGCGAAGGCCATGCCCTGGGTGGCCAGGAACCAGACGAAGGCGGTCAGGTAGGCCGGCCAGGCCAGCAGGCGCAGTCTGGACAGGCCGGTGCGGCGGTTGCGGTCGGTCACGGGACGCAGTCGTCCGGCCCGCACCGTGGACGGTGGGGCCGGGCTGAGCAGCTTCGTCATGCTCACCGAAACTAGCAATGCAAGCTTGAAGGACGCTGGGTGAACTATGACCGGCTCGTAAGAAAATCACACGGTTGGGTCAAATCTTGCCGGGACGAAGGTCCTGAAACCCGCCAGAAGGGGACGATCGGTCAGGCCACTGTACCGAGCTCGTGCGGTGTGTTGTTGAAGCGCCGTCCGCCGTTCGGGGTGACCGTGACGATGTCCTCGATCCGCACCCCGAACCGGCCGGGCAGGTAGACGCCGGGCTCGATCGAGAAGCACATGCCGGGCACCAGCGGACGCTCCTCGCCCTCGACCAGGTACGGCGGCTCGTGGGTGGTGATGCCGATGCCGTGGCCGGTGCGGTGGATGAAGTACTCGCCGTAGCCGCCCTCGGTGATCACCCGTCGGGCGATCCGGTCGATCTCCTGGCAGCTCACCCCCGGGCGGACCGCCTCGAAGGCGGTCTGCTGGGCGAGCCGGACCAGGTCGTGCACCGCCCGCACCTCGGCCGGGACGTCCGGGCCGACGTGCACGGTGCGGGTGGTGTCGGAGCCGTAGCCGTCCCTGAGGCCGCCGAAGTCCAGCACCACGGTGTCGCCGGTGCGGATCACCCGGTCCCCGGCCTCGTGGTGCGGGTCGGCGCCGTTGGGGCCGGAGCCGACCACCGTGAAGTCGACCTGGCTGTGCCCGTACTGGATGAGCAGCGCGCCCAGGTCGGCGGCCACGTCGGTCTCCCGGCGGCCGGCGAACTCGACCTCCAGGATGCCCCGGTAGGCGGCGTCCGCGGCGCCGCCGGCCGCGGCCAGCCGCTCCAACTCCTCGGCGTCCTTGACCGCGCGCAGCATCGGCAGGGTCTCGGTGAGCGAGGTGAAGCCCGCGCCGGGCAGCGCGGACTGGAGGCCGAGCAGGTGCATCGCCCAGGCGTTGTCGGAGACGCCGTACCGCCCGGCCGGGTCGAACAGCGGGCGGGCGGTGGCGTACGGGTCCTCGCCGTCGGACCAGTCCAGCAGGTCGACGGCCGGGGCGCCGACCGCCTTCTCGGCGTCCGGGCGCTCCAGCTTGGGGACGACCAGCGCGGGCCGGCGCCCGGCGGTGAGGACGAGGGCGGTGAGCCGCTCGGTGACCGCGGTGGGCCGGTAGCCGCACAGGTAGCTGAGGTCGGGGCCGGGGGCGATCACCAGGCCGGCCAGTCCGGCGGCGGTCGCCTCGGCGGCGGCCCGGGTCATCCGGGCGGCGTGGTCCTCGGTGCTGAACGGACGGGGCACGGTTCTTCCTCCTCGGGGTCCGGCGGCGGGACTTGCTCCAACTCCAGCACGTTCAGGGCCGGTTGGCGAAGTTCTGGAGGAACAGTGCCTCGACGTGCGCCATCCGGCGGAGCTCCTCCGGATCGACGCTCTCGTTCGGCGCGTGGATCAGGCAGCGCGGCTCCTCGACGCCCATCAGCACGATCTCCGCCTCCGGGAAGGTGGTGGCGAGGACGTTGCACAGCGGGATCGAGCCGCCCTGGCCGAGGAAGGACATCGGCGTGCCGTAGACCTCCCGCATCGCCCGGTCGAGCGCCGCGTACGCGGGGCCGCCGGTGTCGGCCCGGAACGGTGCGCCGGCACCCTCCCGCTCCACCGTGACCCGGACGCCCCACGGCGCGGCCGCCTCCAGGTGGGCGACCAGGGCCTCCTGGGCGGCCCGGGCGTCGGTGCCGGGCGGCACCCGCAGGCTGACCCGGGCCCGGGCGGTGGCCTGGACGGCAGCGGCGGAGCCGACCACGGGCGGGCAGTCGATGCCGAGGACGGTGACCGCGGGGCGGGCCCAGAGCCGGTCGGCGACGGTGCCCGAGCCGGTCAGCCGGACCCCGTCCGGCACCCCGGCGTCGGCCCGGAACTGCGTCTCGTCGTACCCGACGCCGCTCCAACTCCCGGTGCAGTCGATGCCGTTGATCACCGTCCCGCCGTCGGGGCCGCGCAGCGAGTCCAGCATCCGGATCAGCGCGGCGAGGGCGTCCGGGGCGGGGCCGCCGAACATGCCGGAGTGCAGGTCGCCGTCGAGCGCCTCGACGCCGACCACCACGTTGGCCACCCCGCGCAGCGAGGTGGTGGCGGTCGGGACGCCGACGGCGGCGTTGCCGGTGTCGCAGATCAGCAGGGCGTCGGCGTGCAACTCCCCGGCGTGCGGGGGCACGTACTGCTCCAGGCCGCCGGTGCCCTGCTCCTCGGAGCCCTCGACCACCAGCTTGAGGCCCACCGGGACGGACTCGCCGAGCGCCCGCAGCGCGGTGAGGTGCATGACGATGTTGCCCTTGCAGTCCGCGGCGCCGCGCCCGTACCAGCGGCCGTCGCGCTCGGTGAGTTCGAACGGCGGGGAGGTCCAGGCGGAGCCGTCGAGCGGGGGCTGGACGTCGTAGTGGCTGTAGAGCAGCACGGTCGGGGCGCCGGGCGGGGGCGGGTGGTGGCCGACCACGGCGTGGCTGCCGTCCGGGGTCTCCTCCAGGTGGACGTCGCGCAGGCCGGCCTCGGCGAACGCGGCGGCGACCCACTCGGCGGCCTCCCGGCACTTCTCCGGCGGGTACTGCCGGGGGTCGGCGACGGACGGGATGGCCACCAGCTCGGCCAGGTCGGCCCGCGCTCGGGACATCAACGTGTCGATCCGGCGGGCGAGTTCGTCGGTCATCGTCAACTCCTGGTTCCGGTCGCCCATGCGCGGACGGTGTCCCGCAGGTCGAGGTCGTCGATCCGGTCCTGGACCGCGGCGAGCCGGTCCGGGCAGTACACGGAGAGCACGATCACCTCGGCCCGGAGGATCTCCTGGTCGGACGGCACCGGGCGTTGACCCGGCCCGCCCGCGCCGTTGGACATCCCGTACGTCCACTGCGCCTGGTTGAGCGCGTTCGCCGGGTCGGCGCAGACCGCGCCGCCGTCCTCGCCCAGGGTGTGGGTGAGCTGGTCCCGGGTGGGCACCGGGTAGCCGGCCGCGCTCAGCCGGGCGGAGAGCCGCTCCGCCTGCTGGGCGGCCCGGTCGGTGGCGTGCAGCTGGGAGAACGAGAGCAGGCCGGCGACCAGCATCGCGACCAGCAGCACGATCGAGCCGAGGTAGATCCAGCGGTGCCGGGAGGCCATCGGGCTCCTGGTCATGACGCACCCCGGCCGGTCACGGGGCACCTCATGACGCACCCCCGCCGCCCTGCTCCGCCGCCTCCTGGGCGGCCAGCTCGGCGGCCGCCTCGGGGGAGCGCCAACTCGGCTTGCGCAGCCGTAGGAAGAGGAAGGGGATGAGCAGCCCGAGGACCAGCAGGCCGCCGCCGACGATCCCGACGTACGACCAGACGCTGCCGCTGCCGAACTGCGAGGACGGCACGAAGCCGATCCCCATCGCGGCGGCCGAGGCGAGCAGGCCGACCACGCAGACCGGCACCAGGGCGGGCGCCCGGTACCCGCGCGGATGGTCGGGCCGGGTGCGGCGCAGCCGGATCGCGGCGGTGAACATCAGCAGGTAGACGATCAGGTACACCTGGGTGGTGATCACCGAGAAGATCCAGTACGCGCTGGAGACGTTCGGGATCAGCGCGTACAGCAGGGCGATCGCGGTGGTCACCACGCCCTGGGTGACCAGCAGGTTCTGCTGGACGCCCTCCCGGTTGAGCCGCTGCAGGAAGGGCGGCAGGTAGCCCTCCTGGCGGGAGATCATCAGCAGGCCCTTGGACGGCCCGGCCAGCCAGGTCAGCATGCCGCCGAGCGAGGCGGCGATCAGCGCCACCGCGATGACCGGGGTGAGCCAGCCCACGGAGAAGTACTGGAAGAAGGCGTCGAAGGCCTGCATCACCCCGGCCGTCAGGCTCAGTTCGGTGGACGGCACCACCCAGCTGATCGCCAGCGCGGGCAGGATGAAGATCGCCAGCACCAGGCCCGCCGCGGTGAACATCGACCGGGGGAACTCCCGGGGCGGGTCGCGCAGCGAGGAGACGTGCACCGCGTTCATCTCCATCCCGGAGTACGCCAGGAAGTTGTTGACGATCAGCACCAGGCTGGCCAGGCCGGTCCACTGCGGGAGCAGGTGGGCGGTGTTCATCGGGGCGGCCGGGGAGTTGCCCTCGCCGAGGAAGACGCCGCCGAGCACGACCAGCAGGGTGCCGGGGATCAGGGTGCCGATCACCAGACCCATCGAGGACAGCCCGGCCACCGCCTTCGTCCCGCGCGAGGAGACCCAGACGCCGGTCCAGTAGAGCACTATGATCACGACCGCGGTGTACGGGCCGTTGCTGGCCAGTCGGGGGTTCACCACGTACGCGATGGTCGAGGCCACGTACGCCAGCAGCGACGGGTAGTAGAAGATCGTCATCGCGAACTGGCACCAGACGGCCAGGAAGCCGAGCGGCTTCGACAGGCCCTCCGAGACCCAGCGGTAGACCCCGCCGTCCCAGCCGGAGGCCAGTTCGGCGGAGACCAGCGCGGTCGGCAGCAGGAACACCACCGCCGGGACGAGGTAGAGGAAGACGCAGGCCAGGCCGTAGACCGCCATGGTCGGGGCGGAGCGCAGGCTGGCCACCGAGCTGGTGGTCATCAGCGCGAGCGTGATCCAGGACATCCGCGGGGCGCCGGCCATCCGGCTGGCCACCGAGCCGGTGCGCTCCCGGGTGGCGGGGCCGGTGTCGCCGCCGGGGCCGGGTGGGGGCGCGTCGGTGGAACTCATCGGTCCTCCTCCGGTACGGCCCCGGTGTGCCCCCGGTCGGCTGCGCGGGGGTCGTCGGGAGGGCCCCGGGGGCGGGCCGTACCCGGTCAGTTCACCCGGTTGCCGAGGCCCCCGCATGCGGCGTGCGGCCGTGCGGGTGACCGGTGTTCAGCCCTGCGGGGACATCGGCGCGGCGGCGGGCCAGACCGCGCGGCGCAGGGTGCGGCTCGCGGTGGCGGGCAGCAGGGCGGCGGCGAGCGCACCGGCGATCGTGGCCAGAGCGGCGGCGGGGGAGAGGTGGTCCAGCAGCAGGCCGGCGGCGAAGGCCCCGGCGGGCATCCCGGCGGTCAGCAGCGTCACGGTCGCGGCGATCACCCGGCCGCGCAGCTCGTCCGGCACCTGACGGAAGACCAGCAGGTCCAGCATCACCCGCAGGGACGGGACACCCGCGCCGACCACGAACAGCGCGACGAAGACGGTGACCGCCCCGCCGGGCAGCAGTGGCGCCAGCGGCACCGGCACGGCGGTCCAGGCGACGACCAGCAGCAGCACGCCGGGGCCGGCCAGCCGGTGCAGCCGGGAGACCAGGGTCGCCCCGGCCAGCGCCCCGACCGCCTCGCCGGCCAGCACCAGGCCGATGCCGCCGCTGCTGGTGCCGTGGTCGCGCAGCAGCACCATGACGGGCAGCAGCAGGGCCGCCCCGGTCAGGTTGATCACCAGCAGCACGGCCAGCGCGGGGCGCAGCAGCGGGGAGGAGGCGAGGACGCGGAAGCCGGCCAGCGCGCCGCCCCGCTCGCGCTGCTGCGGTGCGGCCGGGCTGGGGAAGCGCACCACGAGGGCGGACACCAGCGCGACCAGCGAGGCGAACGCGGCGCCGAGGAAGGGCACCGAGCGGCCGAGCCCGAACAGGAACCCGGCCAGCGGCGGGCCGGCCAGCGCGGCACCGCTCATCCGGGCCTCGTCCTGGGCGAGCGCCTGCGGCAGCTGCTCCGGGGCGACCACCGAACGCAGCGCCAGCAGCCGGATCGGGCCGGTGTAGGCGGAGGTCGCGCCGATCACGGCGGCGACCACCAGCAGGTGGACCAGGGACGGCGGGCCGAAGGCCAGGGCGGCGGGGACGCTGGCGATGGCCAGCAGCCGGGTCGAGTCGGCGGCCAGCAGCACCCGGCGGCGGTCCCGCCGGTCGGCGATCGAGCCGCCGTGGACGCCGAGCAGCAGGGCGGTCGCCATCTCCACCGCGCCGAAGGCCCCGGCGGCGGTGGAGGAGCCGGTGAGGGCGAGGACCAGCAGGGGGAAGGCGGTGTCGCCGATCCGCATGCCGAGGGTGGCGCAGGACTGGCCGATCCACAGGGACTGGAACCGCAGGTTGCGCCGCAGGGGGACGAGGGGCGGTGGGGTGTCCTCCGGTCCGGGGGCCGGCCGGGCCGGGTCCGTCGTCCGTTCGGCCGTCGTCGTCGTGGTGTGCTCCGTCATGTCCCGCCCCCAGTGTTCTCGCTCTTCGGCATCGTTCACGTTGTCATGAATGATGGCGTTCAAGTGAGTGCTTGCGCAAGAGTGAGTGCTCTCGTGATCGTGAGTGATTGCGCGGGAGTGAGCGCTCACCGAGGGGTGATTGCGCCCGCGGTGACCGATCTGCGAGGGTGGGCCCGTGGCCGAGCACGAACGGGACCCCGCCGACGGGGACGAGCAGCCCACCACCTGGGTCAAGGAGCGCCAGGTGGGGGACGTCGCGGTGCTCAAGGCACTGGCCGACCCGCTGCGCCTCGCCATCCTCGGCGCCCTGAAGACCTCCGAGGACCGCGCGCTGACCGCCAAGGAACTCGCCGCCGAGCTCGACGAGCCGCAGACCAAGCTCTACCGGCACATCAAGCAGCTGGAGAAGGCCGGGCTGATCCTGGTCGCCGGCACCCGGCTGGTCTCCGGCATCGTGGAGAGCCGCTACCGGGTCGCCCAGGACTCGATCCGGCTCGCCCCGGAGATGTTCACCGCCGACTCCCCGGCCCGGTCCGAGGCGTACGACGCCATGCTGGCCGCGATGGACCGGGTCCGCGGCGACTTCCGCGGCCACGCGGCGGACGGTCGGCTGGACTTCGGCTCCTCCCCGGACGGCGCGGACACCCCGTCGGGTCTCTTCGCCAACTTCGCGCTGCGGCTCGAACCGGCGCGGCTGGCCCGTCTGCAGTCCCAACTGAAGGAACTCCTGGACGAACTGACCGCGGAAGGTCCGAGTACGGCCGACGACGCGGTGGACGTGACCCTCTTCACCCTGCTCTACGGTCTCCGCGCGGGCACGGAACGATAAATTCCGGGCCGCCTGTCGGTGCGGTGGGACAGCATGACCGGCATGTCGTATGAACTCCAGGCGCTGATAGGCACGGTGGAGCTGCTGACGGTGGCGGCGGCGGAAGTCTCGGTGGCCCGGGTGGTGCCGTTGGCGCAGGGGCTGGCACTGATCCCGGTCACCCCCGCCGTGCTGTCCGCCCTCCAGGGCGACGCCGCCGTGCCCAGGCCCGGCGCCGGGGCGGGGTTCGGCTGGCACCCGGAGGGCTTCGAACTCCGGCTCGCCGCCTGGTCCAAGGCCGGTCCGATCGGTTGCGTCGAGGCCGAGTACTTCGGCGGCAGCGGCACCCAGCGCGCCGCCGTCTGGTCGGACGGCCGGATCGTCCTGGGCCCGCTCAGCAGCGGCGAGTTCGAGCCGCTACCGGCCGAGGGCACCCCGATCTCCCGGGCCCTGCGGTGGCTCGGCGGGTCCGTCGCGCCGGGGCGGACGGACGAGTTCGACGCGGTCGGGCTGGACGCGCACCGCAGCACCGCCGACTGGGCGGCGGGCTGAACCGCCGCCTCCGCAACGCCCGCTTCCGGCTCCGTCGGCTCCGTCGGCCCCGTCACAGTGCGACGCGCCGCCGTTCGGCGTACCTGCGGTGGCCGGCTCCGGACGGCGACCGCACGGTGTGAGTCAGGCGATCTCGCCTGACTCGCACTGAGAGGAAGCAGTACCCATGCGTGCCACCCGGATGGCCGCCACGCTGACCGCAGCCCTCGCGCTGACCATGGTCGCCACGGCGTCCGCCACCGCTGCCGGCAACGGAAGCGCGGCCCCCCGAACCACCGTCCCGGCCACCGCCACCGATGCCGTCCCGGTCACCCCGGTCACGGTCCCGGCGCTGCCGACCGTCCTCCCGGCCGACGACCCGGCGCTGCCGACCGTCCCCGGCGCCCCTGCCGTCCCGGCGCTGCCGGCTGTTCCCGGGACCCCTGCGGTCCCGGCGCTGCCGACCGTTCCCGGTACGCCGGCCGTCCCGGCGCTGCCCACCGTCCCCGGTACGCCGGCCGTCCCGGCGCTGCCCACCCTCCCGACCGCGCCGGATCCGAGCGCGGCGCTCGGGGCGGTCGGCGACGTCGTCAAGCTGGTCACCGGCCTGCTCTCCTCGGTGACCTCCGCCGTCCCCGACCTCAGCGGCACCGTCCAGCAACTGGTCGCCTCCCTCCAGAGCGTGCTGCAGAGCCTGCTCGGCCAGCTCCCGACCGTGCCGACGGTGCCCACCGTCCCGGGTGCCGCCCCGGTCGCGCCCAAGCTCCCCGGCTCCGCACCCGAGGGCCTCCAGGAGCAGCTCGACGCCCTGCGCGCCCAGGCCCAGGCCCTGACCTCCGCCGCCCACTCCCACCCCGCCGTCGACTGACCCGCTGACCCACCGGTCGCCCCGGTCGCCCCGACGCGAACGGCCCCGCCCCCGAACCCGGGAGCGGGGCCGTGCCGTCCTGTTCCCCGATGAAGGGGAGCGGCGGTCGACTAGCGGTAGTTCACGTACTGGATCGCGAAGTCCAGGTCCTTGCCCTTGAGCAGCGCCTGCACGGCCTGGAGGTCGTCGCGGCTCTTGGAGCTGACGCGCAGCTCGTCGCCCTGGACCTGGGCCTTGACGCCCTTCGGACCCTCGTCACGGATGATCTTCGCGACCTTCTTGGCATCCTCCGTGGTGATGCCCTCCTTGATGTTCGCGAAGATCTTGTACTCCTTGCCGGACAGCTGCGGCTCGGCGGCGTCCAGCGCCTTCAGCGAGAGGCCGCGCTTGACGAACTTCGTCTGCAGCACGTCCAGGATGGCGCGCACGCGCTCCTCGCCGTTGGCCTTCATCTCGATCTTCTCGCCGGAGCGGCTGATCTCGCCGCCCACGCCCTTGAAGTCGAAGCGGGTGGCGATCTCGCGGGAGGTCTGGTTGATCGCATTGTCGACCTCCTGCCACTCGACCTTCGAGACGATGTCGAAACTGGAGTCGGCCATGGGTGTTGGTCTCCTTGATGCTCTGGCTTCACTGACACGGCCCGCCCCAGCAGGGCGCCCGCAGCCCAAGCCTATCCAGCGTCACCCCGGCCCCGCCCGTGACCGCCGCGCGGCGGTTCTTGATCGTCGCGTGATCTATCGGGTGGCGGACCACCCCGTCGGATCGGGTATGGTTTACCAAGTCGAACGGGGCGCGAGCCCCGGGAAACGAAAATCCTGGCTGGTTGCCCGAGCGGCCAAAGGGAGCAGACTGTAAATCTGTCGCGCAAGCTACGCAGGTTCGAACCCTGCACCAGCCACAGGATAGAGAACAGCCCCCGATCTGCGGAAACGCGGATCGGGGGCTGTTTTGTCGTGTTCGGGCGGCTGTTCCGTGCGTGCGGGTGGGGTGCGGGGTCGGTCGGCGGGGGTGGCAGCTATTGCACATTGCTTGCAATTACCTCTGCCAGGCAGCAGAGTGGTGCTCGGGGGTGGGAGTCCTTCGACCGAGCTGATCGTCTTCCCAACCGGCGCCCGCCGGGACAACGGCTCACCCCACCCCCGCCAACTTCCCTCCCGCCGCCCGGCGGTCGCGTCAAGACCGCGTCAAGGGCACTGGTGGCGGCGTCAGGAACGCGTAGGGGGCAGGCCCGGCCGGGGCGTGCGAACCGCAGGATTCGGAGCAACTACCGACTGCGGAGGTCCCGTCCGATGTCCAGCGCCATTTCCACCCCGGCCGTGACGGCCGACGAGCCACCGGATACCGGGGCGGCCGACGAGCGGCACCGGCTCAGCGCGGTCGGCGGGCTCGCCGCGCTGTCGCTGGACGCGATGGCCTCCGTGGCGTACGGCCCCGAGTCGATCGTGCTGGTGCTGGCCGCGGCCGGTTCGTACGGGCTGGGCTTCACCCTCCCGGTCACGGTGGCGATCGCCGTCCTGCTCGCGGTGCTGGTCGCCTCCTACCGGCAGGTGATCGCGGCCTTCCCGGACGGCGGCGGTTCCTACGCGGTGGCCAAGGCGCACCTGGGCCGTCGGACGGCGCTGACCGCGGCCGCCTCGCTGGTGATCGACTACATCCTGAACGTCGCGGTATCGGTGACCGCCGGCGTGGCCGCGCTCACCTCGGCCATCCCGAGCCTGTACGACGACCGGGTCTGGCTCTGCCTGGGTGTGCTCGCCCTGGTGACCGCCGTCAACCTGCGCGGCATCGCCGAGTCGGCGCGCTGGTTCATGGCGCCGACGGCCGTCTTCGTGCTGTCCATCCTGGCGATCATCGTGGTCGGCCTGTTCCGGGACGCCCCGGCGAGCACCGCGGCCGCCGCCGGGCACGCCTCGGTGCTCGCCGAGAACGCCACCGCGGTCGGCGCGCTGCTGCTGCTCAAGGCCTTCGCGGCGGGCTGCTCGGCGCTGACCGGCGTCGAGGCGGTGGCCAACGCCGTCCCCTCCTTCCGCACCCCGCGGGTCAAGCGGGCCCAGCACACCGAGGTGATGCTCGGCGCCCTGCTCGGCGTGATGCTGATCGGCCTGGCCGTGCTGATCGGCCGCTTCCACCTCCAGCCGGTCGACGGCGTCACCGTGCTCGCCCAGCTCGCCGACGCCTCGCTCGGCCACGGCCTGGGCTTCTTCGTGGTCCAGTTCTCCACCGTGGTCCTGCTCGGCCTCGCCGCCAACACCTCCTTCGGCGGCCTGCCGGTGCTGATGGACCTGCTCGCCCGGGACAACCACCTGCCGCACGTCTTCGCGCTGCGCGCCGACCGCCAGGTGTACCGGTACGGCGTGCTGTTCCTGGCCGCGGTGTCGGCCGTGCTGCTGGTCGGTTCCGGCGGTGACGTCAACAGCCTGGTGCCGCTGTTCTCGATCGGTGTGTTCGTCGGCTTCACCATCTGCCAGGTCGGCATGGTCCGGCACTGGCACCTGCACCGCCCGGCCGGCTGGCAGTGGAAGGCCGCGCTGAACGGCTTCGGCGCGGTGCTGACCGGCGTCGCGACCCTGGTGGTGACCGGCACCAAGTTCACCGAGGGCGCCTGGGGCATCGTGGTCGCCCTGCCGCTGCTGGTGGTGCTGTTCGAGGCGATCCACCGCAGCTACGGGCGGATCGGCGAGCGGCTGGAGCTCGGCCGGGTGCCGGGCGCGGTGACCCGCCAGCGCAGCCTGGTGATCGTCCCGGTGACGGCGATCACCCGGCTCACCCGGGACGGCCTGTCGGCGGCGCTGTCGCTCGGCGACGAGGTGTTCGCGGTGACCGTGGTGCACGACCCGGCCGACGCCGAGGCGCTGCGCCGGGACTGGGAGCTGTGGCAGCCCGGGGTGCCCCTGCTGGAGGTCCCGGAGGACCGACGGCGGCTGGGCCAGCCGATCGCCGAGTTCGTCAACCGGCTCGGCGAGGAGCACGCCTACGACCGGCTCACCGTGCTGATCCCCGAGGTCGAGCCCGCCCACTGGTGGCAGCGCGCGCTGCAGAACCGGCGCGGCGCCGTGATCGACCGCGCCCTGCGCCGGCACACCGACGCGGTGGTCTGCCGGCTGCGGATGCGGATGTGATCTGCGGGAGACGGGGGCGACGGGGGAGGCGGGGGAACCGGGGGAACAGCAGAGGCGGCAGACCGGAGGAAGCAGCGGGACCGCAGGACACCGACGGGTGAACGTACGGGCCCCGGGGCGGCAGCCAGCCGCGCCGGGGCCCGTTCCCGTCCGCACCCTGTCCGCGGCGTCCGCTCCGGTGCCCGCTCCGGCGTCCGCAGCGCCCACGCCGGGGCTCGCGACGCCCACGCCGGAGCCCGCAGCGTCCGCACCGGCGCCTCCGCAACCGGTCTCGGCCCGGGGAACTCCCGGTCTCGGCCTGGTCACGGCGGTCTCGGCCCGGTGAAGCGGGCGTCAAGGTCGCGTCAACGCACCGCATTCACCCGTATGGAGGGCGTCAGGAGCCCCTAACGCGCCTTAGACGGCTGGTTTGCTGCATCTGCCGGTTGTCCGCCGGTGCCGCTCGAAACCCCACCGGGGTGTGCGCGGCATCTCCCGAACCACGCTGGTGGAGCCCATGTCCGATCTCATCTACGTCGGTGTCACGGTCGCCGTGTTCGCCGTCATCGCCCTGATCGCGCGGGGGGTGGAGAAGCTGTGAGTGCCGAGAACATCGCTGGTCTGGTCGTGGCCGTCGCTCTCGTCGGCTACCTCGTCGTGGCGCTGATCTTCCCGGAGAAGTTCTGACATGGGATCCACTCTCGCGGGCTGGATGCAGGCCCTCGCCCTCGTCGGCGCACTGGCCCTGTGCTACCGCCCCCTCGGCGACTACATCGCCAAGACCCTCACCACCTCGAAGCACCTCAGAGTCGAGCGCGGCATCTACAAGCTGATCGGCGTCGACGGTGACGCCGATCAGCGTTGGCCGGTGTACCTGCGCTCGGTGATCGCCTTCTCGGCCGTCTCGGTGCTCTTCCTCTACGGTCTGATCCGGCTCCAGGGCTACCTGATGCTGAGCCTGGGCGTTCCGCAGATGGAGGGCCACCAGGCCTGGAACACCGCGATCTCCTTCGTCGCCAACACCAACTGGCAGTCCTACAGCGGCGAGTCCGCGATGGGCCACGTGGCGCAGATGGCCGGCCTGGCGGTGCAGAACTTCGTCTCCGCGGCCGTCGGCATCGCCGTCGTCGCCGCGCTGATCCGGGGCTTCACCCGCAACCGGACCGACCGCGTCGGCAACTTCTGGGTGGACCTCACCCGGATCAACCTGCGCCTGCTGCTGCCGATCTCGATCGTGTTCGCGCTGATCCTGGCCGCCTCCGGCGTGGTCCAGAACTTCCACGGCTTCACCGACGTGACCACGCTCAGCGGCGAGGTGCAGAAGATCCCCGGCGGCCCGGTGGCCTCCCAGGAGGTCATCAAGCTGCTCGGCACCAACGGCGGCGGCTTCTACAACGCCAACTCGGCGCACCCGTTCGAGAACCCGACCGGCTTCTCCAACCTGGTCGAGATCTTCCTGCTGCTGGTGATCCCGTTCGCCCTGCCCCGGACCTTCGGCAAGATGGTCGGCGACAACCGCCAGGGCTACGCGATCGTCGCCGTGATGGGCCTGTTCTGGATCGCCTCGACCGCCCTGCTGACCTGGTCCGAGGCCTCGCACCACGGCGCCGCCCTGCAGGCCGCGGGCGCCGCGATGGAGGGCAAGGAACAGCGCTTCGGCATCGCCGGATCGACCCTGTTCGCCGCCTCGACCACGCTGACCTCGACCGGCGCGGTGAACTCCTTCCACGACTCGTTCACGCCGTTCGGCGGCGGGCTGACGGTCTTCAACATGATGCTCGGTGAGATCGCGCCCGGTGGTACCGGCTCCGGCCTCTACGGCATGCTGATCCTGGCCGTCGTCGCGGTGTTCGTGGCGGGCCTGATGGTCGGCCGCACCCCCGAGTACCTGGGCAAGAAGCTCGGCGGCCGCGAGATGAAGTTCGCCTCGCTGTACATCCTCACCACCCCGACCATCGTGCTGGTCGGCACCGGTGTGGCGATGGCCCTGCCGGGCGAGCGGGCCGGGATGCTCAACTCGGGTGCCCACGGCTTCTCCGAGGTGCTGTACGCGTTCACCTCGGCCGCCAACAACAACGGATCGGCCTTCGGCGGTCTGACCGTCAACACCGACTGGTACGACACCGCGCTCGGCCTGGCGATGATCTTCGGGCGACTGCTGCCGATCGTCTTCGTCCTGGCGCTGGCGGGCTCGCTCGCCCAGCAGCAGCCGGTTCCGGCCACTCCGGGCACCCTGCCCACCCACAAGCCGCTGTTCGTGGGCCTGCTGTCGGGCGTGATCCTGATCGTCGTCGGCCTCACCTACTTCCCGGCCCTGGCCCTCGGGCCGCTTGCGGAAGGTCTCTCCTGATGTCCACCCCTACGCTCAACCCCGCACCGGCCGACGACAAGGCCGAGGCCGCCGGGCCGCACAGAGTCCAGAGCGGCCTGCTCGACCCGAAGCTGATCGTCGCCTCCCTGCCGGACGCGGTGAAGAAGCTCGACCCCCGGGTGATGATCAAGAACCCGGTGATGTTCGTGGTCGAGGTGGGCTCGGTGGTGACCACCGTCTCCGCGATCGCCGACCCGTCCGTGTTCGCCTGGGCGATCACCGTCTGGCTCTGGCTCACCACGATCTTCGCCAACCTGGCGGAGGCCGTCGCCGAGGGCCGCGGCAAGGCCCAGGCCGACACCCTGCGCAAGACCAAGACCGAGAGCGTCGCCCGCCGGCTCACCAACTGGCCCGCCACCCAGGCCGAGGAGGAGGTGCCCGGCACCGCGCTCCAGCTCGGTGACCACGTGGTGGTCGAGGCCGGGCAGGTCATCCCCGGCGACGGCGACGTGGTCGAGGGTGTCGCCAGCGTCGACGAGTCGGCGATCACCGGTGAGTCCGCGCCGGTCATCCGGGAGTCCGGCGGTGACCGCTCCGCGGTGACCGGTGGCACCAAGGTGCTGTCCGACCGGATCGTGGTGAAGATCGCCTCGGAGCCCGGCAAGTCCTTCATCGACCGGATGATCGCCCTGGTCGAGGGCGCCGCCCGGCAGAAGACGCCGAACGAGATCGCGCTCAACATCCTGCTGGCCTCGCTGACCATCGTCTTCCTGGTCGCGGTCGTCACGCTCCAGCCGATGGCCACCTACGCGGGCGCCCCGCAGTCGATGATCGTCCTGGTCGCCCTGATCGTGGCGCTCATCCCGACCACCATCGGCGCGCTGCTCTCCGCGATCGGCATCGCGGGCATGGACCGCCTGGTCCAGCGCAACGTGCTGGCGATGTCCGGCCGTGCCGTCGAGGCCGCCGGCGACGTCAACACCCTGCTGCTCGACAAGACCGGCACCATCACCCTGGGCAACCGCCAGGCCGCCGAGTTCCTGCCCGCTCCGGGCGTCGGGACCGACGAACTGGCCAGCGCCGCCCAGCTCTCCTCCCTCGCGGACGAGACCCCCGAGGGCCGCTCGATCGTGGTCCTGGCCAAGACCGAGTACGGCCTGCGGGCCCGTGTCCAGGGCGAGCTGACGCACGCCACCTGGGTCCCGTTCACCGCCCAGACCCGGATGTCGGGTGTGGACCTGGACGAGGCCGACGGCGTCCACCAGGTCCGCAAGGGCGCCGCCGGCTCCGTCTCCAACTGGGTGACGGAGAACGGCGGTTCGGTCGGGGACGAGGTCGCGACCCTGGTCGACGGCATCTCCGCCGCCGGTGGCACCCCGCTGGTGGTGGCCACCAAGGTCGGCAGCAAGCCCGCCCGCGTCCTCGGGGTCATCCACCTCAAGGACGTGGTCAAGGAGGGCATGCGGGAGCGCTTCGACGAGCTCCGCCGGATGGGCATCAAGACCATCATGATCACGGGCGACAACCCGCTGACCGCCAAGGCGATCGCGGAGGAGGCCGGCGTGGACGACTTCCTCGCCGAGGCCACGCCCGAGGACAAGATGGCCCTGATCAAGAAGGAGCAGGAGGGCGGCAAGCTGGTCGCGATGACCGGCGACGGCACCAACGACGCCCCCGCGCTCGCCCAGGCCGACGTCGGCGTCGCGATGAACACCGGGACCATGGCGGCCAAGGAGGCCGGCAACATGGTCGACCTGGACTCCAACCCGACCAAGCTGATCGAGATCGTGGAGATCGGCAAGCAGCTGCTGATCACCCGCGGTGCGCTGACCACCTTCTCGATCGCCAACGACGTGGCCAAGTACTTCGCGATCATCCCCGCGATGTTCGCCGGGGTCTACCCGGGTCTGAAGCACCTCAACATCATGGGCCTGCACAGCCCGCAGTCCGCGATCACCTCGGCGATCATCTTCAACGCCCTGGTCATCGTCGGCCTGATCCCGCTCGCCCTGCGCGGCGTGAAGTACCGCCCGTCGGACGCCAGTTCGCTGCTGCGCCGGAACATCGGGATCTACGGGTTCGGCGGTCTGGTGGTGCCGTTCGTCGGCATCAAGCTGATCGACCTGATCGTCCAGTTCATCCCCGGCCTCAACTGACGCAGGGAAGAGGAGAGAAACACCATGTCCAAGCCCCTGCCGACGACCATCCGCACCCACTTCACCGCGCTGCGCGCGCTGCTGGTGCTCACGGTGATCCTCGGAATCGCCTACCCGCTGCTGATCACCGGGATCAGCCAGGTCGCGTTCAGCGACAAGGCCAACGGCTCGATCGTGTCCGCCGACGGCAAGCAGATCGGTTCCAGCCTCCTCGGCCAGAACTACAACCTGCCGAAGAAGAACCCGGACGACCCGAAGGAGGACCCGGTCCCGGACCCGAAGTTCTTCCAGCCGCGGCCCTCCGCCAACAACTACGCCGGCGACAACTCCGGCGCCAGCAACCTCGGTCCGAACAGCGACGACCTGCTCAAGGCGGTCAACGACCGCCGCGCCGCCGTCGCCGCGTTCGACGGCGTCGACCCGGCGAGCGTCCCGGCCGACGCGCTGGAGGCCTCCGGCTCCGGCCTCGACCCGCACATCTCGGTGGACTACGCCAAGGAGCAGGTCAACCGGGTCGCCAAGGAGCGCAACCTGTCGGCCGACGCGGTCGCCAAGCTGGTCGACAAGTACACCGAGGGCCGCTCGCTCGGCTTCCTCGGCCAGCCGGGCGTCAACGTCGTGCTGCTCAACAGGGCCGTCAGCGAAGCGAAGTGACGCGACAGTGACACCACACCCGATACCAGGGTGACCGGGCCGGCCCGGGCACGGGAGGATGCCTCCCGCGCCCGGGTCGGCCGCCCCGTATCCGCAGACGCGTACCGCCCAGCCGTCAGCTCCCGATGGAAAGAAGCAGTGCCCATGGCCCGCGACCTCACCCCCGGCTCCGGCATCCGCACCGGTCGGCTGAGGGTGTACCTCGGCTCCGCCCCGGGGGTCGGCAAGACCTACCGGATGCTGGACGAGGCCCGGCGCAGACAGGAGCGCGGGGCCGATGTCGTGGTCGGGTACATCGAGTGCCACGGCCGGCGGCACACCGAGGCCATGACCGACGGTCTGGAGGTCCTGCCGCGCGTCCACCGCGCCTACCGCGACGCCGAGTTCGAGGAGATGGACCTCGACGGGGTGCTCGCCCGCCGCCCGTCCGTCGTCCTGGTCGACGAACTGGCGCACACCAACATCCCCGGCGGCCGGCACGCCAAGCGCTGGCAGGACATCGAGGAACTGCTCGCCGCCGGGATCGACGTCATCACCACCGTCAACATCCAGCACCTGGAATCGCTGAACGACGTCGTCCAGAAGATCACCGGGATCCCGCAGCGGGAGACCGTCCCGGACGAGGTGGTCCGTCGGGCCGACCAGCTCGAACTCGTCGACATGGCGCCGCAGGCGCTGCGCCGGCGGATGGCCCATGGCAACGTCTACAAGGCGGAGAAGGTGGACGCCGCGCTCTCCAACTACTTCCGGGTCGGGAACCTCACCGCCCTGCGCGAGCTCGCCCTGCTCTGGGTGGCCGGCCGGGTCGACGAGGGGCTGCGCGACTACCGGGCCAGCCACAAGATCGACCGGGTCTGGGAGACCCGCGAGCGGGTGGTCGTCGCCCTCACCGGCGGCCCGGAGGGCGAGACCCTGATCCGGCGCGCCGCCCGGATCGCCGCCGCCGCGGGCGGCGAACTGCTGGCCGTGCACGTCTCCCGCAGCGACGGTCTGGCCGGAGCCTCCTCCGCCTCGCTCGCCCAGCAGCGACAGCTGGCCGAGAGCATCGGCGGCAGCTACCACGTGGTGGTCGGGGACGACGTCCCGACCGCGCTGCTCGCCTTCGCCCGCGCCCACGACGCCACCCAGCTGGTGCTCGGCACCAGCCGCCGCGGCCGGATCAACCGCTTCCTCACCGGCCCCGGCACCGGCCAGACCACCGTGGACGCCTCCGAGGACATCGACGTCCACATGGTCACCCACGAGTTCACCGGCCGCGGCCGGCTGCCCTCGCTGGGCCGGCGGCACTCCCGGCGCCGCACCGTCCTCGGCTACGCGGCGGGCCTGGCGGTGCCCTGGCTGCTCACCGGCCTGCTCTCCCAGGCCCACGGCAGCATCAACCTCACCACCGACGCGCTGATCTTCCAGCTCGGCGTGGTCATCGTCGCCCTGCTCGGCGGCGCGATGTCCGCCCTGGTGGCCGCGTTCATCGCCTCGGTGCTGCTGAACTACTACTTCATCCCGCCGGTCCACAGCCTGACCATCGGCGAGACCAACAACATCGTCGCCCTGGTGGTCTTCGCCGCGATCGCGCTCGCCGTCTCCACCGTGGTGGACCACGCCGGCCGGCTCACCAGCCGGGCCGCCCGCGCCACCGCCGAGGCGGAGACCCTCTCCACCCTGGCCGGCAGCGTGCTGCGCGGCGCCGACGCCCTGCCCGCGCTGCTGGAGAAGTCCCGGACGGCCTTCGGCATGCAGACCGTCGCGCTGCTCTCCCGCTCCGACGGCGAGGTGCTGGCCCACTGCCAGGCCGAGCACCCGGACGGGGACGAGGCGCAGCACGAGACCACCGAGGTGCCGGTCGGCGTCGACGCCGTCCTGGTGCTCACCGGTCGCCGGCTGCCCGCCGCCGACCAACGGGTGCTCACCGCCTTCGCCGCCCACGTCGCCGCCGCCCTGGAGCGCGACCGGCTGGCCGTGGTCGCCGCCGAGGTCGAGCCGATCAAGGCCGCCGACCGGATGCGCACCGCGCTGCTCGCCGCGGTGAGCCACGACCTGCGCACCCCGCTCGCCGCCGCCCGCGCCTCGGTCGGCTCGCTGCGCAGCCCCGACGTCGAGTTCTCGCCCGAGGACCAGGCCGAACTCCTCGCCACCGCCGACGAATCGCTGGTCAAGCTCACCCGACTGGTGGACAACCTGCTCGACATGAGCCGCCTCCAGGCCGGCGCGCTCACCCTGCACCTCACCGAGACCCACCTGGACGAGATCCTGCCCAGGGCGCTCGACAGCCTGCCCGACCCGTACGCGCCGATCCAGCCGCTGGACCTGGACACCGCCCCGCCGGTGCTCGCCGACCCGCCGCTGCTGGAGCGGGTGCTCGCCAACGTGATCACCAACGCGCTGCGGTACAACGCCCCCGGCGCGCCCGTGCTGGTCACCGCCAGCCACCACGCCGACCAGGTCGAGGTCCGGGTGATCGACCGCGGCCCGGGCATCGCCCCCGAGGACCGGGACCGGATCTTCCTGCCCTTCCAGCGGCTCGGCGACACCGACAACACCACCGGGGTCGGCCTCGGCCTGGCCCTCTCCCGGGGCCTCGCCGAGGCCATGGGCGGCAGCCTGGAGGTGGAGGACACCCCGGGGGGCGGCACCACCATGCTGCTCACCCTGCCCGCCGCCACCGGGGGCTTCGAGGCCGGGGAGATCGGGGCCGAGCCCTTCGCCGCCGAGCACGTCGCCACCGAGCATGTCGCCACCGAGCACGTCGAGACCGAGCACGTCGCCGCAGGGGAGGAGCCGCCGCGCCATGAGTGACCGAAGCGAACGAGGTGAGCGGAGCTCCGAGAACTCCGAGATCCTCGTCGTCGACGACGAACCGGCCCTGCTGCGCACCCTGCGGATCAACCTCAGCGCCCGGCAGTACTCGGTGCGCACCGCCGCCAGCGGCGGCGAGGCGCTCGACCGGGCCGCGCACTCCGTCCCGGACGCCGTCCTGCTCGACCTGGGCCTGCCCGACCTCGACGGCATGGACGTGCTGCGCGGGCTGCGCACCCACAGCGCGGTGCCGATCATCGTGCTCTCCGGCCGGTCCGACGCCGCCGACAAGATCGGCGCGCTGGACGCGGGCGCCGACGACTACCTCACCAAGCCGTTCCTGATGGACGAGCTGCTGGCCCGGCTGCGGGCGGTGCTGCGCCGGCCGCTGGGCGCCGTCCCGCCGGGCCGGCCGGTGATCGGCGACCACACCGTCGACCTCGCGGCCACCACGGTGCTCGGCCCGGGTGGCCCGGTGCGGCTCACCCCGACGGAGTGGCGGATCCTCAGCCTGCTGCTCGCCAACCCGGGCCGGCTGGTGCCCGGGCGGCAGATCCTGCGCGAGGTGTGGGGCCCCGCGCAGGAGGCGCGCGGCAACTACCTGCGGGTCTATCTCGCCGGGCTGCGACGCAAGTTGGAGCGGGACCCGGCCCGTCCGCGGCACCTGATCACCGAGCCGGGGATCGGGTACCGGTACGTCCCGTAGCCGGGGGCGCAGCCGAGGATCGTCAACGAGCCGTCAAGAGCCGCCCGGTGGGCGACAGGGGAGCGTCAAGGCCGGTCGGCGGCGGTGTTCCGTGGTCGTAGTGTCGGTGTCGAAGCGAGCGGGCCCTGCTCCATGTGGGGGAAGCCTGGGACCCGTTCCAGCCGCCGTCCAAGGGCGGCCAGTAGTGGGGGAGGGGCGCGCGACTCAGGTCGCGCGCCCCTTGGTTTTCGCCCGCTCCTCCTCGACGTGCTCAGCAGTCCGCGCCGCCGGACTGCCGGGGCAGCGCCAGCGCCACGGTGTCCGCGAACTCCCGCACCGCGCTGGTCCGGCTGACCACCCGGCCGCTGTGCACCACCAGCCGGCTGTGCCCGCCGGCGAGCGCCCCGGCCAGGCTGTCCCCGCGCACCGCCAGCAGCTCCGCCGGGAATCCGGCGTCCACCCGCACCGGCGGCAGCCCGAGCGCCGCCCTGGCCTGGTTGGCCACCGCGTCGTAGGCCGCCTCCGGATCCAGCTCCCCGGTCGCCGCGAGCAGGTAGGCCGACTCCAGCGGGTCGGCCCGGCCGACCGGGTTGGACTGGTCGCGCAGCGCGCCGCTGCCCGCCGCCAGCGGCACCCGGGCGGTGGTCAACTCCCGTACCAGGCCCGGCCGCGGGCCGGTCGGACGGCCCTCCAGCCCGGTGCAGCCGCCGTTCTGCGGCAGCCAGACCACCCGCACCCCGCTGGTCGCCAGCACGGTGGACGCGCCGCGGGCCAGCGCGCCGCACGGGCCGAGCGTGACCCGGGGTCGCAGCGGTGCCAGGACGCCCGCCAGCCGGGCGAGTTGGGCCGCGTCGACGGCGGTGGTGTGCAGGTCCACCGGGCAGTCCGCCTCCCGGGCGGCCTCCAGCAGCAGGTGCACGTACCCGCTGGGGTCGGGGTCGAGCTCCGGGCAGCCGCCGGCCGCGGTGGCGCCCAGCTTGAGGGCCTCGCGCAGCTGGGCCCGGCCGTCCGCGCCGGCCCGGCCGGTGAGCAGCCGGGGCATCGCCACCGCTTGGAGCTCGGCCAGGCCGCGCAGCGCCTGGCGGGCGGTGAGCACCGCCTCCAGCCGGCCCAGCCCGTGCACGTCGCCGATCCGCACGTGGGTGCGCTGGGCGGTGGCGCCGTAGCCGAGCGAGGTGAGCGCGGCCTCGGTGACCCGGCGGGTGAGGTCGGCGGGGGTGTCCGGCGGCGGGGCGGGCAGGGCGGCGGAGAAGGCGGAGTCGTAGTGGCCGTGCGCCTCGGCGGGGGCCGGGAGCAGCAGGTAGCCGCGGAGGTCGATCCGGGCGCCGGTGGTGACGGTGGGGGCGCCGGGCAGGGCGGGCAGCGGGCCGAGGCTGCCGACGGTGCCGACCGCCTGGATCCGGTCGCCGCTGATCCGGACGTCCACCACCCGTCCGTCGACCAGTCGGGCTCCGGTGAGCAGCAGGACCGGGCCGTGCCCGAGCGGGTTGGCCGCCGGGCCGGGCCCCGGGTGCGGCCCGTCGGCGGCTGCGCTGTCCATCGCCGGCTCCTTCTCGCGCTGGCCAGTGGGCCCCGGGGGCCCGTGGGGAGTGGGGCCCCGAGGGGGATCGGCCGGTGCCCCGGTCAATGAGGGTCGAGCCTATGGCGCACGGGGGCGGGGTGCCGGGAGGCGGGCAATAGTCGTATCGGCTCGGGGCGCACGGCTCACCGGCCGATCGAACACCCTGCCTTGGATCGTCCGTCCGTCCACCGCGCCGACCTGCGGTCATGGCCCCGGGATACGGATTTCACCTCTGGGCGCGGAACGTGTAATCTCTTCCTCGTTCGCCCCTATAGCTCAGTCGGTAGAGCGTCTCCATGGTAAGGAGAAGGTCTGCGGTTCGATTCCGCATGGGGGCTCTGGTGAAAGGCAGTCAGCTTCGGCTGGTCTGCTGATCACTGTGGCGGTGTAGCTCAGTTGGTAGAGCAAGCGGCTCATAATCGCTGTGTCACCGGTTCAAGTCCGGTCACCGCTACCCCGCGTAGTCGGTCGGGAGATCGCACTCCCGGTCGGCTACTCTTGTTGTGTTCTTATTCGTTGTCCAAGGAAGGCACTCCCGTGGCTGCCACCGACGTCCGCCCGAAGATCACGCTGGCCTGCGTGGAGTGCAAGGAGCGGAACTACATCACCAAGAAGAACCGGCGTAACGACCCGGACCGTCTTGAGATGAAGAAGCACTGCCCCCGCTGCAACTCGCACACCGCGCACCGCGAGACCCGCTGACCCTGTCGCAGGGCGCCGGGCCTGTGTGAATTCAGGTCTTCGACTCCGGACCGCACCCCTCAACAGGGGGTGCGGTCCGGAGTCATTTTCGTACCCGTCCGCGTTCCACCGTGTTCCGAGGAGCTGCCATGGCGCTCGACCCCGCCTTCATCGGGCGTAGTTACCCGCCCACCGATCCGTACGAGGTCGGCCGGGAGAAGATCCGTGAGTTCGCGACCGCGATCGGTGACGCCAACCCGGCGTACACCGACGCGGAGGCCGCGAAGGCGCTGGGCCACCAGGACGTGATCGCCCCGCCGACCTTCCCGTTCGCGATCGCCTTCCGGGCGGCCGGCCAGGTGGTCGAGGACCCCGAGCTGGGTCTGGACTACAGCCGGGTGGTGCACGGTGACCAGAAGTTCCAGTACAGCCGCCCGGTGCAGGCCGGCGACCGGCTGACGGTCGCGGTGACCATCGACAACATCAAGTCGCTGGCGGGCAACGACGTGCTCACCGTCCGTGGCGAGGTGGCGGACGAGACCGGCGAGCACGTGGTGACGGCGATCATGACGCTGGTGGCCCGGGCCGCCGACGTGGCGGGGGAGTGAGCGCGATGGCGATCAACTACGACGAGGTCGAGGTCGGCACCCAGCTGCCGGCGCAGTCCTTCCCGGTGACCCGCGCCACACTGGTGCAGTACGCGGGCGCCTCCGGCGACTTCAACCCGATCCACTGGAACGAGAAGTTCGCGCTGGAGGTCGGCCTGCCGGACGTCATCGCGCACGGCATGTTCACCATGGCTGAGGCGATCCGGGTGGTCACCGACTGGGTCGGCGACCCGGCCGCGGTGGTCGAGTACGGCGTGCGCTTCACCCGGCCGGTGCCGGTGCCGAACGACGGGGTCGGCGCGGTGATCGAGGTCTCGGCCAAGGTCGCCAAGAAGCTGGACGACCGCAAGGTGCAGGTCGACCTGCTGGCCACCTCGGGCGGGCAGAAGGTGCTGGGGATGTCGCGGGCGGTCGTCCGGCTGGCCTGAGCCCCCCTCCTCCGGCGTCGACCGCCCGGTAGCCCGTGCCACGGGCCGCCGGGCGGTCCGTGCTTTCCGGAGGGTTCGGGGCGCCCGGGGCCTTGCGGAGATAGTGATTGGTCACTAACTTTGCTCCCATGGCGAAGACGAGCATGCGGATGAGTGCGGAGGAGCGGCGCGAGAGCGTCGTCCGGGCCGCGGTGATCGAGTTCGCCAGGAACGGCTACCGGGGCACCTCCACCGAGGCGATCGCCCGCCGGGTGGGCGTCTCGCAGCCGTACCTGTTCCGACTGTTCGCCGGCAAGCAGGCGATCTTCACGGCCGCCGCCGAGCGCTGCATCGAGGAGACCTGGCGGGTCTTCGACGAGGCGTCGACCGGGCTGACCGGCGAGGAGGCCGCCGCGGCGATGTCCGAGGCCTACATGGGCCTGGTCGAGGACAGCGAGCAGCTGATGATGCAGATGCAGCTCTACGTCTCGGTGTTCGCCTCCCGGATGGCCGGCGAGGACGAGATCGGCGAGACCGCCCGGCGGCTGTGGGGGGAGCTGTTCGAGCGGGTCCGGGAGCGGGTCGGCGGAGACGTCGAGGGCACCACGGAGTTCTTCGCCTACGGGATGCTGATCAACGCCCTGGTGGCGCTGGGCTTCCCCAGGGAGCACCGGATCTGGGACGGGTTCGGCGACAAGGCGGCTGACGGGACGGCCGACGGGACGGCCGGGAAGACGGCGGAGCGGACGGCCGGGTAGGCAGTCGGGGGAGCGGGTCGTACGGCGGGGTCCGTGCGGCCTTTTCCCGGCCCCGGAAAGTTAGTGATCAATAACTATCTAGGAAACGGTGGGGGAAGTCATGACGGACAACACGGCCGGGAACGCGCCGGGGGGCGCGGCGGAGAAGCCGGGCCTGGGCCGCACCGGCGTCTGGACCCTGGTGATCACGGCCCTCGCGGGCTTCATGGCCGCCCTGGACAACCTGGTCGTCACCACCGCGCTGCCGTCCATCCGGGAGGAGCTCGGCGGCGGGCTCTCCGACCTGGAGTGGACGGTCAGCGCCTACACCCTGTCCTTCGCCGTGCTGCTGATGTTCGGCGCGGCGCTCGGCGACCGCTTCGGCCGCCGCCGGATGTTCCTGATCGGGCTCACGCTCTTCACGGCCGGCTCGGCCGCGGCCGCGCTCTCGCCCGGCATCGGCGAGCTGATCGCCGCCCGGGCCGTCCAGGGCGTCGGCGCCGCGGTGTCGATGCCGCTCACCCTCACCCTGCTGACCGCCGCCATCCCCGCGGCCAAGCGCGGCATGGCCTTCGGCATCTGGGCGGGCGTCAACGGCCTCGCCATCGCCACCGGGCCGCTGGTCGGCGGTGCCCTGACCGAGCAGTTCTCCTGGCAGTGGATCTTCTGGGTGAACGTCCCGGTCGGCCTCGTGCTGGTGCCGCTGGCCGCCCTGAAGCTGCGGGAGAGCAGGGGCGCGAGCCCGGCGCTGGACACGGTCGGCACGGTGCTGGTCAGCCTCGGCCTGTTCGGCGTGGTGCTCGGCCTGATCCGCGGCAACCCGGACGGCTGGACCAGCCCGCTGGTGCTGACCGCGCTGACCGGCGGCGTGCTGCTGCTGATCGCCTTCGTCCGGTACGAGCAGCGCGGTGCCGAGCACCCGATGCTGCCGATGCGGCTGTTCCGCAACAAGACCTTCACCGCCGTCAACGCCTCCGGCCTGCTGATGTCGCTCGGGATGTTCGGCTCGATCTTCCTGATCAGCCAGCACCTCCAGACCGTCGGCGGCTACACCCCGCAGGAGGCCGGCATCCGGATGCTCCCGTGGACCGGGGTGGGGCTGATCGTCGCGCCGGTGGCCGGCCTGCTGGCCGACCGCTTCGGCGGCCGCCCGATCGTGGTCGGCGGGCTGGTGCTGCAGGGCGTCGGGCTCGGGCTGTACGCGGCGATCAACGCCGGGCTGGGGCACTACGCGTACGGCCCGGTCGTCCCCGCCGTGGTGATGTGCGGAATCGGCATGTCGATGTACTTCGCGCCGACCGCCGCGATGGTGATGGACAGCGTCCGGCCGGAGGAGCAGGGCATCGCCTCCGGCGCCAACAACGCGCTGCGCGAGGTCGGCGGCGCGCTCGGGGTGGCCGTGCTGGCGGCGGTCTTCTCGGAGCAGGGCGGCGACGGCTCGGCGCGGACCTTCGTCGACGCGATGGTGCCCGCGCTGTACGTCGGGGCCGCGGTGGTGCTGGCGGCCGGGGCCTGCGCGCTGCTGCTGCCGGGCCGGGCGAAGCCGGTCGCGGCGGTGGCCGCCGAGCAGGCGGCGGCGAGCGGGCCCGCCGAGGAGGCTGCGCCCGCTGAGGGGAGCGCGCCTGCCGAGGACGCCGACCGGGCCGCGGAAGCCGAGCAGGCCGACGACGTCGAGGCGGCGGACCGGGCCGAGGAGACGGACCGGGCCGGGGCGGCCACCGCGCTCGCGGACGGGCAGCCGGTTCCGGCCGAGGCGGCGAAGGCCTGAGCGGCGGGCCCGGGCCACGGGGGCGGCCGGCCGGCCGCCCCCGTCCCCGTACGCTGGTGGGCGTGCTGGTAGAAAACGACGCCCCCCTCGCCCCGCTCACCACGCTCCGGCTCGGCGGCCCGGCCCGCCGACTGGTGACCGCCCACACCGACGACGAGGTGATCGCCGCCGTCCGCGGCGCCGACGCGGCCGGCGAGCCGCTGCTGGTGATCGGCGGCGGCTCCAACCTGGTGATCGGCGACGCCGGCTTCCCCGGCACGGTGCTGCGGATCGCCACCACCGGCTTCGCCCTGGACGGCACGGTGCTGGAGCTGGCGGCCGGCGAGGTGTGGTCGGAGGCGGTCGCCCGCACGGTGCGCGAGCACGGCCTGGCCGGGATCGAGTTCCTGGCCGGCATCCCCGGCTCGGCCGGCGCGACCCCGGTGCAGAACGTCGGCGCCTACGGCCAGGAGGTGGCCCAGACGGTCACCGAGGTGGTCGCGTACGACCGCGCCGAGGACCGGGTGGTCACCCTGACGAACGCCGAGTGCGCGTTCTCCTACCGGCACAGCCGCTTCAAGGCCGAGCCGGACCGCTACGTGGTGCTCCGGGTCCGGTTCGCGCTGGCGGACCACGCCGGGCTCTCCACCCCGGTCAAGTACGCCGAGGTGGCCCGGCACTTCGGGGTCGAGCAGGGTGAGCGGGTGCCGCTGGGCGAGGCCCACGAGGCGGTGCTGGGGCTGCGCTCGGGCAAGGGCATGGTGCTCGACCCGGCGGACCACGACACCTGGTCGGCCGGCTCCTTCTTCACCAACCCGGTGCTCACGGCGGCGCAGTACGAGTCCTTCCGCACCCGTCCGGGCACCGAGAACGCCCCCGCCTACCCGGCCCCGGAGGGCTGCACCAAGACCTCGGCGGCCTGGCTGATCGACCGGGCGGGCTTCGGCAAGGGCTACGGCGACGGCCCGGCGACCCTCTCCACCAAGCACACCCTGGCGCTCACCAACCGCGGTGCGGCCACCGCCGAGGACCTGCTGGCCCTGGCCCGGGAGATCCGGGACGGGGTCCGCGAGGCCTTCGGGGTGGAGCTGGTGAACGAGCCCGTGATGGTGGGCGTCAAGCTCTAACCGGCGAGGGGCCGGGCGGGGCTCGCGACCGGCTCCGGGACGCCCACCAGCCAGCCGTCGATGTCCGCCAGCAGCTCCTTGCGGACGGCCTCCGGCGCGCACGAGCCGCGCACCGACTGCCGTGCCAGCTCGGCGAGTTCGGCGTCGCTGAAGCCCAGGGCGGTGCGGGCCAGGTCGTACTGGGCGGCCAGTCGGCTGCCGAACAGCAGCGGGTCGTCCGCGCCGAGCGCCAGCGGCACCCCGGCGTCGAACAGCCGCCGCAGCGGCACCTCCTCGGGGTGCTCGTAGACGCCGAGCGAGACGTTGGAGGACGGGCAGACCTCGCAGGTGATCTGGCGGTCCGCCAGCCGGGCCATCAGCCGCTGGTCCTCGGCGGCCCGCACGCCGTGGCCGATCCGGCCGGCGCCCAGGTCGTCCAGGCAGTCCCGCACGGACTCCGGCCCGGCCAACTCGCCGCCGTGCGGGGCGGCCAGCAGCCCGCCCTTCCGGGCGATCTCGAAGGCCCGGTCGAAGTCCCGTGCCAGGCCGCGGCGTTCGTCGTTGGAGAGGCCGAACCCCACCACCCCGTGGTCGGCGTAGCGGACCGCCAGCCGGGCCAGCGTCCGGGCGTCCATCGGGGACTTCATCCGGTTCGCCGCGACCAGCACCCGGATGTCCACCCCGGTGGCCGCCGAGGCCTGCCGGACCGCGTCGAGGATCAGCTCGAGCGCGGGGATCAGCCCGCCCAGCCGGGGCGCGTAGGAGGTCGGGTCGACCTGGATCTCCAGCCAGCGGGAGCCGTCCCGCCGCTCGTCCTCGGCGGTCTCCAGCACCAGCCGGCGGATGTCCGACTCGTCCCGGAGCACCGAGCGGGCGGTGTCGTAGAGCCGCTGGAAGCGGAACCAGCCGCGCTCGTCGGTGGCCCGCAGCTTGGGCGGCTCGCCGGAGCTGAGGGCCTCCGGCAGCCGGACGCCGTGCTTGTCGGCCAGTTCCAGCAGGGTGGCGGGCCGCATCGAGCCGGTGAAGTGCAGGTGCAGATGGGCCTTCGGGAGGCCCCTGACGTCTCGCGGGTTCAACAGGCGTTCCATTCGCCGATACTGCCGCATCCGGCCCCCGAACGGGAACCGCCCCCTTTCCGTCCCCCGAAGGGGTGAAAGGGGGCGGTGTGGAGCGTGAACCCCGTGCGCCGGGTTGACGAAGGGGTCAGTCGCGGGCCTCGCCGAGCAGCTTCTGCAGCCGGCCGACGCCCTCGACCAGGTCGGCGTCCCCGAGCGCGTAGGAGAGCCGCAGGTAGCCGGGGGTGCCGAAGGCCTCGCCCGGGACGACCGCGACCTCGGCCTCGTCCAGGATCAGGGCGGCCAGCTCGCCGGAGGTCTGCGGGCGCTTGCCGCGGATCTCCTTGCCCAGCAGGCCCTTGACCGACGGGTAGGCGTAGAACGCGCCCTCGGGCTCGGGGCAGAGGACGCCCTCGATCTCGTTGAGCATCCGCACGATGGTCTTGCGGCGGCGGTCGAAGGCCTCGCGCATCGCGGCCACCGCGTCCAGGTCGCCCGCGACGGCGGCCAGCGCGGCGCGCTGGGCGACGTTGGAGACGTTCGAGGTGGCGTGCGACTGGAGGTTGGTCGCGGCCTTGATGACGTCCTTGGGGCCGATCACCCAGCCCACCCGCCAGCCGGTCATCGCGTACGTCTTGGCGACGCCGTTGACCACGATGCACTTGTCGGCCAGCTCGGGCAGCAGGGCCGGCAGCGAGGTGAAGGTCGCGTCGCCGTAGACCAGGTGCTCGTAGATCTCGTCGGTGAGCACCCACAGGCCGTGCTCCAGCGCCCAGCGGCCGATCTCCTCGGCCTCGGCCTCGGTGTACACCGCGCCGGTCGGGTTGGACGGCGAGACGAACAGCACCACCTTGGTGTTCTCGGTGCGGGCGGCCTCCAGCTGCTCGACCGAGACCTTGTAGCCGGTGGTCTCGTCGGCGACGACCTCCACCGGGACGCCGCCGGCCAGCTGGACCGACTCGGGGTAGGTGGTCCAGTACGGCGCCGGGATGATCACCTCGTCGCCCGGGTCCAGGATCGCGGCGAAGGCCTCGTAGATCGCCTGCTTGCCGCCGTTGGTCACCAGCACCTGGGAGGCGTCCACCTCGTAGCCGGAGTCGCGCAGCGTCTTGGCGGCGATCGCGGCCTTCAGCTCGGGCAGGCCACCCGCCGGGGTGTAGCGGTGGTTCTTCGGGTCGCGGCAGGCCTCGACGGCCGCCTCGACGATGTAGTCCGGCGTGGGGAAGTCGGGCTCGCCGGCACCGAAGCCGATCACCGGGCGGCCGGCGGCCTTGAGGGCCTTGGCCTTGGCGTCCACGGCGAGGGTCGCGGACTCGGCGATCGCGCCGATCCGGGCGGAGACCCGGCGGTCGGCGGGACGGACGGACTGGTCGGGCTGCGGGGTGGAAGCGCTCATGCCTGCATCGTCGCAGAACCGGGACGGACCGGGCAGCGTGGTTTCAGCATCCGTACGGCTCCGTCCGCATCGCGGCCCCCGCCGATCCGTCGGCGGCCGCCGCCCCGGGCCGGACATCTGCCGGGCGGTCGGCGGTCCCGGAAGAAGAGGTTCGACCAAACACCCCTCGACCACGTACACTCACTGCTCGACGGCCCGCCGAAAAAGAACCGGAGCTTTCACCGCCTGTGCAGACAGTCGGGGGAGATGCGGTAGGTTGGTCGACACCGGAGTCGTCAGACTCCGTAGGGCAATAGCTCAATTGGTAGAGCACCGGTCTCCAAAACCGGCGGTTGGGGGTTCAAGTCCCTCTTGCCCTGCTGTTCGATCCGTTTCCAGCCCGTTCGCTCCACAGAGCGAGCGGGCTTGATGCGGAGAGGGCACCGATCAGCACCGCTTAAGCCGACCGCTCGTGCCTGTTCCGGGTACGCAGGTGATGTTGGCCGGACCCGGATTCAGGTGAGGACGAGTGACGGAGACCACGGGCTCCACCGCAACGCCTGAGAGCGGCAACCCTGAGGGGACCGACGGCGCTGCCGAGACCACTGCTGCCGAGGGCGACAAGACGTCCGGCAAGCAGAAGAAGTCCGGCAAGCGGGCCAAGAAGGGCCTGTTCGCGCGAATGGGTCTGTTCTACCGCCAGATCATCGCCGAGCTGCGCAAGGTCGTCTGGCCCACCAAGGGTGAGCTCACCAACTACACCGCCGTCGTGGTCACGTTCGTCGTGGTCATGATGGCCGTGGTCGCCGGTCTGGACTACGGCTTCTCCAAGCTGAGCCTCTTCGTCTTCGGCTGATCGAACCCCACCCCGAGAACCACCCCCGACCCGGGCCGAAATCATCGGCCCGGGTCGAGCTGTCGGCGGCGGACGTACGCGCGCGTACCGTGGACTCGGTACTGTTGAAGTCTCCGAGACCTCTCCTGGCGCCCGCGCGAGCGGCTGCGCGCCGGTCCGGTTCCGGAGCGCGCCACCTTCACCATCTCCAGGAAAGAAGCAGCCACCGTGTCTGAGTCCCCCCTGTACGACGCCGACGAGACCGTCCGCGAGGCGGATGTCGCCGCCGAGCTGGACGCGGCCGAGCTGGCTGACGACGTCGAGTCCGCCGAGCAGATCGTGGACGCCGCGGACAGCGACGAGGACGAGGTCGAGGCGGACGACGAGGCCGAGGCCGGCGAGCCCGCCGAGGAGACCGCGCTGCACGTGGAGGGCGACGAGGAGCCCGCCGCCGAGGAGTCGGTCGAGGAGGCCGCCGCCGAGGAGGCCGCCGAGGCCGAGGACGAGGCCGAGGTCGACCCGGTCGCCAAGTTCCGCGAGGACCTGCGCTTCGCGGCGGGCGAGTGGTACGTGATCCACACCTACGCCGGCTACGAGAACCGGGTGAAGCAGAACCTGGAGCAGCGCGCCGTCTCGCTGAACGTCGAGGAGTACATCTTCCAGGCCGAGGTGCCGCAGGAGGAGGTCGTCCAGATCAAGAACGGCGACCGCAAGACCATCCGCCAGAACAAGCTCCCCGGCTACGTCCTGGTGCGCATGGACCTCACCCCGGAGTCCTGGGGCGTCGTGCGCAACACCCCGGGTGTCACCGGCTTCGTCGGCAACGCCTACGACCCGTACCCGCTGACCCTGGACGAGGTCGTCAAGATGCTCGCCCCCGACGTCGAGCGCCAGGCGGCCAAGGAGGCCGGCAAGCCCTCGCCGATCAAGCCGAGCGAGATCCAGGTGCTGGACTTCGAGGTCGGCGACTCGGTCACCGTCACCGACGGCCCGTTCGCGACCCTCCAGGCGACCATCAACGAGATCAACCCCGACTCGAAGAAGGTCAAGGGCCTGGTCGAGATCTTCGGCCGGGAGACCCCGGTCGAGCTCTCCTTCGACCAGATCCAGAAGAACTAGTCCCACGGTCTTCGGATTCGGGGCGGGGCCGACGGCCCCGCCCCGAATCCGTTTTGGTCCAGCGGCGCGGACGCGTTAGCCTGGTCCGATGTGTGTGCTGGCGACCGGGTGTCGCCCCGGTTCCGCACGCACCAGCAATCACCTCTCGGAAGGACCCGGAGAGACATGCCTCCCAAGAAGAAGAAGGTCACGGGGCTTATCAAGCTCCAGATCAACGCCGGTGCGGCCAACCCCGCGCCGCCGGTCGGCCCCGCGCTGGGTCAGCACGGCGTCAACATCATGGAGTTCTGCAAGGCCTACAACGCTGCGACCGAGTCGCAGCGCGGCATGATCGTGCCGGTGGAGATCACGGTCTACGACGACCGTTCCTTCACCTTCATCACGAAGACGCCGCCGGCCGCGCGCCTCATCCTGAAGGCCGCCGGCATCGACAAGGGCTCCAGCGAGCCGCACAAGACCAAGGTCGCCAAGCTCACCAGCGCCCAGGTCCGCGAGATCGCCACCACCAAGATGCCCGACCTGAACGCCAACGACCTGGACGCCGCGGAGAAGATCATCGCCGGCACCGCCCGGTCGATGGGCATCACCGTCGAGGGCTGAAAAGCCCCCTTGTCCCTTGTGGTAGGGCCCGCGCAGGCCCGAGACACCACAACTCCATTCACCATTCAGGAGCAGCCATGAAGCGCAGCAAGGCCCTGAAGGCCGCGGACGCCCAGGTCGACCGCGAGCGCCTTTACGCCCCCCTCGAGGCCGTCCGCCTCGCCAAGGCGACCAGCACCACCAAGTTCGACGGCACCGTCGAGGTCGCCATGCGTCTGGGTGTCGACCCGCGCAAGGCCGACCAGATGGTCCGCAGCACCGTGATCCTCCCGCACGGCACCGGTAAGACCGCTCGGGTCCTGGTCTTCGCGACCGGCGAGCGTGCCGAGGCCGCGCGTGCTGCGGGCGCCGACATCGTCGGTTCCGACGAGCTCATCGACGAGGTCGCCAAGGGCCGCCTGGACTTCGACGCCGTCGTCGCCACCCCGGACCTCATGGGCAAGGTCGGCCGCCTGGGCCGCGTGCTCGGTCCCCGTGGTCTGATGCCGAACCCGAAGACCGGCACCGTGACCCCGGACGTCGCGAAGGCCGTCAACGAGATCAAGGGCGGCAAGATCGAGTTCCGCGTCGACAAGCACTCGAACCTGCACTTCATCATCGGTAAGGCCTCCTTCACCGACGAGCAGCTGGTCGAGAACTACGCCGCCGCGCTGGACGAGGTGCTCCGCGCCAAGCCGTCCGCCGCCAAGGGCCGCTACATCAAGAAGACCGCGTTCTCGACCACCATGGGCCCCGGCATCCAGGTGGACCCGAACCGCACCCGCAACCTCCTCGTCGAGGAGGACCCGGCCGCGGTCTGAGCCCCAGCGCTCCGGAGCAGTCCGCACGGCGGGCCCGTACCCCCTTCACCGGGGGTGCGGGCCCGCCGTCGTTGCTCCCCCCGGGGTGGATGGGAACGGTTGGCCGAGTCGTCGTACGCTCTGCCGGTCAGATCATGTGGAGAATCCGTGACCGCCGGAGTGTGCCGTGCCGCCCGCCCTTCGCCCCGCCGTGCTCCTCGCGGCCCTGCTGCTGCTCGGCGCCACCACCGGTTGCAGCATGCTGGCCGTCCCGAGCGCGCGCGTCCCCGGTGACCCCGCGCCGATACCGCCCAAGCAGGTGGTGCTCACCGCCGCCCAGGCGCTGGACGACACCGGCGGCGCCCGGATCGACCTGGTGCGGGAGGGGCCGGACGGTCGGCGCACCGCGAGCGGCACGCTGGTCTGGGGGGACCGGGACGAGGCCGCGCTGACCGTCACCGACGAACTGGGCGCCGCCCGGCTGACCCTCCGGGACGGCGGGATCGACCTCGCCTACCAGGGCGGCGCGACCAAGCACGCGGAGCGGGTCACCGCGGAGTCGCTCGACCCGGCGGCCGGCCCCGACCCCGGTGGTTACGCGGGCGGCTGGATGACCGCGCTGGTCACCAACCCGGGCAGCCGGGCGTACGCGATCGCCCAGACCGACCGGCTCCGCTCGCTCGGCGGCGAGCAGTTGGCCGGATCGACCGTCGCGCACTACCAGGGGGCCGCCCCGGTGGCCGACTACTACGGCGCGGACCGGGAGTTGAGCCCGCAGCAACTCGCCTCGGTGGTGGGCTGGTACCGGCAGCGCGGGGTCGCGGAGATCGGGTACGACGTCTGGGTCGGCCCCGGCCAGCGGTTGCTGAGGCTGCGCGAGACGGCCCGGGGGAGTGCCGGAACCACGGTGACCACGACCGATGTCTCACCCTCCGGGGCGGGGGAGACGACGCCCGCCGCGACCGGCTGACGGGAGCGGGATATCCGGTGCGGTTCGCTCCTGGCGATCCGTTAGAGTCCGCTGAGAAGAAGCCGATGACCGGCTCTTCCGAAGAATATACGGGGGTACTTCCATGCGTGCTGTCCGCCTCGCGTCGACCGTGGCGACCGCCGCCGTGCTGCTGGCCGCCCTGACCGCCTGCGGCAGCAAGGGCGACTCCAAGAGCACGGCCGCCGACGCCAAGGACGCCGGCGCGGCCGCCGCCGCGGCCGGGCTGACCGCGGACCCGAAGGCCGCCCTCACCGCCGCCGCCCTGGTGATGCAGAAGGCGGGCAACGGCAAGGTCGCGATGACGTCCTCGGACCCCTCCGCCCCGGGCGGCAGCGGCACCGCGGACTGGAAGGACCCGGCCAAGGTCGCCGTGGACGTGTCCAGCGACCTCGGGGGCAAGAAGCTCAAGGTCCGGGTGATCGGTGCGGACGCCTACGTCGGCGGCGACGACGCCACGGCCGCGGCCCTCCAGGGGAAGCACTGGGTCAAGGTGCCCGCCTCGGAGGAGATGGGTGCCGGCTTCGGGGTGATGGGCCAGATGATGAACCCGGTCGCCCAGCTCACCGTCGCGGCCGGCAGCGGCAAGCTGACCAAGGTCGGCCAGGAGAGCGTGGACGGCGTCCAGACCACCCACCTGCGGGCCGTCGAGGACAGCGCCGCCCTGGTGGCCGGGATGACCTCGCTCACCCCGGAGCAGCGCCAGTCCGTCCAGAAGACGCTGGAGAAGGACGGCAAGACCCTGACCATCGACCTCTGGCTGAACGACAAGCAGGAGCTGGTCAAGTACCAGGAGTACGGCGACACCAACGGCGCGTCGCAGGCCGTCACGGTCACGTACTCCGACCTGGGCAAGGGCACCAAGGTCGAGGCGCCCGCCGCCGGGGACCTCGGCTCCCAGGCCGACCTGCTCAAGCTCTTCGGCTGAGCGGGCCCGGCAACCACCACCACCGGCTACCGACCCCGGGCGCGTCCGCGCCCGGGGGTTCTCAAGGGGGGAACACCATGGCTGGAACCCGCAAGACCGCCGTCGCCGTCGTCCTCGCCGCCCTGGCGCTGACCGCGACCGCCTGCAACAACGACTCGGGGGCCAAGAACGCCGGCTCGGCCGCGCCCACCACCGCGGCGGCCGGGACCACCGCCGCCGCTCCGGAGGCCGCGCCGGCCAAGGTGAGCCCGGCGGTCTTCCTGGAGCAGGTCGGCAAGAAGACCGGCGCGGCCAAGTCGGCCAAGATCGACGAGGAGGTCACCGTCGGCGGCATCTCGATGAAGGTCGACGGCGCCCTCGGCTGGGCCGACGGCCTCCAGGGCGAGATGACGATGGACATGGCCGGTCTGCCCGGCGCCGACAAGATGGCCGCCGGCCTGGGCGGCACGGCGTTCACGTACCGCTTCGTCAACGACGGCATGTACATGAAGCTCGGTGGCCAGTTCGCCCAGGTCACCGACGGACGGCACTGGGTGCACGTCGGTTACGACGACATCTCCAAGCTGCAGGGCGGTGCCAACAGCGCCGACCAGCTGAAGAAGGCCGACCCCGTCGAGGCGGTGCAGGCCCTGATCGCCTCCGGCGGCGTGACCGAGGTCGGCAAGGAGACGGTGGGCGGCAAGCCGACCACCCACTACACCGGCACGCTGAAGGTCGCCGACCTGGTGGCGGCCAACGGCAACAAGCTGTCCCCGGAGCAGGTCGACCGGATGAAGAAGTCGCTGTCCACCGCGGGGGTCACCAGCGAGACGATCGACGTCTGGGTGGACGCCGACCAGCTGGTGGTGAAGCAGGCCGGGCAGGCCGACAGCAAGGCCGGTGCGATGAAGTTCAGCGTCACCTACTCCGACTACGGCACCCCGGTCGCCGCGACCGCACCGGACAAGTCCGACACGATCGAGATGGCCGAGCTGGCGCAGCTGGGCAAGAACGCCGGCGCGGGCAACTGACCCCGCTCCCGGGTCCGTCCCGCCCACCCGGTGGGCCGGACGGACCCCGCTCGGGGGCGACCGGGGGGCCGCCACCGGCCGGGCCCGGCCCGGATGGCAAGGTGGCCCGGTGAGAGAGGAACGGACGATGGCGGGACGGCAGCGGCTGGCGGCACTGGCCGTCGTCGCCGTGCTCGCGAGCGGGCTGACCGGCTGCGGCGGCGGCGACGCGCCCGCGAAGCCGTCGGTCGGCTCCACCGCCAGCAGCGCCCCCGCCACCACCGCCGGTCCGACCGGGCCGGCCAAGCCGACCGACCGCTCGCCGCACGGGGTGCTGCTCTCCGCGCAGCTGGCCATGCAGACCGCCCGCCGGGCCAAGGTCAGTTACCGGCTGGGCGCGGACGCGGGCTCCGGCACGCTGTTCTGGGCCCCGAAGACGGCGCTGCAGATCAAGCGCTCCACCCCCGGCGACGCCGAGCAGCTGATCGTCGTGGACACCGTCGCCTACCAGGGCGGTGACCCGGCCACCGCGGCCAGGAACGGCGGCAAGCACTGGGAGCGCTTCTCTGTCCCGCCCGACCCGGACGGCCACAAGGAGATCCCGTACGCGGGGCTGATCGACCTGCTCAACCCGGTCGAGGCGCTGGCCGCGGCCACCGCCGACGGGGCGGAGCCGAGCTTCGTCGGCGAGGAGAAGTTCGAGGACTCGACCGTCGAGCACTACCGGGTGACCACCACCGCGGAGAAGTACGCGGCCGCCCAGTCCCAGCTGACCCAGGCCCGCCGGGACGGCCTGCGGACCGCGCTGGCCCCCGGCGGCTCGGTCTCGCTCACCGTGGACCTCTGGCTGAACGACAAGGACCAGCTGGTCCGGCTCCAGCGCACCGGCACCGGGGACAGCGGCCGGGCGGACGACTCGGTGGTCTACTCGGACCCGGCCGGCCCGCTGCTCTCGGCCCAGGCGCCGAGCGAGACGGACACCGTGGACACCGGTGTCCGGACGGTCTCCCCACTGGCCCGCTGAGCCGCTCCGGGCCCGCCGCGGTTCACCCGTCCGAGGGCGATTTGCGTCGTCCGGACGAGTCCGGTTACTGTTGCCGAAGCCAAAGACCGCTGGTTGTCGCCGCGCCCCCGTCAGGGAGCCGGTGGCCGAAGGATCTGCGATTCGTCGCAGGCAGCCCGCGCAGGTGTGTCTGGAGCTTCGATTTCCGGGTGCCGCGTCCGCGCGGATCCCGTTGAGGTCGTTTCGAGCCCCGTGCGCCTGCGCACCGGGGCTCATTGCATTTGCGCAAGAGCTTTCCTTCCGTTCCGGTCGGTTCGAGGCCGAATGGTCGACTTTCACGGTCGGCCGGACTTCGACATCACGGAAGGAGGCGTAAGCCTATGGCCAGGCCCGACAAGGCTGCCGCCGTCGCCGAGATCACGGACAAGTTCCGTGGCTCCTCCGCGGCGCTGCTGACCGAGTACCGCGGTCTCTCGGTGAAGCAGGTCAAGACCCTGCGTCGCTCGCTCGGCGACAACGCCGAGTACGCCGTGGTGAAGAACACGCTGACCAAGATCGCGGCCAACGAGGCCGGGATCTCCGAGCTCGACGACCTGTTCAACGGTCCGACGGCTGTTGCCTTCGTCACCGGTGACCCGGTGGAGTCGGCGAAGGCTCTGCGTGACTTCGCCAAGGAGAACCCCGCTCTCATCATCAAGGGCGGTGTCCTTGACGGTAAGGCGCTGTCCGCCGATGAGATCAAGAAGCTCGCGGACCTCGAGTCCCGCGAGGTGCTGCTCGCCAAGCTGGCGGGTGCCCTGAAGGCCAAGCAGTCCCAGGCTGCCGCGCTCTTCCAGGCCCTGCCGTCGAAGCTCGTCCGCACTGTGGACGCGCTGCGCGACAAGGTCGAGCAGGGCGGTGCCGGTACGCCGGCTCCCGCCGCCGAGGACGCGGCCGCCGAGTAATTCGGCAGGCTCACGCCTCGCTGCGGGCCCGTACGCCCGCCAACCCGTACATCCGGCACCACCTGCCGATTTAGTGGAAGGACGCCATCATGGCGAAGCTGTCCCAGGACGAGCTGCTCGCGCAGTTCGAGGAGCTCACCCTCATCGAGCTCGCTGCCTTCGTGAAGGCCTTCGAGGAGAAGTTCGACGTCACCGCCGCCGCCCCGGTCGCCGTTGCCGCCGCCGGCGTTGCCGGCCCGGCCGCCGAGGCCGCTGAGGAGCAGGACGAGTTCGACGTCATCCTCGAGGGCGCTGGCGACAAGAAGATCCAGGTCATCAAGGAGGTGCGCACCCTGACCTCCCTCGGCCTGAAGGAGGCCAAGGACCTCGTTGACACCGCTGGTGCCAAGGTCCTGGAGAAGGTTGCCAAGGACGTTGCCGAGAAGGCCAAGGCTGCCCTCGAGGCCGCCGGCGCCAAGGTCACCGTCAAGTGACTTCTCGCCCCCTCTGAGGGGGCCTGAGACCGGGCCGATCACCCCTGCGGGTGATCGGCCCGGTCTTTTGCGTTCCCGGGGGCGCGCCGGGCCGGGCCGGGAACCACCGGTGTGGCCGATCGCGCACTCGGCACTGTCGGCGGTGAGGAGTATGGTGATCACCGTCATCGAGAGTGGCCCCGACCACGGCTTCTGTAACGCCGGAGGGGTTCCGGCCGATAGACGGGTCGAGGTCCGCGCCGCCTGCGGGCCCTTGACGAACCCGGCGAGGCGCGCGATTCTCAAGGCGCGAGTCCGCCCGGTTGGTGTGCGGCTGGATGCATAACCAGCGGCTCCGGCGGGAAATGACTCCACGTGAGTTAGAGCAGTACCCGGTGGGCGTCCGCGTCCGCCGGCTACCGGGAGGAGTCTCCGATTCGGTTTCCGAATCAGAGCTGGACAGCAGTGTGGCCATTGGCTACACTGTCCCTTTGCGCTGCCTGTTAGCTGCTCCGTGACTCGTCGCCCGGAGTTTGCGTTGCCCTGATGGGGTCTGGCATCGCCTCCGCAAAGCGGCTCTGACCTGGGGTTTCGACCCCGGCGGAGGCCAGTGGCGAGGGAGGCGGGATCCAGGCTCAAGCAGGCCCGGCTGGTACGCGCGTAGTGAGCTCCGAGCCCTCGGAAGGACCCCCCTCTTGGCCGCGCCGCGCAACGCCTCGAACAATTCCGCCGCATCCACCGCCCCGCTCCGCGTCTCGTTCGCGAAGATCAAGGAGCCCCTCGAGGTCCCGAACCTCCTGGCCCTGCAGACCGAGAGCTTTGACTGGCTGCTCGGCAACGCGGCCTGGAAGACCCGGGTCGAGGAGGCGCTGGACTCCGGTCAGGACGTCCCCACCAAGTCCGGTCTGGAGGAGATCTTCGAGGAGATCTCCCCGATCGAGGACTTCAGCGGGTCGATGTCCCTGACTTTCCGCGACCACCGTTTCGAGCCGCCGAAGAACTCCATTGACGAGTGCAAGGACCGCGACTTCACGTACGCGGCCCCGCTCTTCGTCACGGCCGAGTTCACCAACAACGAGACCGGTGAGATCAAGTCTCAGACGGTCTTCATGGGCGACTTCCCGCTCATGACCCACAAGGGCACGTTCGTGATCAACGGCACCGAGCGTGTCGTCGTGTCGCAGCTGGTCCGCTCCCCGGGTGTGTACTTCGACTCCACCCTGGACAAGGTGTCCGACAAGGACATCTACTCCTGCAAGGTCATCCCCTCGCGTGGTGCCTGGCTGGAGATGGAGATCGACAAGCGCGACATGGTCGGCGTCCGCATCGACCGCAAGCGCAAGCAGTCCGTCACCGTGCTGCTGAAGGCTCTCGGCTGGACCAACGAGATGATTCTCGAGGAGTTCGGCGAGTACGAGTCGATGCGCAACACCCTGGAGAAGGACCACACCCAGGGCCAGGACGACGCGCTGCTCGACATCTACCGCAAGCTGCGTCCGGGCGAGCCGCCGACGCGCGAGGCCGCGCAGACGCTTCTGGAGAACCTCTACTTCAACCCGAAGCGCTACGACCTGGCCAAGGTCGGCCGGTACAAGCTCAACCGCAAGCTGGGCAACGCCGAGTCGCTGGACTCCGGCGTGCTCACCGAGCCCGACATCATCGGTGCGATCAAGTACCTGGTGAAGCTGCACGCCGGTGAGACCGAGTGGCGCGACGAGACCGGCCGCGACATCGTGGTCGAGGTCGACGACATCGACCACTTCGGCAACCGCCGCCTGCGCAACGTCGGCGAGCTCATCCAGAACCAGGTCCGTACGGGTCTCGCCCGCATGGAGCGCGTCGTGCGCGAGCGCATGACCACCCAGGACGTCGAGGCGATCACGCCGCAGACCCTGATCAACATCCGGCCGGTCGTCGCCTCCATCAAGGAGTTCTTCGGCACCAGCCAGCTGTCGCAGTTCATGGACCAGACGAACCCGCTGTCGGGCCTGACCCACAAGCGTCGTCTGTCCGCCCTCGGTCCCGGTGGTCTCTCCCGTGAGCGCGCCGGCTTCGAGGTCCGTGACGTGCACCCCTCGCACTACGGCCGCATGTGTCCGATCGAGACCCCGGAAGGCCCGAACATCGGTCTGATCGGGTCGCTGGCCTCGTACGGCCGGGTCAACGCCTTCGGCTTCATCGAGACCCCGTACCGCAAGGTCGTCGACGGTGTCGTCACCGAGAAGGTGGACTACCTCACCGCCGACGAGGAGGACCGCTACGTCATCGCCCAGGCGAACGCCCCGCTGACCGCGGACCTGCACTTCGCCGAGCCGCGCGTCCTGGTCCGCCGCCGTGGCGGCGAGATCGACTACATCCCGGGCTCCGAGATCGACTACATGGACGTCTCGCCGCGCCAGATGGTGTCGGTCGCGACCGCCATGATCCCGTTCCTCGAGCACGACGACGCCAACCGCGCGCTCATGGGCTCGAACATGATGCGTCAGGCGGTGCCGCTGCTGAAGAGCGAGGCCCCGCTGGTCGGCACCGGCATGGAGTACCGCTGCGCCGTCGACGCCGCGGACGTCATCACCGCCGAGAAGGCCGGTGTGGTGCAGGAGGTCTCGGCCGACTACGTCACCGTGGCCAACGACGACGGCACGTACACCACGTACCGCGCCGCCAAGTTCACCCGCTCCAACCAGGGCACCGCCTTCAACCAGAAGGTGCTCGTGGACGAGGGCGCCCGGGTCGAGGTCAACCAGGTGCTGGCCGACGGCCCCTGCACCGACGAGGGCGAGATGGCCCTCGGCAAGAACCTGCTCGTGGCGTTCATGTCGTGGGAGGGTCACAACTACGAGGACGCGATCATCCTGTCGCAGCGCCTCGTGCAGGACGACGTCCTCTCCTCGATCCACATCGAGGAGCACGAGGTCGACGCCCGTGACACCAAGCTCGGCCCCGAGGAGATCACCCGGGACATCCCGAACGTCTCCGAGGAGGTCCTCGCCGACCTCGACGAGCGCGGCATCATCCGGATCGGCGCCGACGTCGTCACCGGTGACATCCTCGTCGGCAAGGTCACCCCGAAGGGTGAGACCGAGCTGACCCCCGAGGAGCGCCTGCTCCGCGCGATCTTCGGCGAGAAGGCCCGTGAGGTCCGCGACACCTCGCTGAAGGTCCCGCACGGTGAGTCCGGCAAGGTCATCGGCGTCCGCGTCTTCGACCGCGAAGAGGGCGACGAGCTCCCGCCGGGCGTGAACCAGCTGGTCCGCGTCTACGTGGCCCAGAAGCGCAAGATCACCAACGGTGACAAGCTCGCCGGCCGTCACGGCAACAAGGGTGTCATCTCCAAGATCCTCCCGGTCGAGGACATGCCCTTCCTCGAGGATGGCACCCCGGTCGACATCATCCTCAACCCGCTGGGTGTCCCGTCCCGAATGAACCCGGGACAGGTCCTGGAGATCCACCTCGGGTGGCTCGCCAAGCAGGGCTGGGACGTCTCCGGCCTGGCCGACGAGTGGGCCCAGCGCCTCCAGGCGATCGGCGCGGACCAGGTCGAGGGCGGCACCAACCTCGCCACCCCGGTCTTCGACGGCGCCCGCGAGGACGAGATCACCGGCCTGCTGGACAACACCACCCTCACCCGTGACGGTGAGCGCCTGGTGAACTCCACCGGCAAGGCCCGGCTGTTCGACGGCCGCTCCGGCGAGCCGTTCCCGATGCCGGTCTCGGTCGGCTACATGTACATCCTCAAGCTGCACCACCTGGTCGACGACAAGCTGCACGCCCGGTCGACCGGTCCGTACTCGATGATCACCCAGCAGCCGCTCGGTGGTAAGGCGCAGTTCGGTGGTCAGCGCTTCGGTGAGATGGAGGTGTGGGCCCTCGAGGCGTACGGCGCTGCGTACGCGCTCCAGGAGCTGCTCACCATCAAGTCCGACGACGTCCTCGGCCGCGTGAAGGTCTACGAGGCCATCGTCAAGGGCGAGAACATCCCCGAGCCCGGCATTCCCGAGTCCTTCAAGGTCCTCATCAAGGAAATGCAGTCGCTCTGCCTCAATGTGGAGGTGCTGTCCTCGGACGGCCAGTCCATCGAGATGCGGGACTCCGACGAGGACGTCTTCCGCGCCGCCGAGGAGCTCGGCATCGACCTGTCCCGGCGCGAGCCGAGCAGCGTCGAAGAGGTCTGACGGAGGTCGGGCCGGCTCGCGCGTCCGGATCAACCGGAGCGCGCGGCCGGCCCGCCCCCAGGCCCCCCTCAGACCACAGACAAACTCTCGAATCACGAAAGAGGGCTTGACGACCAGTGCTTGACGTCAACTTCTTCGACGAGCTCCGCATCGGCCTGGCCACCGCCGACGACATCCGCCAGTGGTCGCACGGCGAGGTCAAGAAGCCGGAGACCATCAACTACCGCACCCTGAAGCCCGAAAAGGACGGACTCTTCTGCGAGAAGATCTTCGGCCCCACCCGGGACTGGGAGTGCTACTGCGGTAAGTACAAGCGCGTCCGCTTCAAGGGCATCATCTGCGAGCGCTGCGGCGTCGAGGTGACCCGCGCCAAGGTGCGCCGTGAGCGGATGGGCCACATCGAGCTGGCCGCCCCGGTCACCCACATCTGGTACTTCAAGGGTGTGCCGTCCCGCCTCGGCTACCTGCTCGACCTGGCGCCGAAGGACCTCGAGAAGGTCATCTACTTCGCCGCCTACATGATCACCTGGGTCGACGACGAGCGCCGCCAGCGCGACCTGCCGTCCCTGGAGGCGCACGTCTCGGTCGAGCGTCAGCAGATCGAGAACCGCCGCGACTCCGACCTCGAAGGCCGCGCCAAGAAGGCCGAGACCGACCTGGCCGAGCTGGAGGCCGAGGGCGCCAAGGCCGACGTGCGCCGCAAGGTGCGCGAGGGTGCCGAGCGCGAGATGAAGCAGCTGCGCGACCGCGCGCAGCGCGAGCTCGACCGCCTCGACGAGGTGTGGGCCCGCTTCAAGAACCTCAAGGTCCAGGACCTCGAGGGCGACGAGCTGCTCTACCGCGAGCTGCGCGACCGCTTCGGCACCTACTTCTCCGGCTCGATGGGCGCCGCGGCCCTCAAGGACCGCCTGGAGACCTTCGACCTGGCGGAGGAGGCCGAGCGCCTCCGCGAGATCATCCGCACCGGCAAGGGCCAGAAGAAGACCCGTGCGCTCAAGCGCCTCAAGGTCGTCTCCGCCTTCCTGCAGACCAGCAACAAGCCGAACGGCATGGTCCTGGACTGCGTCCCGGTCATCCCGCCGGACCTGCGTCCGATGGTGCAGCTGGACGGTGGCCGCTTCGCGACCTCCGACCTGAACGACCTGTACCGCCGCGTGATCAACCGCAACAACCGCCTGAAGCGCCTGCTCGACCTCGGTGCCCCCGAGATCATCGTGAACAACGAGAAGCGCATGCTCCAGGAGGCCGTCGACGCGCTGTTCGACAACGGCCGCCGCGGCCGTCCGGTCACCGGCCCGGGCAACCGCCCGCTGAAGTCCCTCAGCGACATGCTGAAGGGCAAGCAGGGTCGTTTCCGTCAGAACCTGCTCGGCAAGCGAGTCGACTACTCGGCCCGTTCGGTCATCGTCGTCGGCCCGCAGCTCAAGCTGCACCAGTGCGGTCTGCCCAAGGCCATGGCGCTGGAGCTCTTCAAGCCGTTCGTGATGAAGCGCCTGGTCGACCTGAACCACGCGCAGAACATCAAGTCGGCCAAGCGCATGGTCGAGCGTGCCCGCCCGGTCGTGTGGGACGTGCTCGAAGAGGTCATCGCCGAGCACCCGGTCCTGCTGAACCGTGCGCCCACCCTGCACCGCCTCGGCATCCAGGCCTTCGAGCCGCAGCTGGTCGAGGGCAAGGCCATCCAGATCCACCCGCTCGTCTGCACCGCGTTCAACGCGGACTTCGACGGTGACCAGATGGCCGTCCACCTGCCGCTCTCCGCGGAGGCGCAGGCCGAGGCCCGCATCCTGATGCTGTCCTCGAACAACATCCTGAAGCCGGCCGACGGTCGCCCCGTCACCATGCCGACCCAGGACATGGTGCTCGGTCTGTTCTTCCTGACCTCGGACCGCGACAACGTGAAGGGCGCCGGCCGCACCTTCTCGTCGACCGCCGAGGCGATCATGGCCTTCGACGCCCGCGACCTGGACGTCCAGGCCCCGATCGAGCTGCGCCTCGGCGCCGGCACCGTCCCGCCCCGCGGCTGGACCCCGCCGGTGGACGAGGACGGCCAGTCGAGCTGGTTCGACGGCGAGCCCTTCCGCCTGAAGACCACCCTGGGCCGCGCGCTCTTCAACGAGCTGCTGCCCGAGGACTACCCGTTCGTCGACTACGAGGTGGGCAAGAAGCAGCTCTCCGCGATCGTCAACGACCTGGCGGAGCGCTACCCCAAGGTCGTCGTCGCGGCGACCCTGGACAACCTGAAGTCGGCCGGCTTCCACTGGTCGACCCGCTCCGGTGTCACCGTCTCGATCTCGGACGTCATCGTCCCGCCGAGCAAGCCCCAGATCCTGGAGGGCTTCGAGGCCAAGGCGGAGAAGGTCCAGAAGCAGTACGAGCGCGGTCTGATCACCAACGACGAGCGCAAGCAGGAGCTCGTCGGCATCTGGACCCAGGCGACCAACGAGGTCGCCGAGGCCATGGCCGCGAACTTCCCGAAGACGAACCCCATCTTCATGATGGTCGACTCGGGTGCTCGTGGAAACATGATGCAGATGCGCCAGATCGCCGGTATGCGTGGTCTGGTGTCGAACGCCAAGAACGAGACCATCCCGCGACCCATCAAGGCGTCGTTCCGTGAGGGTCTCACCGTGCTGGAGTACTTCATCTCCACCCACGGTGCCCGTAAGGGTCTGGCCGACACCGCCCTCCGTACCGCCGACTCCGGCTACCTCACCCGTCGTCTGGTCGACGTCTCCCAGGACGTCATCATTCGCGAGGAGGACTGCGGCACCGAGCGCGGCCTGAAGCTGTCGATCGGTTCCGTGGGCGCCGACGGCGTGCTGCGCAAGGCCGACGACGTCGAGACCAGCGTGTACGCCCGCATGCTCGCCGAGGACATCACCGTCGACGGCAAGCTGCTGGCCACCGCCAACACCGACCTCGGTGACGTGCTGATCGACGAGCTGATCCGCCACGGCATCGGCGAGGTCAAGACCCGCTCGATCCTGACCTGTGAGTCGGCCGTCGGCACCTGTGCCTTCTGCTACGGCCGCTCGCTGGCCACCGGCAAGCTGGTCGACATCGGTGAGGCGGTCGGCATCATCGCCGCCCAGTCCATCGGTGAGCCCGGTACCCAGCTGACCATGCGTACCTTCCACACCGGTGGTGTGGCCGGTGACGACATCACCCAGGGTCTGCCGCGTGTCGTCGAGCTCTTCGAGGCCCGTACCCCCAAGGGTGTGGCCCCGATCTCCGAGGCCACCGGCCGCGCGCGGATCGAGGACACCGAGAAGACCCGCAAGATCGTCATCACCCCGGACGACGGCAGCGAGGAGATCGCCTACCCCGTCTCCAAGCGTGTGAAGCTGCTGGTCAGCGAGGGCGAGGCGGTCGAGGTCGGCCAGAAGCTGACCATGGGTGCCACCAACCCGCACGACGTCCTGCGCATCATGGGCCAGCGTGCCGTCCAGATCCACCTGGTCGCCGAAGTCCAGAAGGTCTACAACTCGCAGGGCGTGTCGATCCACGACAAGCACATCGAGATCATCATCCGGCAGATGCTCCGCCGCGTGACGATCATCGAGTCGGGCGACGCCGAGCTGCTCCCGGGCGAGCTCGTCGAGCGCGGCCGCTTCGAGACCGAGAACCGTCGCGTGGTCGCCGAGGGCGGTCACCCCGCCTCCGGCCGTCCGCAGCTGATGGGTATCACCAAGGCCTCGCTGGCCACCGAGTCCTGGCTGTCGGCCGCCTCCTTCCAGGAGACGACCCGGGTCCTCACCGACGCGGCGATCCACGCCAAGTCGGACCCGCTGCTGGGCCTCAAGGAGAACGTCATCCTCGGTAAGCTCATCCCGGCCGGTACGGGTCTGCCCCGCTACCGCAACATCCGGGTCGAGCCGACCGAGGAGGCCAAGGCCGCGATGTACTCGGCCGTCGGCTACGACGACTACGACCTGTCGCCCTTCGGCGCCGGCTCCGGCCAGGCGGTTCCGCTGGACGACTACGACTACGGCCCGTACACCGGCTGAGTCGCGCAGCACTGATCGCAGGGCGGTCACCCCTCACGGGGTGGCCGCCCTGCGGCGTTCCCGGCGCCCGCCGGGCCGGGCTCCCCCGCCCGGGGGAGCACCGGGAACCGCTCCGGCGGGGGAGGCCCCGGCGGGGCGGAGGCGGGAGGGTTCTCGGTGTCGGGACGACGGGGCGGGCGAAGGGGACCGGACATGCGGCGGGTGCTGGGCGCGGTGGCGATCACGGCGGCGGTGGTGCTGGGGATGCAGGGGTGCCTGCCGTCCTGGGGGGACGACCGGCACCGGACGGTCGACTACGGGGTGGCCGGCCACGTGCAGGAGCTGGTGGTCGAGGGGGAGGACGGCGGCATCGAGGTGATCGGCACCGGGGACTCGGTGCAGGTCGTCGAGCGGCAGACCTACCGGGGGAGCGCGCCGCGGACCACCCACGAGGTGACGGACGGCGTGCTGCGGCTGGCGTACACCTGCGACTCCTGCGGGGTCGGGTACACGGTGCGGGTGCCGGCCGGCACCAAGGTGCGGATCAAGGCGCAGAACGGCGGGATCCGGTTGACCGGGCTGGCCGCCCAGGTGGACGCCGCGGTGGAGAACGGCGGGGTGGTGGCCGACGGGCTGACGTCCCCGACGGTGCACCTGAGCGCGACCGACGGCGGGGTGCGGGCCGGCTTCGCGGCGGCCCCGGCCACGCTGGACGCCCGGGTCGGCAACGGCGGGGTGCGGCTGCGGGTGCCGTCGGGGGAGGCGTACGCGGTGGACGCGCGGGCCGGGGCGGGCGGCGCGGACGTGCGGATCCCCTCGCAGCCGGGAGCGGCGCACACCATCACCGCGCGGGCGGAGACCGGCGGCGTGACGGTCAGCGGTGGCTGACCGGGCGCTGCCGGTGGTTCTGCCGGTAGGGCATGATCTTCTCCGCGGGGGCGGGGCCCCCGGGTACGGGGGAGGTGCGAGGGTGGAGCACGCGGCGCGCCGGCCGGGCCGCACGGCCGGGCTGAGCCCGTACGTGCTGGACGGCCTCCTGGCCGCCTGTTCGGCGGCGGTGTCGATCTGGGCGGTCTACAACGACGACACCGACTGGCCGTGGTGGGTGTACCTGCTGGCGGTGTCGACCTCGCTGTTCCTGCCCTGGCGCCGACGGGCCACGCTGCTCTGGCTGCTGGTCGGCAGCCTGCCCTCGCTGCTGCTGTCGGTGGTGGCCCACTCGGCGAACCCGCAGGTGCCGCTGTACGCGGTGATCGGGATGTACACGGTGGCCGAGCGCTTCCCTGAGTGGCAGCGCTGGTCGGTGCTGGCGGTGGTGGTGGTCGCCAACGTGATCGGTACCCACTCGCCGAACGGCGCGCTGTTCAGCGTGCTGACCTCGGGCGGTTCGTTCGTCTTCGGGGCGCTGGTGCGCAGCCAGCGGCAGTTGGCCCGGGTGGAGGCGGAGCGGGCCCGGGAGGCCGGGGTGCGGGCGGCCAGCGACGCGGCCCGGGCGGTCGCCGAGGAACGGGCCCGGATCGCCCGGGAGATGCACGACATCCTCGCGCACGCGGTCTCGCTGATGGTCATCCAGGCCGAGGCGGGGCCGCTGGTGGTGCGCGACGACCCGGACCGGGCGATCCGCGCCTTCGACACCATCGGCGACGCGGGCCGCGATGCGATGGTCCAACTGCGGCGGGTGCTCGGGGTGTTGAAGGACCCGGAGGCGGGGCGGGAGCTGGCGCCGCAGCCCCGGCTGGCCGAACTCGCCGAGGTGGCCGAGCGGGTGCGCGCGGCGGGCCTGCGGGTGGACCTCGAACTCGCCGACGGGCTGGGCGGGTTGCCCGCGGACGTGGAGGCGGCCGGGTACCGGATCGTGCAGGAGGCGCTGACCAACACCGTCAAGCACTCCGGCGCCGACCGGGTCGCGATCCGGGTGCGGCGGGCCGACGGGGCGCTGGAGGTGCGGGTCTCCGACAACGGCCGTGGAGTGCCGCTGACCGCCGACCGTACGGCGGCCGGCTGGTCCGGCGGGCGCGGGCTGGTCGGCATCCGTGAGCGCGCGGCGGCCTGCGGCGGCCGGGCCGAGGCGGGGCCGGGCCCGGCGGGCGAGGGTTTCCTGGTGAGTGCCCGGCTGCCGCTGGGGCCGTCGGGCGGGCTGGAGAGGGTGGGCGGATGACGCCGATACGGGTGGTGGTCGCGGACGACCAGGAGCTGGTGCGGGCCGGGTTCGGGATGATCCTGGACGCCCAGCCGGACATCGAGGTGGTGGCCGAGGCCCGCGACGGCGCCGAGGCCGTCGAGGCGGTGCGGGCGCACTCCCCGGACGTGCTGCTGCTGGACGTCCGGATGCCGGTGATGGACGGTCTGGAGGCCGCCCGCCGGGTGTGCGCGGAGTTCCCGGCCACCAAGGTGATCATGCTGACCACCTTCGACGTCGACGACTACGTCTTCGACGCGCTGTACGCGGGGGCCAGCGGCTTCCTGCTGAAGGACGTCCGGCGGGACGACCTGGCGCACGGGGTGCGGATGGTGGCCTCGGGCGAGGCGCTGCTCGCACCCTCGGTGACCAGACGGCTGATCGGCGAGTTCGCGGCCCGCCGCCCGGGCGGCCCGGAGCGGGCCGTGCGGCCGCCGTCCCGGCTGCTGGAGCAGCTGACCGCGCGCGAGCAGGAGACGCTGCGGCTGCTCGCCCGCGGGCTGTCCAACGCGGAGATCGCGGCCGAGCTGGTGGTCAGCGAGCACACGGTGAAGACCCACGTCAGCAACGTGCTGAGCAAGCTCGGGCTGCGCGACCGGGTGCACGCGGTGGTGTTCGCGTACGAGGCCGGCGCGGTGGTGGCGGGGGAGTCCTGAGGGCCTCCCCCGTGCGGGGGAGGGGCCGGTTTCGCCGGTGCGGGTGATCCGCGACGAGGGGGTCGGCCGGGAGGCTCTGGGGTGTCGGAACGGGACACCGGCCACGGACCCGGGGCCATGGACACCACTGGAGATCGTCAGATGAACGCCAACCGCACCAGCCGCCTCGCCGGCTACGCCGCCGTCGGAGCCCCCGCCCTGATGGCCCTCTACGGAGGCATCCGGCTGGTGCCCGGCTCCCGCGAGCCCGGCCCCGGCTGGACCCTCGGGCACACCGCGATGTTCGCCGGCCTGCTGCTGTTCGCCCCGGTGCTGCGGGCACTGCGCGGGCTGCTCGCCCCGCGCGGGACCGCGGCCGGGCGGCTGGCCGCGAACGCCGCGCTGGGGACGGCGTTCGCGGGCCTGGCGGCCTCGCTGGTGCAGATCGGGATCGACCTGGGCGTCGGCCTGGCCGCGGGGGACAAGGCGGAGCAGGTGCGGCTGTTCGGGCGGATCCAGGACGTCCCCGGGGTGCTCCCGGTCGTGTACCAGGTCGGCCCGCTGCTGTTCTACGTCGGGCTGCTGGCGCTGCTGGTCGCGGCCTCGGTGAGGGCCGGCCGGGTGCTGCGCTGGTGGAGCCCGGTGCTGATGCTGGTCGGCACCGTCGCCAGCGGGGCCGACCTGGCCTTCATCCCGCTCGCCGCCGCCTGCTACCTGGTCGCGCTCACCCCGCTGGTCCGGTTCGGCGCGGCGCCCCGGGCGGTGCCGGCGTAGCGGGTCGACGGCGGCCGGACACGGTGCCTGGCTCATCCGGAACACCGGTCCGTGCGGGGTGAACGGCAGCCCGGCGCCGCGCGGGACGAGGAAGGCGTGCTCGCGGCGCACCCGCAGCACGTCGCACTCGCCGTCGGTGATCACCAGTACACGCGCCCCAGGCGGGAAGTCCTCGGCCCGCTCCAGCAGGTCGATGCCCGGCTGGAGGACGGTGCCGCCGCGCCCGTGCACCCGGAGCCGGCCGGCGATCTCCTCGACCGGGAGGTACCCGGCGTCGTGCGGGGCGGCGTCGCAGTGCACCACCCGGGCGGCCGGGACGTCCCGGGCGACGGCGTAGGAGGCGATCGCGCCCAGCGCCTTGCCGAGCAGGAGCCGGTCCATCGAGCCGGAGGTGTCCAGGACCACCCCGAAGGCGAGCTGGGTGCCGACCAGGCTCACGCACTCCAGGCCGAGCGCCTCGGCGAACGCCCTGACCAGGGAGGACTTCCCGATCCCGGGCGCGCCCCAGAGGAACACCGGGCGGACGGCGGCCAGGCCGAGCAGCAGCTCGGGGATCCGGGCGGGCGAGACGCTGACTGCCCCCTGCACGGGGCTCCTTCGTACCGACGGCGTGTGACCGGCCCAGTGTGCGGCGGGAGTTGGCCGGGCGCACCCGGATTTCCGGCGCCCGGAATCCCGGTGGCCGCCGCGGCGCGGGGCCCGTACCGTCCGGGGTATGAACGCGAAGCGCCCCCTGATCGCCGTCCTCACCGGCGCGGGCATCTCGACCGACTCCGGCATCCCCGACTACCGGGGCCCGCAGGGCCTTTGGCGCCGGGACCCGTCGGCCGAGGAACTGGTCACCATCGGCCCGTACCGGGGCGACCCGCAGGTGCGCGAGCGGGCCTGGCGGATGCGGCTGGAGACGGCCGAGCTGGCCGCGGAGCCGAACGCCGGGCACCGCGCGCTGGTCGACCTGGAACGCTCCGGGCTGCCGCTGCGGGTGCTCACCCAGAACATCGACGGGCTGCACCAGCGGGCCGGGCTGACCGACCGCAAGGTGCTCGAACTGCACGGCAACGTCCGGGAGACCCAGTGCCTGGACTGCCGGGCGGTCGGGTCGATGGCGCGGGCGCTGGACCGGGTCGAGGCCGGGGAGCCGGACCCGGACTGCCGGGAGTGCGGGGGGATCCTGAAGCCGCGGATCGTGATGTTCGGCGAGAACCTGGACCAGGAGGTGCTCGGCCGGGCCGACACGATCGCCCGTGCCTGCGACCTGTTCATCGCGGTCGGCACCAGCCTCCAGGTGTTCCCGGTGGCCGGGCTGCCGTACGAAGCGGTGCGGAGCGGGGCGAAGCTGATCATCGTGAACGGCGAGGAGACGCCCTACGACGTGGCCGCGGCCGAGGTGATCCGGGAGCCGATCTCGACGGCGCTGCCGGAGCTGGTGCGGCGGCTGGTGCGGGAGCGGGCCTGAGGCGCGGGGGAGCGGCGGGAGCGGAAGGGCCGGAGGGATCTCTTTACGAATGCACCGCGTGCGTACGATGATCCTTCCGGCTTCCCCTCACGGCCTGGAGTGATCGACCGATGACGACGACGGCGAAGTTCGACCCCTGGTCGGCGGCGTTCGTGGCCCACCCGTACGACGCGTACGCCGAACTGCGCGAGCACGCGCCCGTGGCGTACCACGAACCGACGAACCAGTGGCTGGTCTCGCGGCACGAGGACGTCAGCGCCCTGCTGCGCGACCGGCGGCTCGGACGCACCTACACCCACCGGTTCAGCCACCAGGAGTTCGGCCGCCCCGAGCCCGACCCGGCGCACGAGCCCTTCCACACCCTCAACGACCACGGGCTGCTCGACCTGGAGGCGCCCGACCACACCCGGATCCGCCGCCTGGTCTCCAAGGCCTTCACCCCGCGCATGGTCGAGGGGCTGCGGCCGACCGTCCGGCGGCTGGCCGGGGAACTGGTCGACGAACTGCTCGCGGCCGGCGGCGGCGACCTGATCGCCACCGTCGCCGAGCCGCTGCCGGTCGCCGTGATTGCCGAGATGCTCGGCGTGCCCGAGTCCGACCGCCACCTGCTGCGCCCCTGGTCCGCCGACATCACCGGCATGTTCGAGCTCAACCCGAGCGAGGAGACCGCCCGGCGGGCCGTCGCCGCGAGCACCGAGTTCTCCGACTACCTGCGCGGGCTGATCCGCGAGCGCCGGGCGGCCCCGGGCGAGGACCTGATCAGCGCGCTCGTCCAGGCCCAGGAGGGCTCCGACGCGCTCAGCGAGCAGGAGATGGTCTCCACCTGCGTGCTGCTGCTCAACGCCGGCCACGAGGCGACCGTCAACACCACCGGCAACGGCTGGTGGGCGCTGTTCCGCCACCCCGACGAACTCGCCCGGCTGCGCGGCGCGGTGGACGACCTGCTGCCCACCGCCGTCGAGGAACTGATGCGCTGGGACACCCCGCTGCAGATGTTCGAGCGCTGGGTGCTGGAGGACATCGAGGTCCGCGGCGTCACCGTCCCGCGCGGCGCCGAGATCGCCCTGCTCTTCGGCTCCGCCAACCGTGACCCGGAGCGCTTCGCCGACCCCGACCGCCTCGACCTCGGCCGCACCGACAATCCGCACATCACCTTCGGTGCCGGAATCCACTTCTGTCTGGGCGCCCCGCTCGCCAGACTGGAGCTCACCGAGTCCTACGGCACGCTGCTGCGCCGGGCCCCGGGCCTGCGGCCGGTCCGCGAGCCCGAGTGGAACCCGGGCTACGTGATCCGCGGACTCAAGGAACTGCTGGTCGAGGTCTGAGCGCCGGGCCCGGCCGGGACGAGCGAGGGGGAGAACGCCGTGGGCAAGGCGACAGGGGCACTGCTGGGGCTGGCGATCGGCGACGCGCTGGGCCGGCTGACCGAGTTCCAGGACATCGAACGGATCGCCGCCGAACACCCGGACTGGCGGCGACTCCCCTTGCCCGGGCGGGCGTTGGTCACCGACGACACCCAGATGACGCTGGCCCTCGGCCGCGGCCTGCGGACCGCCCTGGCCCGCGGGCCGCTCACCCCGCTGCGACTGGCCCGGCCGGTCCGCGAGGAGTTCGTCGACTGGTGGCGCTCCCCGCAGAACAACCGCGCCCCCGGCATGACCTGTCTGCGCTCCTGCGAGCGGCTCAGCCGCGAGCAGTACCGCTGGCAGCAGGCCAGTGACGTCGGCTCCAAGGGCTGCGGCGCCAACATGCGGGTCGCCCCGATCGGGCTGGTCCGCGAGCTGGACGCCCGGCAGTTGTCCGGCGCCGCCCAGCTGCAGTCCGCCCTCACCCACGGCCACCCGACCGCACTCGCCGCCGGTGACCTCACCGCGTACGCCGTGCGCCGGCTCGCTGACGGCCTCCCGCCCGCCGACCTGCCCGCCGCGCTGCGGGCGTACGCGCTGGCGAGCCGCGAGCGGTACGACGAGTTCTGGCTCGGCGACCTCGCCGACCGCTGGCACGGCGCCTCCCCGCAGGCCGTCATCGCCCGCGGCTGGGACGACTGCCTCAAGGTGCTCGACCGGCTGGAGGCCGCGCTCGTCGCGCCCGACCCCGAGGCCGACCCCTGCCTGGCCACCGGTGAGGGCTGGATCGCCGAGGAGGCCCTCGGCACCGGGCTGCTCTGCTTCCTGCTGCTGCCCGACGACCCGGTGGCCGCCGTCCGCCGGGCCGCCTACTCCAGCGGCGACTCCGACTCGCTCGCCTGCCTGACCGGCGCCTTCGCCGGCGCCCACCACGGCGAGGCGGTCTGGCCCGGGGAGTGGGTCGAGCGGATCGAGCACCGGGACGAACTGCTGGAGCTCGGCGCGCTCTGGGACTGACCCGACGGCCGCGGCCCGGGGACCGGAACCCGTTCCCCGGGCGGCACGTCGAAGGGCCATGACGAACCGCAGCACGCTCGGAACCCACCGCCGTCGCCCGGCGGCGCTGCTCCTCGCCGCCGCCCTCGCCGCGCCGCTGCTCAGCGGCTGCGGCAGCACCGGAGCCGCCGCCACCGGGGAACTGCGGGCCGCCGCTCCGGCCTCCCGCCCCGCCGTGGACCCCGCCCGGATCGCGGCCACCGCCCGGGCCACCGACGCCTTCGGCCTGGACCTCCTGCACGCCCTCACCGCACAGCCGGACGCCGCCGGGCGCAACACTGTGGTCTCGCCGTCCGGCCTGGCCACCGTGCTCGCCATGCTGCTCCCCGGCGCGCGCGGCGCGACCGCCGACGAACTCGCCAAGGCCCTGCACACCGACCTCGCCCCCGAGCAGTACGCCCTCGCCGTCGGTGCGCTGAACCGGCCGGCCGCGGCCACCGACAAGCTCACCCTGCGCGAGGCCGACGAGGTCTGGACGAAGCAGGGCATGGCCGTCTCACCCGGCTACCTGGCCACCCTCGCCACCGCCTTCGACGCCGGAGTGCACACCGCCGACTTCGCGAAGAGCCCGGAGGACGCCCGTACGGCGATCAACGCGGCGGTGGCGAAGACCACCGACGGCCGGATCAAGGACCTCCTCCCGCCGGGCGCGGTCACCGGCGACACCCGGCTGATCCTCACCGACGCGCTCTACCTGAAGGCGAAGTGGGCCACCGAGTTCAAGCCCGCGAACACCGCCGACCGCCCCTTCCACACGCTCGACGGCTCCGCCCCGAGCGTCCCCAGCATGAGCCGGAACGGCGACCTCAAGTACGCCGACGGCTCCGGCGGGATCGCCGGCGAGCCCTGGCAGGCCGTCGAACTCCCTTACGCGGACGGCACGTTGGCGATGGACCTGATCGTCCCGGCGCAGGGCGGCTTCGCGGCCTTCCGCAAGGGCCTGGACCAGCCCCAGCTGGACCGGATCCTCGGCGCCCTCGCCGAGCAGCCCGTCGACCTCCAACTGCCGCGCTTCCGCTTCGACACCTCGAACGAGCTGAGCTCCGCGCTGCGCTCGCTCGGTGTCCGGACGGCCTTCGCGGCGCCCGACTTCGGCGGCATCGCCCCGGACCGACTCGGCCTCGGCGGGGTGCTGCAGAAGGCCACCGTCGAGGTCGACGAGGGCGGTACGGTCGCGGCGGCCGGCAGCGGCGCGGTGGTCGCCGGGGCGGTGCCGGCCGCGCGGCAGCCCGCCGAACTGCACATCGACCGGCCGTTCCTGTTCCTGATCCGGGACACCGCCACCGGGCGGCCGCTCTTCCTCGGCCAGGTCACCGACCCGCAGGCCGGGTGACGCGGCCCACCGGGGCCGGTGATGCGGCCCGCCGGGCCGGGTGGCGCCCGCCGGGCACCGGGCGGAGCGGCCTACCAGGCCGGGTAGCGCCCGCCGAGCGCCGGGTGGCCCGGGTCACGGCTGCCGAACAGCACCAGCAGGTCGTCGGCGACCGTCAGCAGCTCCGCCCGTCCCTCGACCGCCGCGACCCACTCGGGGGGCAGCGCCGAGGCGCCGTACGCGGCCCCGACCAGGTTCCCGCAGACCGCGCCGGTCGAGTCGCTGTCCCCGGAGTGGTTGACCGACAGCAGCAGCGCGGCGCGCACCGGGTCGGGGTCGAGGGTGGCCGCCAGCAGCGAGTGCACCGCGATGGCCAGGCACTCCTCGGCGATCCAGCCGAGCCCGACCCGCTCCACGGTGTCCGCCGAGGGCTCGGCCTCCTGGGCCAGCCGCACCGCCCGGGCCAGCGCCTGCACGGTCTCCTTGGACGCGGGCAGCTCGCGGATCTGCTCCACCGTCTCGCCGACCGCCGCCCACGGCTCCGTCCCGGACGCCAGCCGCTCGACCAGCGCCGCCAGGGCGCCGGCCGCCAGGTAGCCGGTCGGGTGCCCGTGGGTCAGCTGGGCGCACTGCACGGCCAGCCCGAAGGACTGCTCGACCCCCAGCCGGGCCAGCCCGAACGGCGCCGAGCGCATCACCGTGCCGCACCCCTTGGAACCGGGGTTGATCGGCCCCGGCAGCCCGATCGGGGCCGGCGGCTCGAACACCGGGTGCTCGGAGGCCCCGCTCAGACAGGCGTTGCCCGGCGCCCGCCGGGCGTACAGGAACGGTCGGCTCAGCAGCCAGCCGTCGTACGGGCGGGGCTGGGGCTCGACGTCCGGCGCGGGCTGGAACTGGGTGCGCAGCCAGCGCCGGTAGGCGCCGTGCACGGCCTCCGGCACCGAGCCGCCGCCGCCCGTCCAGCCGCGGACGAAGCCGCGGATCAGGCCCTCGGCGGTGAACAGCGTCATCTGGGTGTCATCGGTGACCTCGACCGTCCCGGGGCCCCCGGACGGCAGCCCGGTGACGCCCTGCGGTCCGAACCGGTCCTGGATCTGGTGGAGCTGCTGGAACTCCACCGGCCAGCCCAGCGCATCGCCGATCGCGCCGCCGAGCAGCGCGCCGCGCACCCGGTCCCGGTATCCCGACTCCGCCGCCGACTCGGTCACGTCGGATCCCCCTTCGTTCGTGGCGGGTCGTTTCTATCAGGCGGGACGTCAGGTGCGGATCTCGCCCCGCCCGTGCAGCGCCGCGCGGTCGGCCGCGGCCCGGCCGGCCGCCCAGCCCTCGCCGTCGCTGACCCGGACCCGCTGGGAGACCAGCTTCGGGAACAGCCGGCCGACCTCCTCGTCCACCGCCGCCGAGCGGGCGGCCAGCGCGGGCAGCAGCCGCTCGTCCGGCAGCAGCTGCTCCTCGGTGCCGTCCTCGCGGAGGTGACGGCCGGCCGCGGCGTCGCTGGTGGCCCGCTCGGTGGCGGCGGTCAGCCGCTCGCGGATCCGCGCCGCGTACGCGACCAGGAAGGACTGCCGGAACGCCTTGCTGCGGGAGTCCTTGCCGGAGCCGGCCTTGTTGAGCGCGTGGGTGGCCTGCACCAGCAGCGAGGTGTAGAGCAGCTCGACGCCGTCGAGGTCCCCGTCGAAGCCGATCACGGTGCAGAAGCCGAACTCCTTGGCCCACACCACCCGGCACCGGTTCGCCGCCGCGACCGCGTCCAGCAGCATCGTCTTGGGGCCCTCGTAGGGGTTGTCCACGCCGATCCGCAGCGCCGCCGGGGTGTCCCGGTCGGCCGCGCCGGCGGCCAGCAGCGCCTCGTCGATGCTGTGCTGGGCCATCAGCTGCTGGGCCTTGGCGGTCAGCGCCTCGGCCTCCTCCGGGTACTCGGTGGACTCGGCCTTGGCCAGCAGCGCCCGGATCCGGGCCAGCATCCGCGGCTGGCCGGTCGTCGGAGCGGCGGGGCCCGGCCCGGCGGGGCGCTCCGCCCGTGCCGTCCGGCCGGGGGCCGGGCCGACCGGGGCGACCGGGGGCAGCCGGCCCCAGGTGCGCAGCAGCTCCAGGACGGCGCCGGCGAGCGCGAAGCGGTCCAGCCGGTGCCGGTGGGCGAAGGCGCCGAGGTACTGCTCGTCGGCCGGCCACCAGACCTCGGTCTCCAGCTCGCGCAACTGCTCCTGCCAGCGCCGGTCCAGGCCCGCGGCGGGGTGCCGCCGGCCCTCGGCGGCGATCAGGTCCACCGCGAGCGCCAGGTGGACGGGCTTCAGCCCGCGCCGCACCACCCGCACCAGGTCGGCCGGGCGCCACCCGGCCGACCAGCAGCGGCCCACCGCGGTGTCCGCGTACCCCAGCAGCGCCCGGCTGACCGCCGGCCACTGCCCGGCCGAGGCGGCCAGCAGCGAGGCCCCGGTGTCCAGGGCGAGGTCGAGCGACTCCTCCGGCGCGGTGAGCACCGCGTGCACCGCCTGCTCCAGCAGCGGCCCGGCGTTCCCGTCGCCCTGCTGCGCGCGCTTGCCCACGGTGTGTCCCTGCTCTCCTCGACGGTTCGGCCCCTCCGGCCCATGATGCCGGAGGGGCCGAGGAGACGGGACGGCCGAGGCGCCCCGGGCACGTTCCAGGGCCGGACACGCCCTAGCGTTCGATGGCCTTGGCCATGATCTCCGGCACCCGGTCCAGCAGCTTGGCGGCGGCCAGCCGGATGCCGAGGGTGGCGATCAGGGCGCCGTAGAGCGGGCCGAGCAGCAGCAGCGGCCAGGTCGGCCCGTCCGAGGTCAGCGCCCAGAGCAGGTAGCCGCCGACCGGCAGGGCGAGCACCACGACGCCGAGCATCGAGCCGAACTGGTTGAGCAGGATCAGCCCGCCCTGCCCGGGGGCGGCGTTGCGCATCGGGTTGCTGTCGGCCGGCATGGTGTACGGCGCGATCACGCTGAACACCGAGCCGAGCGCGATGCCGCAGCCGAGCACCGCCAGGGCCAGGCCGATCGCGGACGGCAGCCCGGCCCAGTCGCCGGTGGCGGCGGCCAGCACCAGCCCGAGCAGCACCGTGACCGGGACGGCGTACGACAGCACCGCGTACGCCCGGCCGCGCAGCTCGTCCCGGGCGTCGGCCGGGGTGCGCAGGGTGGCGGCGACCATCCAGAACGCCGAGCCGTCCATGCCGAACAGGTTGAGCATCTGCAGCCCGAGGAACGTCCCGGTCATGGCCAGCAGGTAGACGCTCGACCAGCCCTGGACCACCGACAGCACGCAGATCACCAGCGTCATCCCGATGCTGGTGAACAGCGCGGCCTTGGCCCGCGGTTCGCGCCAGGCGTAGCGCAGGTGGCGCTGCATCACCGCGCCGGTCCGGCCCTCCGGCAGGAAGCCCCAGCCGCGGCCGTTCTGCACCCCGCGCGCCACCTCCAGGGTGGAGGAGTCGGCGGTGACCATCAGCTCCTGGAGGCTGGCGCGCCACCAGCGCAGCAGCAGCACCAGCAGCGCGGCGGCCGCGGCCAGTTGGAGCGCCGCCTGGCCGTACTCGCCGGCGCCGGTGCTGCGCGGGGCGTCGACCGCGCTGATCGGCGGGATCCAGCGGAGCACCGCGGCGATCGGCCGGAGCGGGCTGAGGTCGAGGTCCTTGCCGTGCTGGCGGCCGAAGATGCTCTGCGAGCCGACGTTGGCGACCTGGACGAGCAGGGCGAAGGCCAGCCCGCCGAAGATCGCGAAGTCCTTGCCGCGCCGGCTGGAGAGCATCCGGGCGTTCCCGGCCGCGACCGCCCGGGACAGCGTGACCAGGCAGAGCAGCGCGAGCGGCACCGCGACCACCGCGACCGCGGCCGAGGCCCCGCCGGTCGCGCCGGACAGCACCGCGCCGGTCACCAGCACCAGGCTGATCAGCGGACCGGGCCCGATCAGCGCGGCCAGCAGCGATCCGCGCAGCAGCGGACCGGGCCGCAGCGGCAGCATGGTGAGCCTGGTCGGGTCGGCGCTCTCGTCGCTGGAGAACAGGAACAGCGGCAGCGCGGCCCAGCCCACCACGAGTACGCCGAGCAGCATCACCCCGGTGTCCCCGGAGCCGGCGTAGCGCCCGTTCAGCATCGCCATGCCGAGGGCCGTGAAGCCCGCGAGGACCAGGCCGAGCAGGCCGCCGACGACGTACACGACGGCCCGGCCGCGGCTGCGGCGCAGCCCGTTGCGCAGCAGCCGCAGCTTGAGCGCGACCATGCCGCGGACCACGGTCCGCCCGTCGGGCACCGCGGGGGTCGCCCGGGCGGGCGCCGGGGCGGTCACCGGGCGCTCCCGGCGGGGCCGCCGCCGAGCCAGCCGAGCGACCGGCCGTCGTCCTCGCGGACGCCGATCAGCTCCAGGAAGGCCTCGTGCAGGCTGCGCCCGCCCCGGACGGTGTCCAGCGGGCCCTGGGCGATCACCCGGCCGGCGTTGACCACGGCGACCCAGTCGCAGAGCTGCTCGACCAGCTCCATCACGTGGCTGGAGAAGATCACCGTGGAGCCGGCGGCCGCGTACCGCTTGAGCACGCCCCGGATGGTCTGGGCGGAGACCGGGTCGACGCCCTCGAAGGGCTCGTCCAGGAACAGCACGTCGGGGTTGTGCAGCAGGGCGGCGGCCAGGCCGATCTTCTTGCGCATGCCGGTGGAGTAGTCGGCGACCAGCTTGTCGGCGTCCCGGCCGAGGTCCAGGACGGCCAGCAGCTCCTCGGCGCGGCGGTCCACCTCGGCGGCGGGCAGGCCGCGCAGCCGGCCGGTGTACTGCAGCAGTTCGCGCCCGCTGAGGCGTTCGAACATCCGCAGGCCCTCGGGCAGGATGCCGATCCGGGCCTTGACGGTGACCGGGTCGGCCCACACGTCGGTGCCGTGCACCAGCACGGCGCCCTGGTCGGGGCGGAGCAGGCCGGTGACCATGGACAGCGTGGTGGTCTTGCCCGCGCCGTTCGGTCCGACCAGTCCGATGAACGCACCGGCGGGCAGTTCCAGGCTGAGTCCGGCCACCGCGGCCTGGGTGCCGAAGTGCTTCCACAGCCCTTGGATGCTCACGGCGGAGGGGGTGTCCGGTCCGGTGGGGGTCGGTTCGGAGGGCGACGGTGCTGACGCCTGCATGGCGGCCTTCTGTCTGTGGTCGTGGCGGGACGGACGGTGGACGGAACGGTTGCTCCCGGGCCCAGCCTGGCACTGCCCGAACAGACTGTCGTCCGCTTTGAGCATCCCCTGAGCCAGTCCGCCGAACGGGTGAGGCGCGCCGTCCGGCCGCCGGGTTGCGGCGGGCGCCGGACCGGTCGGTGATCCGGTCGGCGATCCGGTCCGGCAACTACTCAGTTCCCTTGTTCGTCCTGCACTATGAGGAGCAGTGAGCGCGCGGGGTGCCGCGCCGCGGGGAGGTGGCGGATGTCCGTTCAACCGTGGGGCGAACCCGGCCCCGCCGATCGGCACGGCCGTCGGCCGGTGCCCGACGGCAGGCTCGCCGGGCCGTCGTCCCCGGCGTCCCCGCAGGCTGCGATGCGGGCGAGCCACGCGGACCGGGACCGCACGGTGGACGTGCTGAAGGCCGGGTTCGCCGAGGGCCGGCTGTCCGCCGAGGAGTACGAGCAGCGCCACGAGGCCGCCGCCCGGGCGCTCACCTACGGCGAGCTGGCCGTGCTGGTGGCCGACCTGCCGACCGGGCCGATGTCGCCGCTGCAGGCCGTCCAGCCGGTCCCGGCGACCTTCCTGGCCGCGCCGCCGGTGCCGCAGGCCCGGCCGACCAACGTGCTGGCGGTGGTCTCCCTGGTGTCCAGCCTGCTGTTCCTGTCGCTGCCCGCGGTGGTGACCGGGCACATCGCCCGCGCGCAGATCCGCGAGCGCAACATGGACGGGGACTGGGCGGCCGTGCTGGGACTGGTGCTCGGCTACCTGGGCAGCGGCTTCTGGACGCTGCTGATCCTGCTGGGCTTCGCGTAGCGGCCGCGTCCGCCGGGGCCGCTGCGCCTGCCGAGCCCGCCGGGTCCGCCCCCGCTGGCGGGGCCCCGCCGACTGTGGTAGAGCGGGTGGAGGGCGTCCCGACACCGGGCGGTCGCGTCCGGGACACCGGGGCGACACCCGGCCGAGGGTCGCGACCTGCGGCGTTGCATTTGTTTTGACCGCGCCCCATGCGCTAGGTACGCTCTGACCTTGTGCCTGGGGTGTCCCCGGGTCCTTGTGCGTGCATGCACACCGGTCGCCGCGCCGAGCCGGAGCGCTTCCCAGCGCACCGCGCGTAGAGCGCCGTCGCTGTACATCAGCCATGGGATTCCGTGTCGGAAAACGCCCAACACACCCGACCGCGTGGGTCGACCACGGGGCCGTGTGCGAGGGAGACACCGCAGGTTAGTTCCACCAAGCCTTGGCACACAGAAAACGGAGAAACGGTGCCTACGATCCAGCAGCTGGTCCGAAAGGGCCGGCAGGACAAGGTCGAGAAGAACAAGACTCCCGCGCTGAAGGGTTCCCCGCAGCGCCGTGGGGTCTGCACGCGTGTGTACACGACCACCCCGAAGAAGCCGAACTCGGCGCTTCGTAAGGTCGCCCGTGTGCGCCTCACCAGCGGGATCGAGGTCACCGCTTACATCCCGGGCGAGGGCCACAACCTGCAGGAGCACTCCATCGTGCTGGTGCGCGGTGGTCGTGTGAAGGACCTTCCTGGTGTCCGCTACAAGATCATCCGCGGTTCGCTCGACACCCAGGGTGTCAAGAACCGCAAGCAGGCCCGCAGCCGCTACGGCGCCAAGAAGGAGAAGTAAGAATGCCTCGTAAGGGCCCCGCCCCGAAGCGCCCGGTCATCATCGACCCGGTCTACGGCTCCCCGGTCGTCACGCAGCTGGTCAACAAGATCCTGCTGCACGGCAAGCGTTCCACCGCCGAGCGGATCGTGTACGGCGCCCTCGAGGGCGTCCGCGAGAAGACCGGCTCGGACCCGGTCGTCACGCTGAAGCGTGCGCTGGAGAACGTCAAGCCGGCCCTCGAGGTCAAGTCCCGCCGTGTCGGTGGCGCGACCTACCAGGTTCCGGTCGAGGTCCGTCCGGGCCGCGCCAGCACCCTGGCGCTGCGCTGGATGGTCGGTTACTCCCGCGCCCGTCGCGAGAAGACCATGACCGAGCGCCTGATGAACGAGATCCTCGACGCCAGCAACGGCCTGGGCGCTTCCGTGAAGCGTCGCGAGGACACCCACAAGATGGCCGAGTCCAACAAGGCCTTCGCGCACTACCGCTGGTAGTCCGTACCCCGTCACTAGACAGAGAGAGAACGAGCCACCATGGCTGCAACCTCCCTTGACCTCGCCAGGGTCCGCAACATCGGGATCATGGCGCACATCGACGCGGGCAAGACCACCACCACCGAGCGGATCCTGTTCTACACCGGTGTCTCGTACAAGATCGGTGAGGTCCACGATGGCGCTGCCACCATGGACTGGATGGAGCAGGAGCAGGAGCGCGGCATCACGATCACGTCGGCCGCGACGACCTGCCACTGGACGGTCGACGACGTCGACAACACCATCAACATCATCGACACCCCGGGTCACGTCGACTTCACCGTCGAGGTGGAGCGCTCGCTGCGCGTCCTCGACGGTGCCGTCACGGTGTTCGACGGTGTTGCCGGTGTCGAGCCCCAGTCCGAGACCGTGTGGCGGCAGGCTGACCGCTACGGCGTCCCGCGCATCTGCTTCATCAACAAGCTGGACCGCACGGGCGCGAACTTCTTCTTCTGCGTCGACACCATCGTGGAGCGCCTCGGCGCCACCCCGCTGGTGATGCAGCTCCCGATCGGTGCCGAGGCGGACTTCCAGGGCGTCGTCGACCTGGTCCGCATGAAGGCGCTGGTCTGGTCCGCCGAGGCCGCCAAGGGCGAGATGTACGACATCGTCGACATCCCGGCCGAGCTGCAGGAGCAGGCGGACGAGTACCGCGAGCAGCTGATCGACACCGTCTCGACCATCAGCGACGAGATCGCCGAGCTCTTCCTCGAGGGCGAGGAGATCCCGGTCGAGCTGCTGCAGGACGTGATCCGCAAGGGCACCCTGAACTCGGACTTCACCCCGATCTTCTGCGGTACCGCCTTCAAGAACAAGGGCGTTCAGCCCCTGCTCGACGCGGTCGTCAAGTACCTGCCGTCGCCGCTGGACATCGAGTCCGTCGAGGGCACCAAGCCGAACGACCCGGACACCAAGATCTCGCGCAAGGCGTCGGACGAGGAGCCCCTCGCCGCCCTCGCGTTCAAGATCATGTCCGACCCGCACCTGGGCAAGCTCACCTTCGTCCGGATCTACTCCGGTCGCCTGGAGTCCGGCACCTCGGTGCTGAACGCCGTCAAGGGCAAGAAGGAGCGCATCGGCAAGATCTACCGCATGCACGCGAACAAGCGTGAGGAGATCGAGTCGGTGGGCGCCGGCGACATCGTCGCCGTCATGGGCCTGAAGCAGACCACCACCGGTGAGACGCTGTCCGACGAGAAGAACCCGGTCATCCTGGAGTCCATGGACTTCCCGGCCCCGGTCATCCGCGTCGCGATCGAGCCCAAGTCCAAGGGTGACCAGGAGAAGCTGGGTGTCGCCATCCAGCGTCTCGCCGAGGAGGACCCGTCCTTCCAGGTCAACACGGACGAGGAGACCGGCCAGACCATCATCGCGGGTATGGGCGAGCTGCACCTCGAGGTGCTGGTCGACCGTATGAAGCGTGAGTTCAAGGTCGAGGCCAACGTCGGCAAGCCGCAGGTCGCGTACCGCGAGACGATCCGTCAGGCCGTCGAGCGCATCGACTACACGCACAAGAAGCAGACCGGTGGTTCGGGCCAGTTCGCGAAGATCCAGATCGCGATCGAGCCGCTCGAGCAGGCCGAGGGCTACGAGTTCGTGAACAAGGTCACCGGTGGCCGCGTGCCGAAGGAGTACATCCCTTCGGTCGACGCCGGTTGCCAGGAGGCCATGGAGTTCGGTGTCCTCGCCGGCTACCCGCTCCAGGGCGTTCGCGTGACCCTGCTCGACGGTGCGTCGCACGACGTCGACTCCTCCGAGCTCGCGTTCAAGATCGCCGGCTCGATGGCCTTCAAGGAAGGCGCCAGGAAGGCCAAGCCGGTCCTTCTTGAGCCGATGATGGCCGTCGAGGTCACCACGCCCGAGGACTACATGGGCGACGTGATCGGTGACATCAACTCTCGCCGTGGCCAGATCCGGTCCATGGACGAGCGTCACGGTGCCCGCGTCGTTGCGGCGCTGGTGCCCCTCTCCGAGATGTTCGGCTACGTCGGTGACCTGCGCAGCAAGACCTCTGGTCGCGCGAGCTACTCGATGCAGTTCGACTCGTACGCCGAGGTCCCCAAGGCCGTGGCTGAGGAGATCATCGCCAAGTCCAAGGGCGAGTGACGTCCCGATATTCGGGATGATTCACACCCCTTAGGCTGTTAGGAGGCGACCCGGGAGGATCCGTCCGGATCCTCCCGGGTCCTCCGGCCCCCCCACCCACGGGGCGGTCCGCGGTGCTTCCGGCACCCGGACCGGGCCCGTATCAAAGACCAACTGACGTCAGCACGGCGTACAGGAACTGTCCTCAGGAGGACTCAGTGGCCAAGGCGAAGTTCGAGCGGACGAAGCCCCACGTCAACATCGGCACCATCGGTCACATCGACCACGGCAAGACCACGCTGACCGCGGCCATCACCAAGGTGCTGCACGACGCGTACCCGGAGATCAACCCCTTCACGCCGTTCGACCAGATCGACAAGGCGCCGGAGGAGCGTCAGCGCGGTATCACCATCTCGATCGCGCACGTCGAGTACCAGACCGAGGCGCGTCACTACGCCCACGTCGACTGCCCCGGTCACGCTGACTACATCAAGAACATGATCACCGGTGCGGCCCAGATGGACGGTGCGATCCTCGTCGTCGCCGCCACCGACGGCCCGATGCCGCAGACCAAGGAGCACGTCCTCCTGGCCCGCCAGGTCGGCGTCCCCTACATCGTCGTCGCCCTGAACAAGGCCGACATGGTGGACGACGAGGAGATCCTGGAGCTCGTCGAGCTCGAGGTCCGCGAGCTGCTCTCCGAGTACGAGTTCCCGGGCGACGACCTGCCGGTCGTCCGCGTCTCCGCGCTGAAGGCCCTCGAGGGCGACAAGGAGTGGGGCGAGAAGCTCCTCGGCCTCATGCACGCGGTCGACGAGAGCATCCCGACCCCGGCCCGCGCCGTGGACCAGCCGTTCCTGATGCCGATCGAGGACGTCTTCACGATCACCGGTCGTGGCACCGTCGTCACCGGTCGTATCGAGCGTGGCATCCTCAAGGTCAACGAGACTGTCGACATCATCGGCATCAAGGAGACCAAGACCACCACCACGGTCACCGGCATCGAGATGTTCCGCAAGCTGCTCGACGAGGGCCAGGCCGGTGAGAACGTCGGTCTGCTGCTCCGTGGCATCAAGCGCGAGGACGTCGAGCGCGGCCAGGTCATCATCAAGCCGGGTTCGGTCACGCCGCACACCGACTTCGAGGCCCAGTCGTACATCCTGTCGAAGGACGAGGGTGGCCGCCACACCCCGTTCTTCAACAACTACCGCCCGCAGTTCTACTTCCGTACCACGGACGTGACCGGCGTCGTGACCCTCCCCGAGGGCACCGAGATGGTCATGCCGGGCGACAACACCGCCATGACGGTCGCGCTGATCCAGCCGATCGCCATGGAGGAGGGCCTGAAGTTCGCCATCCGTGAGGGTGGCCGCACCGTCGGCGCCGGCCAGGTCACCAAGATCATCAAGTAATTGATGCTCTGACCTGCCTGCCCCGTCAGGCTTGTCCGAAGGGCCCCACGCACCGCGAGGCGCGTGGGGCCCTTCGGCGTCTAACCCCGCGCTCACCTGGGGGCACTTCCTCTCACGGGCGGCTCATGGCCGACTGTTATGGTCGCCTCACCAGCCAGCCCCGCCGTCGCGGAAAGTGGGATCCAACGCATGTCTACGGCACCGCTGTTGTCGGTCGTGATGCCGATCTACAACGAGCAGGAGGCACTTCCGCTGACGGTCGAGCGGCTGCGTCCGATCCTGGACGGGCTGGGGGTCGACTACGAGGTCGTCGGCGTGGACGACGGCAGCCGGGACGCCACACCCGTGCTCATGCAGAAGATCCGGCAGGACTGGCCGGAGTTCCGCATCGTCCGCTTCGCCCGCAACTCCGGGCACCAGGCCGCGCTGACCGCCGGCATCCACCGGGCCGTCGGCGACTACGTGGTCAGCATCGACGCCGACCTCCAGGACCCGCCGGAGAAGATCCCGGAGATGCTCGACCTGGCCCGCGAGCAGAGCCTCGACGTGGTCTACGGCGTCCGCGGGGACCGCGGCACCGACACCGCCTTCAAGCGGCGCACGGCCGGCGCCTACTACTGGCTGATGCGCAGGCTGGTCGGCAAGCGGATGCCCAACCAGGCCGGCGACTTCCGGCTGCTCAGCCGCGCCGCCGTGGACGCCCTCAAGCAGCTGCCCGAGCACCAGCCGGTCTACCGGCTGCTGGTGCCGTGGCTCGGCTTCCCCAGCGGCGAGGTGGTGTACGTCCGCGAGGAGCGGGTGGCCGGCGGCACCCACTACCCGCTGTCCAAGATGGTGCGGCTGGCGCTGGACAGCATCACCAACTTCTCCGCGGCCCCGCTGCGGCTGGCCACCTACCTCGGTCTGGTCAGCTTCGTGGTCTGCATCGCGCTCGCGGTCCACGCCACCGTCTCCTACGCGCTCGGCTCGACGGTGCCGGGTTGGTCCTCGCTGTTCATCGGGATGCTCTTCCTCGGCGGCGTCCAGCTGATCTGCGTCGGCCTGCTGGGGGAGTACGTCGGCCGGATCTACTCGGCGGTGCAGAACCGCCCGACCTACTTCGTCGGCTACGACTCGGCGGACGAGGACGAGCGGGGCCGGGGCCGGTGACCCTGACCGAGGAGCCCGTCGGGCCCGCCGCCGCCACCCGTCGCCAGCTGCCCTCCTTCCTGGTCATCGGCGTCCTCAGCACCGTCTTCTACCTGGGGCTGTTCGTCCTGGCCCGGCTGTTCACGAACCCGCAGGCGGCCAACCTGATCGCGCTGGCCGTCAGCGCGGTCGCCAACACCGCGGCCAACCGCCGCTTCACCTTCGGGGTGGTCGGCTCGGAGGGGATGGTCCGCCACCAGCTCCAGGGCGCGGTCGCCTTCCTGATCGGGCTCGGCCTCAGCTCGGGGGTGCTCGCCCTGCTCGACCGGGTCGTGCCGCACGCCTCCCGGCCGGTGGAGGTGGGCGGGCTGGTGGTCGCCAACGGGCTCGCCACGGTGGCGCGGTTCGTGCTGCTGAAGGTCTGGGTCTTCCGCGGCGGTTCCGCCGGGCCCGCCGGCTCCTGACCCTCCCGACACCCCCCGAACGGAGCGCACGGGCTCCCCGGTTCGGTCGTTCGTGGGCTGCCCTTGCGTGCCCCCGGGTCGGTCGGGGCAAGCACGACCTCGGTATGCTTGGCCCTCGTAGCCTGCCCGCAGCCGGTGGATGAAGTCCGGACCCGGTAGGGGGAGACGGGCGGCAGGGACTGAACCGGAGGGGCACGGCACCGTGTCGACCGTACAGAGCTCGCCCGACAGCGGGATCCAGCAAGCGACCGCGCCGCCGGGACGGCGGCGGGCTCCGGTCGGCGGCCGGTGGACGGGCCGCAACCCGCTCGTGCTGGCCGGCGGGATCGCGCTGTCCTGGCTGGTGCCGGCCTGCCTGGTCGCGCTCCACCTGGGCGTGGTGCTGCTGCCGCTGCTGCTGATCGCGACGGCCGCCGTGATCCGGGTCGGCGGCGTGCTGCTGGACCGGCTCTTCGTCGCGGCGCTGATCCTCTTCGGCGCGGTGCTCACCTTCGGCCTGGTCTTCTCGCTCTGGCCCTGGGGCCTCTCACCCGTGGCCACCACCGGCGTGATGTTCAGCGTGCTGACGGTGGCCGCCTGGGCCGCCCGGCGCGCGCCGCGGCTGCCGCTGCGCTTCCGCTGGTCCGACCTGCTGGTGCTGGGCACCTTCGCCGGGTTCTGGCACTACCTCTTCCACCCCGTCGCCGGATCGTCGGCCGCGGAGCGGGTCGCCTACTTCGCCACCGCGGAGGACCGGCTCGCGCACTTCTCGTTCTTCTCCGGCATAGAGGGCGTCGGAGGCTTCAACTTCCTCCATCAGGAAGCCGCCAGGGCCTACCTGATACCGCCGTCCGAGGTGACCTACCCGCAGGGCTCGCACTTCCTGCTGGCCTGGACCGACACGCTGGTCCACTCCGCCGCCTCCCCGGGCGACATGCTCCAGACCATGAACCGGTACTTCCTGTACCTGCTGGTGGCCTACGCGCTGTTCTGCACCGCGCTGGTCTGGGCGGCCCGCTGGATCGGTGGACCCCGACTGCGCGGCTGGCAGGCCGCGGCGGTGTGCGGGACCGTCGCCGCGATCATGTTCGCCAGCAACTACCTGGACCTGCTGGTCCACGGCTTCGACTCGACCTTCATCGGTCTGATGCTGATAGCGCTCGCGCTGGCGGTGCTGATCCGGCCGGCGATGGGCCGCACCGAGTTCGTGCTGGCCGCCTCGGCCGGGCTGATCACGGTCACCTACGCGTACAACATCTACGGCGCGTTCGTCGGCGTCGCGCTGCTGGGCGCGCTGGTGGTGCACCGGCGCCGGTTCGCCGGGCGCTGGTGGTGGACGCTCGGCGCGCTGGCGTGCGCGATGGGCGTGGCCGTCCTGCCGAGCGTGCTCTCCGTCCTGGGCAACCTGGACGTCGCGAGCGCCTCCAACATGAGCGGCCCGAGCGTCGCCGCGGACCGCTCGGTCCTGATCGGCGGCGGACTGCTCGGCCTGCTGGCGGCGGCCGTGCCGCGCAACCGCCGCACCGCCTCCGGCCAGGCGCACCTCGCGGTGCTGCTCTCCACCGGCGCCGTGCTCACGGCCTTCGCCGCGTACCAGCTGCACAGCATCGGGCGGTACTCGTACTACTTCCACAAGATGACGGCCGTCGGCATCGTGGTCGCCCTGATCTCGGTCGGTGCCGTCGGCGTCCTGCTGCAGACGCCGGCTCGGGGGAGCGGCCGGACCTGGGCCCGGCGGCTGCAGGAGCTGGTGCTCTCCGGCCTGGCCGTCGCCGCCGCGCTGAGCCTCTTCGCCAACGTCCAGTGGGGCTTCCTGGCCACCAAGGACAACCCGTCCGCCTGGTCCACCAACCCGCTGGTGGCCTGGGGCCGCGGCGAGTTCGAGAGCGACATGGGGCCCGAGGGGATCGAGGGGCTGGCCCCGCTGCGCAACAGCGACGGCCCGGTCATCGCCCTGGTCTCCAACGACAACTACAAGAACCTCAAGGCCACCTGGCTCGCCTCGCTGCTGAACCGGCGCGGCGGCGACATGAAGGCGCTGTACGACATCCACTGGGTGGACATCGGCGGTCCGCAGGTGAAGGAGGAGGACTACCAGCGCTCCTTCGGGCGGCTCAAGGGCGCCATCGACCAGCTCCCCGCGCCGCACGCGACGCCGACCGTCCTGACCGCCGACCGCGCGGTGGGCGACCGGATCAAGCGGGACCTGGCCAAGCAGGGCGTGACCGTCACCATGGTGAGCGATCCGGGGCTGCTCTGGACCCAGCCCTGGGGCCGTACCTTCCCGGGCGTCTGAGGTGGGCTCCGACGGGTGTTCCGACGGGTGTGCCGACGGTGGACGGACGCGCACCGGGGATTCACGGCCACCCGCTACTATTCACAGCAATCGCACGGCCTGGTCGGCCTCGTGCGGACACGTGTGGCAAGGCCGGCCGCTGAATTCGGTGGTCATGTGATGAAGAACCCGATCGCCAAGCTGCTTGGGGTGCTTCCCCCGGGGGCGCGGCTCGTGGTCGGTGGCACGGTCGTGCTCGGAGCCTCGGCGTACGTCTACATGGCGCTCGTGGGCTACAGCCTGAGCACGGTCGGTGCGGCCAGGGTGACGATGCTCTGGACCATCGTGATGTCCGTGGGGTGGGGACTCTTCCAGCCGGTCGAGCTCGAGCTGACCCGGCTGGTGGCCGCCCGCAAGGTGGCCGGACACGGCGCACTGCCCGCCGTCCGGCGGATGCTGCTGCTCGCCCTGGCGATCCTGGTCGCGGTCTGCGCGCTGCTGGCGGTCACCGCCCGGCCGATCGCCGACCAGCTGTTCAGCGGCGACCGGAGCCTGGTGCTCGCGCTGGCCGGCGGCCTGGCCGGCCTCGCGGTGAGCTCGGTGGCCCGCGGCGCGCTGGCCGGCCTCGGCCGGTTCGGCCCGTACGGCACCCAGCTGGCGGTCGACGGCGGGCTGCGGATCGGGCTGGCCGCGCTGGCGGCGGCGCTCGGCCTGCACTCGGCACTGGTCTTCGGCCTGATCCTCTTCGTCTCCCCGCTGGCGGCCTCGCTGATCGGCCTGCGCGACACCCTGGCCGACCGCACCCCGGGGCCGGAGGTGTCCTGGAAGCAGCTGACCAGCGGCCTCGGCCTGCTGATCGCCTCGGTGATGCTCAGCCAGCTGGTGGTCAACGCGACCGTGATCTGCGCGCGCCTGCTCTCGCCGAAGCACTCCGAGGCCTCCGACGCGCTGGTCTTCGCGATCGGCCAGGCCGTGGTGATGGCCCGGGCGCCGCTGTTCGCCTACAGCGCCCTCCAGGCCTCGATGGTCTCCGCGCTCTCCGGCGCCGCCACCGCCGGCGACCACGCCGAGTTCCGCAAGGTGCTGACCCGCACCGCCGCGATCGCCGCCGGTCTGTGCATCGGCGGCGGCCTGCCGGTCATCGTGCTCGGCGCCAAGCTCAACCCGCTGCTCTTCAACGCCAAGGACGTGCTCGGGCCGCTGGACTTCCTCTGGCTGGTGTTCGGGACGGTCTGCTACGTCCTCGCGACGGTCTTCGGCCAGGCGTTGATGTCCAGCGGCCAGCACCGCCGCCAGTTGGTCGGTTGGACCGCCGGTTCCGTAGCATTGGTGGCTGTCGCACTCGCTCCGGGTGCCGTCGGCCTGCGCGCGGAGCTCGCGTACCTGGCGGGCTCGCTGGTCAGTGCGGTCCTGCTGCTGTGGTCGCTCTACCGAGCCTTCCCCTCCCGTCCCGCCGCCGTACCGACCGAGCCGTCGGCAGCAGAGCCGCTGCGGACGTCCTGAGGCCATGACCACCACCGACAGACAGACCCGAGGCACGGGCCGCCGTGCCGTTCGCCAAGCATGGAGCACCTGTGTCCGAGTATGACAACGTCTGGCTGGTGATCCCGGCCTACAACGAAGGCCAGGTGATCGCCGAGGTCGTGGAGGGGGCACGCAAGACCTTCCCGAACATCGTGGTGATCGACGACGGCTGCACCGACGACACGGCCCAGCACGTCATGACGACCGGCGCCCACCTGGTGCGGCACCCGGTCAACCTGGGCCAGGGCGCCGCGCTGCAGACCGGTCTGAAGTACGCGCTGGCCCAGGAGGGCGCCGAGTACTTCGCGACCTTCGACGCGGACGGCCAGCACCAGACCGGGGACGTCGAGAAGATGGTGGCCCTGCTGCGTGCGGGCGAGGCCGACATCGTGCTCGGCTCGCGCTTCATCGAGCAGACCGGCCAGGTGCCGTGGATCAAGCGCGTGGTGCTCCGCACCGCCGCCGCGGTCAGCCCGACCGCCCGCAAGCTCAAGCTCACCGATGCGCACAACGGTCTCCGCGTGATGAACCGTGAGGCCGCCGGCCGGATCAAGATCACCATGAACGGCATGGCGCACGCTTCGGAGATCGTCTCCTTCCTCGCCGGCTCGGACCTCCGGGTCGCCGAGGTCCCGGTGGACATCCTGTACACCGACTACTCGCGCGCCAAGGGCCAGTCCCTGATCAACGGCGTGAACATCCTCTTCGACATCTCGCTGCGGGAGCGTAACCGCCGATGAATCACCTCTGGATCCAGCTGATCCTGGTCGTGGCCGCGGTGGCCATGGCCCTCCTGTTCGTCCGGCGCTGGGACGCCGCGAACACCCGGGCGTGGAAGCGCATCGCCTTCGCGCTGTTCGTGATCGCCAACGTGGTCGCCATCCTGTGGCCGACCGGCGTGACCAAGCTGGCCACCGCGCTCGGCGTCGGCCGCGGCACCGACCTGGTGCTGTACCTGATGGTGATCGCGATGGGCTTCCTCACCCTCAACACCTACCTGCGCTTCCGCTCGCTCGAGAAGAAGCTCACCGACCTGGCCCGCACCGTGGCCATCACCGAGGGCGTCCGGCACAACAACGACCGCTTGGACGCCCCGGTCGGCTCCGACCGCTGACCGGGCGCCTCCCGCAGGGCGGGGGGACGAGCAACAGGAAGGGCCACACCCGCAGGGGTGCGGCCCTTCCTCGCACCTGGGCGAATTGTCCGGGGAAAGCCGGGCGGGGTGTCGTCGGAATGACCGGGCGGGCAAGGGCGGGATATCGGCAGCGATCGGAGCCCGGATACCCGCACGGCGCCGGAAACGTTGTGGACATGACGACGCCCACGTCCGCGCCGCCCGCCAACAGGCCAGCCGCTGGCCGGAGTTGAGCCCGGTGGGAGCGATCAGGGGCGGGTTCCTCGAACAAGGCCGTGACAGTAGACTGATGCGGGCGGTGTTCGTCGACGGAATATCGTGAATCGGTCGACAAGGCGGACATTCTCCACGGGCCCGGTGTTTCCGGGTGCGTCGCGGAAATCCGCTATTCCGGAGGGCGGTCTGAACCCGCGGATCGTGCGGGCCCGTTCTTCCGAGTGTCGGCACGTCGGCCAGCGGGGGAAGGAACGGTCGGCCGGAGCGGCACCGCGCGGCGATCACCGTCCGGAAGCTGGTTGACTTGGTCCGGCCCGGCAGCCGCGGCCGGGCGGCACCGAAGCGTGATCCAGGACCAGGAGGTGCGGCGCCGCCATGAGCGTCGATTTCGTCATCCCGTACTACGGCGACCCGGAGTACCTGTTCGCCACCATCGACAGCATCCGGGCCCAGCACCAGGAGGACTGGCGGCTGACCGTCGTGGATGACCAGTACCCCGGTTTCCGCGCGCTGCAGTACATCGAGAGCCTCGACGACGAGCGGATCCGCTACGTCCGCAACGAGGAGCGCCTCGGCCCCAACGGCAACACCTACAAGGCCTCCACCCTGGCCGAGCGCGAGTTCGTCTCGATGATGGGCGCCGACGACCTGCTGGAGCCCGACTACCTGGACGTCGTCCTGGAGCGGATGAAGGCCGACCCGGACGCGATCGCCTGCCAGCCGGGCGTGAAGGTGATGGACAGCGACGGGACCCTGGTCCCCGCGCTGGGCATCGGGGACAAGGTCAAGCGCCGGATCGCCGCCCCGGCCCGCAAGGCCGGCGTGATCAGCGGCGAGGCCGCGGTGAAGAGCCTGCTGGCCGGCAACTGGCTGTACACCCCGTCGCTGCTCTACCGGCAGTCCGCGCTCTCGAAGATCCCGTACCGCCCGGACATCGACGCCGTCCACGACCTCGCGTTCATGGTCGACATGCTGATGGAGGGCGGCAACCTGCTGGTCGACGAGCGCGAGGTGTTCCGCTACCGCCGGCACCAGGCCAGCGACTCCTCCAACCGGGTCAAGGACGGCAAGCGCTTCGACGAGGAGCTGAAGTACTACTCGCTGATCTCCAAGGAACTGCGCGCCAAGGGCTGGGGCGGCGCCGCCCGCTCGGCCGACCTGCACATCTCCTCCCGGCTGCACGCCCTGATGGTGGCGGCCGGTCGTCTGGGTGCGGGTGACTTCTCCCACGCCGGGGCCATGGTCGGCCGCGCCATGCGCAGCAGCTGACCAGGTCGGATGCGTGCTGGGCGGGGACTTCGTCCGGAGCCCCCGCCCACCGTCGGCCGACCTATGATGTCCGCTGATCGCCGACCCCCCACGCCACTCCACGCCACGTTCGCAGTGGCCACGCACGGAAGTGACTGACATGACTGATCTGGCCACCAGCCCGGTCGGCGGCTCCGAGGCGGAGCACCGACGACCTGAGGGCGCGGTCGCGGACCGCCTCGGAAGGATGGACGGCCTGCTGGCCCGGCCCTGGGCGGTCCGCTCGGCCGAGGCCCTGGTCTCGATCGTGGCGGCCTTCGCCTTCACGCTGCTGTGCAGCCGCATCAACGCCAACCCGCTCAACCGGGTCGGCCAGGTCAGCGGTCTGGCCGAGCTGCAGAAGTACGCCGCGATCGTGGGCCTGCCGGTCCTCGCGGTGCTGCTGTACGCCGCCTACCGGGGCAGCCTGGCCCGCTACCAGCTGGTCCAGCGGCTGGTCTGCGCGGCCGTCGCCGGTCTGGCCACCGGCGCGGTCGCGGGTGGCATCGCGGTGGCGCTGAACGGCACCCAGTGGGGCCTCGGCGGCCAGGAGGGCGACCCCGGCAACCTCATCGGCATGGCCAACGACATGCTGCGCGGCCAGGGCCTGCCCGGCGTCTACCCTCCGGGGTTCCCGGCGGCGCTGGCGATCTGGTCGAAGCTGTTCTACGGCGGCATCGGTGGCGGCGGCTACGCGATGAAGGACCTCCAGCTGATCTGCAGCGCGCTGGTCGGCCCGATGGCGTACCTGTCCTGGCGGCTGATGCTGCGCCCGTTCTGGGCGCTGCTGATCGCCGTCCCGTCCGCGATCCTCTTCCTGGACCCGATCCGGCCGTACAGCCACGTCACCATGCTGGTGATGGTGCCGATGCTCGCCGCCGCGCTGCGCGAGCTGCGCCGGGCGCACACCCTGAGCACCCGTTCCACCGTGTGGCGCGGAGTCGGCTTCGGCGTCTCGTTCGGCCTGATGTTCCTCTGGTACTCGGGCTGGTTCGTCTGGGCCGCGCCGGGCGTGTTCGTGCTGGCGCTGTTCCTGGTGCCGTGGCGCAAGGGCGCGGCCCGGATCAAGCCGGTGCTGGTGTTCCTCGGCGCGACCCTGGGCAGCGCCGTCGTGGTCGGCGCGCCGCTGCTGTACCAGCTCGTCCGGCTGGGCGCCGAGGCCAAGGACCGGTACGCCTACCTGTCGGTCTACATCGACCCGGCGTACATCATGGGCTGGGCCTCGGACCGCGCCGGCACCATGACCTACCACGACTTCCCGTGGCGCGGTGAGCTGGCCGGGCAGAGCGCCTACACCCTGCTGCTGCTGGCAGGCGTCGCGCTGGCGCTCGGCCTCGGGCTGCGCAGCATCGTCGTCAGGACCACCGCGGCCACCCTGGTGAGCGCCTGGCTGCTGCGCTACTGGTTCGCCTCCCAGATGGCCCACACCAAGTCCATCCAGCTGTACCCGCGCACCACCTGGATCATCCTGTACGCGCTGATGATCCTCGCCGTGCTCGGCCTGATGTTCGCCGTCCAGCGGGGGACCGGCTGGCTGCGCACCGTCCAGCGGGTCGGCACCGACGGCGAGCCGGCGCCGGTCACCCTGCGCCCGGCGGTCACCGGTCGCCTGGTCGCGGGTGCGGTCTGCGCGGTGGCGCTGTTCGCGACCATGTCCGCCTCCTGGTCGGTGGACCGCTACATGCCGACCACGGACCCGAAGCTCCTCCCGAGCAGTGGCAGCCAGAACGTCGACATGGGCATCGACGCCTGGCGCGCGCACATCCTGGTGAACAGCGACGGCAAGTGCCCCAAGTACGACCCGGCCGGCCCGACCGACTGCGCGCCGGTGAACAAGGGCCTGAAGGAGTACAACAACGGTCCCGACAAGGGCACGCTGTGGTGCGGCAACGTGAGCGGCGACGACTGGGCGACGGTCTGCGGCACCAAGCGCCCGTGGTGACGCACCGCCGCTGAGCACGGTCACCCGATCGGGGCCGGTGAGGTAGTCCTCACCGGCCCCGATTGGCATTTCGGCTGCTCCATGTGGCAGTATGTCCAAGTTGCTCGGTTGAGTGCCGATGCTGCGCGCCTCCCGCCGGGAGGACTGGAAGCGAGTCCCATGTACTCGTCGTTCCCGTGATGGCCGTCAAGCGTGAGTTCTACGCCACGGCAGCTGCGGGGCGAAAGTACGGGAATCTTCCGGGAAGCGTGTGCGGGGCCTCGGCCCGGCTCCCCCTCACCCCGAAAGTTTGAAACCGACGAAGTTCTTCGCCGGTTTTTTGCAAGCGCCAGTGCGACACGCCCGAGCGCGGGGGTCGGAGGGAAGTCGTGCAGTGACTAAGGACAAAGGACTACTGAGTAGCCATGGCGGGACAGAAGATCCGCATCCGGCTCAAGGCCTACGACCACGAGGTCATCGACTCCTCGGCGAAGAAGATCGTCGAGACGGTGATCCGTACTGGTGCGCAGGTCGCGGGCCCGGTGCCGCTGCCCACTGAGAAGAACGTGTACTGCGTCATCCGCTCGCCGCACAAGTACAAGGACTCGCGCGAGCACTTCGAGATGCGTACTCACAAGCGTCTGATCGACATCCTCGACCCCACGCCGAAGACGGTTGACTCGCTCATGCGTCTCGACCTGCCGGCGGGCGTCGACATCGAGATCAAGCTCTGAGAGGCGCACCGAAGATGGCTAAGCAGATTAAGGGCATCCTGGGCGAGAAGCTCGGCATGACCCAGGTCTGGGACGAGAACAACCGGGTCGTTCCGGTGACCGTCGTCAAGGCTGGGCCCAATGTCGTGACCCAGGTCCACACCGCCGACAGCGAGGCCGGCTACGACGCCGTCCAGCTCGGCTTCGGCGAGATCGACCCCCGCAAGGTGAACAAGCCCCTCGCGGGCCACTTCGCCAAGGCCGGTGTCACCCCGCGTCGTCACCTGGTCGAGCTCCGCACCTCGGACGCGTCCGAGTACACCCTGGGCCAGGAGATCACCGCCGAGCTGTTCGAGGCGGGTGTCAAGGTCGACGTGACCGGCACCTCCAAGGGCAAGGGCTTCGCCGGTGTCATGAAGCGTCACAACTTCCGGGGCCTCGGCGCCGGTCACGGTGTGCAGCGCAAGCACCGCTCGCCCGGCTCGATCGGTGGCTGCGCCACCCCGGGTCGCGTGTTCAAGGGCATGAAGATGGCCGGCCGGATGGGCCACGAGCGTGTGACCACCCAGAACCTGACCATCCATGCCGTTGACGCGGAGAAGGGGCTGCTCCTGATCAAGGGCGCAATCCCGGGCCCGAACGGCGGCCTCGTCCTCGTCCGCACCGCGGCGAAGGGGCTGTGAGGATATGAGCACCATTGACATCCTGTCGCCCTCGGGCGACAAGACCGGCAGCCTCGAGCTGCCGGCCGAGATCTTCGACGCGAAGGTCAGCGTTCCGCTGATGCACCAGGTCGTCGTGGCGCAGCTCGCTGCGGCCCGTCAGGGCACCCACAAGACCAAGACTCGTGGCGAGGTCCGCGGTGGCGGCAAGAAGCCGTACCGCCAGAAGGGCACCGGCCGCGCCCGTCAGGGCTCGACCCGTGCGCCGCAGTTCGCCGGCGGTGGCGTTGTGCACGGTCCCGTGCCGCGCGACTACTCGCAGCGGACCCCGAAGAAGATGATCGCCGCCGCCCTGCGCGGTGCGCTCACCGACCGGGCCCGCCACAACCGCATCCACGTCGTCACCGACGTGGTCGCGGCCGAGGCGCCGTCGACCAAGGCCGCCAAGGGTCTGTTCGGCAAGATCACCGACCGCAAGAACGTCCTCCTGGTCGTCGAGCGCTCGGACGAGCTGGGCCTCAAGTCCGCTCGTAACCTGCCGAACGTGCACATCCTGGACGCCGGTCAGCTGAACACCTACGACGTGCTCGTCTCCGACGATGTGGTCTTCACCCAGGCCGCCTTCGAGCGTTTCGTGGCCGGTCCGGCCGCGTCCGCCAAGGCCGTTGCCGCTGAGGGCGAGCTCGAAGGGAGCGCCGCCTGATGAGCGACGTTACGAGCAAGACGTTCACGGACCCCCGTGACGTCCTGGTGAAGCCGGTCATCTCCGAGAAGAGCTACAGCCTTCTCGACGAGAACAAGTACACGTTCATCGTGTCGCCGGGCGCCAACAAGACCCAGATCAAGCAGGCCGTCGAGGCGGTCTTCTCGGTCAAGGTCGAGGCTGTCAACACGATCAACCGTCAGGGCAAGCGCAAGCGCTCCAAGACGGGCTTTGGCAAGCGCAAGGACACCAAGCGCGCCATCGTGACGCTGGCCGAGGGCAACCGCATCGACATCTTCGGTGGTCCGGTCTCCTGACTCAGGAGATCGTGATCGTCGATAAGGACGAGGACGAGAGAGCCAAATGGGCATCCGCAAGTACAAGCCGACTACGCCGGGCCGTCGTGGCTCCAGCGTGGCCGACTTCGTAGAGATCACGCGGTCCACGCCGGAGAAGTCGCTGGTTCGCCCCCTGCACAGCAAGGGCGGCCGTAACAACGCCGGTCGGATCACCGTTCGCCACCAGGGTGGCGGTCACAAGCGCGCCTACCGCGTGATCGACTTCCGTCGTCACGACAAGGACGGCGTGCCGGCCAAGGTCGCGCACATCGAGTACGACCCGAACCGCACCGCGCGCATCGCGCTCCTGCACTACGCGGACGGCGAGAAGCGCTACATCATCGCGCCGCGCGGCATCGCGCAGGGCGACCGGATCGAGAACGGCGCTGGCGCCGACATCAAGCCGGGCAACAACCTGCCGCTTCGCAACATCCCGGTCGGTACGACCATCCACGCGGTGGAGCTGCGTCCCGGGGGCGGTGCCAAGATGGCCCGTTCCGCCGGTTCCGGCATTCAGCTGCTGGCGCGTGAGGGCAAGATGGCGCACCTGCGCATGCCCTCCGGTGAGATCCGCCTGGTCGACGCGCGCTGCCGCGCGACGGTCGGCGAGGTCGGCAACGCCGAGCAGTCGAACATCAACTGGGGCAAGGCCGGCCGTATGCGCTGGAAGGGCGTTCGCCCGACCGTGCGTGGTGTGGCCATGAACCCGATCGACCACCCGCACGGTGGTGGTGAGGGTAAGACCTCCGGTGGTCGCCACCCGGTCTCGCCGTGGGGCCAGAAGGAGGGTCGTACCCGTCGCCCGAAGAAGGCGTCGGACGCTCTCATCGTGCGCCGCCGCAAGACCAACAAGAAGCGCTAGGAGCAGGTCAGATGCCGCGCAGTCTCAAGAAGGGCCCCTTCATCGACGGCCACCTTCTCAAGAAGGTGGACGCGCAGAACGAGGCGGGTACCCAGAACGTCATCAAGACCTGGTCCCGTCGCTCCGTGATCTTCCCGGCCATGCTCGGCCACACGATCGCGGTGCACGATGGCCGTAAGCACGTCCCGGTGTTCGTTACCGAGTCGATGGTCGGCCACAAGCTCGGCGAGTTCGCGCCGACGCGCACGTTCCGCGGTCACGTCAAGGACGACCGCAAGTCGAAGCGTCGCTAGTCGCCAGCGAGATTACCGACTCAATGACTTACACCAGCAAGGGGACAACCATGGAAGCCAGGGCCCAGGCGCGGTACATCCGCGTCACGCCCATGAAGGCCCGCCGCGTGGTGGACCTCATCCGTGGCCTGAACGCCACGGAGGCCCAGGCGGTCCTGCGTTTCGCTCCGCAGGCCGCCACCGTGCCGGTCGGCAAGGTGCTCGACAGCGCCATTGCCAACGCCGTGCACAACTACAACCACAACAACGTGGACGACCTCGTCATCAGCGAGGCGTACGTTGACGAGGGCCCGACCCTGAAGCGGTTCCGTCCGCGTGCCCAGGGTCGTGCCTACCGGATCCGCAAGCGGACCAGCCACATCACCGTGGTCGTCAGCAGCAAGGAAGGGACCCGGTAATGGGCCAGAAGGTTAACCCGCACGGGTTCCGCCTCGGCATCAGCACGGACTTCAAGTCCCGCTGGTACGCCGACAAGCTGTACAAGGACTACGTCAAGGAAGACGTTGCCATTCGTCGCATGATGACGAAGGGCATGGAGCGCGCCGGCATCTCCAAGGTCGAGATCGAGCGCACCCGCGACCGCGTCCGCGTCGACATCCACACCGCCCGCCCCGGCATCGTCATCGGTCGCCGTGGCACCGAGGCCGACCGCATCCGCGGCGACCTCGAGAAGCTGACCGGCAAGCAGGTCCAGCTGAACATCCTCGAGGTCAAGAACCCCGAGCTGGACGCCCAGCTCGTGGCTCAGGGCGTCGCGGAGCAGCTGTCCTCCCGCGTCTCCTTCCGTCGTGCCATGCGCAAGTCGATGCAGGGCACCATGAAGTCCGGCGCCAAGGGCATCAAGGTCCAGTGCTCCGGTCGTCTCGGCGGCGCCGAGATGAGCCGTTCGGAGTTCTACCGCGAGGGTCGCGTGCCGCTGCACACCCTGCGTGCGAACGTCGACTACGGCTTCTTCGAGGCCAAGACCACCTTCGGCCGCATCGGCGTGAAGGTCTGGATCTACAAGGGCGACGTCAAGAACATCGCCGAGGTCCGCGCTGAGAACGCCGCCGCCCGCTCGGGCAACCGCCCGGCCCGCCCCGAGGGTGGTCGTCCCGCCCGCGGTGGCGAGCGCCGTGGTGGCGAGCGCGGTGGCCGTGGCCGTCGTCCCGCCGCTGCCGAGGCCCCCGCGGCCGCGGCCGTCGAGGCTCCGGCTGCCGAGAACACCGGAACGGAGGCCTGACCCCAATGCTGATCCCCCGTAGGGTCAAGCACCGCAAGCAGCACCACCCCAAGCGCCGCGGCGCTGCCAAGGGTGGCACCGAGCTCGCGTTCGGCGAGTACGGCATCCAGGCCGTCACCCCGGCCTACGTGACGAACCGGCAGATCGAGTCCGCTCGTATCGCCGTCACCCGTCACATCAAGCGTGGCGGCAAGGTCTGGATCAACATCTACCCGGACCGTCCGCTCACCAAGAAGCCGGCCGAGACCCGCATGGGTTCCGGTAAGGGTTCGCCCGAGTGGTGGATCGCGAACGTGCACCCGGGTCGGGTCATGTTCGAGCTGTCGTACCCCAACGAGAAGGTGGCTCGTGAGGCGCTGACCCGCGCTGCTCACAAGCTCCCGATGAAGTGCCGGATCATCCGGCGCGAGGCAGGTGAGAGCTGATGTCGGCCGGCACCAAGGCTGCTGACCTCCGCGAGCTGGACAACGAGGGTCTCGTTGCCAAGCTCCGTGAGGCCAAGGAGGAGCTGTTCAACCTCCGCTTCCAGGCGGCGACCGGGCAGCTCGACAACCACGGACGGCTCAAGCTCGTCCGTAAGGACATCGCGCGGATCTACACCCTGATGCGCGAGCGCGAGCTGGGCATCGAGACGGTGGAGAACGCCTGATGACTGAGAACACCAACGAGACGCGCGGTTTCCGCAAGACCCGTGAGGGTCTCGTCGTCAGCGACAAGATGGACAAGACCGTCGTCGTCGCCGTCGAGGACCGCGTCAAGCACGCTCTGTACGGCAAGGTCATCCGCCGTACGAACAAGCTGAAGGCGCACGACGAGGCGAACGCCTGCGGCATCGGCGACCGGGTCCTCCTCGCGGAGACCCGCCCGCTGTCCGCGACGAAGCGCTGGCGCGTCGTCGAGATCCTCGAGAAGGCCAAGTAACGAAGTTGATGCGGTACGGCCGTATGTGCACCAGGCCCCTCGTGGGCGCTGGTGTGAGCAGCGGCCGGCCCGTCAGCTCTCGTTGACGATCAGGAGAAAGCTGTGATCCAGCAGGAGTCGCGACTGCGTGTCGCCGACAACACGGGCGCGAAGGAAATCCTTTGCATCCGCGTTCTCGGTGGCTCCGGTCGTCGCTACGCCGGTATCGGGGACGTCATCGTCGCGACCGTCAAGGACGCGATCCCCGGCGGTTCGGTGAAGAAGGGTGACGTCGTCAAGTGCGTCGTCGTCCGTACCGTGAAGTCGCGTCGTCGTCCGGATGGCTCGTACATCCGCTTCGACGAGAACGCCGCGGTCGTTCTGAAGAACACTGATGGTGACCCCCGTGGCACCCGCATCTTCGGCCCGGTGGGCCGCGAGCTGCGTGACAAGAAGTTCATGAAGATCATCTCGCTTGCGCCGGAGGTGCTCTAACTCATGGCGAACAGCATGAAGATCAAGAAGGGTGACCTGGTTCAGGTCATCACCGGCAAGGACAAGGGCAAGCAGGGCAAGGTCATCCAGGCCATGCCGGCTGAGAACAAGGTCCTGGTCGAGGGTGTGAACCGGGTCAAGAAGCACACCAAGCCGGGCCCGGGCACTCAGGGTGGCATTGTCACCGTCGAGGCCCCGGTGCACGTCTCCAACGTCCAGCTGGTCGTGGAGAAGGACGGCAAGAAGGTCGTCACCCGCGTTGGCTACCGCTTCGACGACGAGGGCAACAAGATCCGCGTTGCCAAGCGAACCGGTGAGGACATCTGATGTCTGAGACGACTGTTGAGAAGGTGACCCCCCGTCTCAAGGAGCGTTACAACTCCGAGATCAAGGGTCAGCTGCAGGAGGAGTTCTCGTACGAGAACGTCATGCTGATCCCCGGCCTGGTCAAGGTCGTGGTCAACATGGGTGTCGGCGAGGCTGCCCGTGACAGCAAGCTGATCGAGGGCGCGATCCGCGACCTGACCGCGATCACCGGTCAGAAGCCGGCCGTGACCAAGGCTCGCAAGTCCATCGCGCAGTTCAAGCTGCGCGAGGGCCAGCCGATCGGCACCCACGTCACCCTCCGTGGTGACCGCATGTGGGAGTTCCTGGACCGTCTGGTGTCGCTGGCCCTGCCGCGTATCCGTGACTTCCGTGGCCTCTCCCCGAAGCAGTTCGACGGCCGTGGCAACTACACCTTCGGTCTGACCGAGCAGGTCATGTTCCACGAGATCGACCAGGACAAGGTCGACCGTCAGCGCGGTATGGACATCACCGTCGTGACCACCGCTCAGACCGACGACGAGGGCCGGGCGCTCCTGCGCGCTCTGGGCTTCCCGTTCAAGGAGGCGTGAGCCAATGGCGAAGAAGTCCCTCATCGCGAAGTCCGAGCGGAAGCCGAAGTTCGGCGTCCGGGCCTACACCCGGTGCCAGCGGTGCGGTCGTCCGCACTCGGTGTACCGCAAGTTCGGCCTGTGCCGTGTCTGCCTCCGTGAGATGGCGCACCGCGGCGAGCTGCCGGGCGTGACCAAGAGCTCCTGGTAGTCCTTCCCTCCGGGAAGACGGCCAGAGCTCCAGGCACCGCAAGCGAAGCAGAGGTGCCCGATCCCACACCGCCCGTTTTTGGGCTGCCGTACGGATTCCCGTAAGGTGGTGGGGTCGGGCCCCCTGCCACGGCTTCCCCATGGATGTCCGTGGCCCTCTCAGGGAGGGCTCGCACCCAGTCTTACGACGTCGCAGGTCCCCTGCGCTTGTGCCTCTGCCGCACTCGAAAGAGTGCGGAAGGGGGACCTGGCGCGGAGAAACCGCGGCGAGAGAGGCCTGAGGCCATCATGACCATGACCGACCCCATCGCAGACATGCTCACGCGTCTGCGTAACGCGAACTCGGCGTACCACGACTCCGTGGCGATGCCGGCCAGCAAGATCAAGGCGCACGTCGCCCAGATCCTGCAGCAGGAGGGGTACATCTCCTCCTACAAGGTTGAGGAGCCGGCTGAGGGCGAGGTCGGCAAGAAGCTGACCATCGAGCTCAAGTTCGGTCCCAACCGTGAGCGCTCCATCGCCGGCATCAAGCGCATCAGCAAGCCGGGTCTGCGCGTTTACGCAAAGTCCACCAACCTGCCGAAGGTCCTCGGTGGCCTGGGCGTGGCGATCATCTCCACGTCCTCGGGTCTCCTGACCGACAAGCAGGCTGCCAAGAAGGGCGTAGGCGGAGAAGTTCTCGCCTACGTCTGGTAATTCGGGAAACGGAGGTACAGCAATGTCTCGCATTGGACGGCTGCCCATCTCGGTTCCCGCCGGCGTGGACGTCACCATCGATGGCCAGGCGGTCTCGGTGAAGGGCCCGAAGGGCTCGCTCACCCACGTTGTCGCCGCGCCGATCGAGATCGGCAAGGGCGAGGACGGCACTCTGGCCGTCACCCGCCCCAACGACGAGCGTCAGTCGAAGGCCCTGCACGGCCTGACCCGCACGCTGGTGGCGAACATGATCACCGGCGTGACCGCGGGCTACCGCAAGTCGCTGGAGATCAGCGGTGTTGGTTACCGTGTGACCGCGAAGGGCTCCGACATGGAGTTCGCGCTCGGTTACAGCCACCCGATCCTGATCACTGCGCCGGAGGGCATCTCCTTCGTCGTCGAGTCGCCCACCAAGTTCCACGTGGACGGCATCGACAAGCAGAAGGTCGGCGAGGTCGCCGCGAAGATCCGCAAGCTGCGCAAGCCCGACCCGTACAAGGCCAAGGGCGTCAAGTACGCGGGCGAGGTCATCCGCCGCAAGGTCGGAAAGAGTGGTAAGTAAGCGATGAGCGTCTCTGTCAAGATCGGCAAGGGCAACGCCTACAAGAGCGCCGCTCGCAAGCGCCGCGCGATCCGCGTTCGCAAGCGCGTCGTCGGCACCGAGGTGCGTCCGCGCCTCGTCGTGACGCGCTCGAACCGTCACATGGTCGCCCAGGTCATCGACGACGCCAAGGGTCACACCCTGGCGTCGGCGTCCACCCTCGACGTGTCCATCAAGGGCGCCGAGGGCGACAAGACCGAGCTGGCCAAGAAGGTCGGGAGCCTGGTCGCCGAGCGCGCCAAGGCCGCCGGCATCGAGTCGGTCGTCTTCGACCGCGCGGGCAACCGGTACGCCGGCCGCATCGCCGCCCTGGCGGACGCGGCCCGCGAGGCCGGGCTCGACTTCTAAGCCGCTCGTCGACTCTGTCGACGGACGTAAACGAGAGAGGTAAATCCAATGGCTGGACCCCAGCGCCGCGGTAGCGGCGCCGGTGGCGGCACCGGTGGCGAGCGGCGCGACCGTAAGCGTGACGACCGGGGCAACGCCCCCGCCGTCGAGAAGACCGCTTACGTCGAGCGCGTTGTCGCGATCAACCGTGTCGCCAAGGTTGTCAAGGGTGGTCGTCGCTTCTCCTTCACCGCGCTCGTCGTGGTGGGCGATGGCGATGGCACCGTGGGTGTCGGTTACGGCAAGGCGAAGGAGGTTCCGGCCGCCATCGCGAAGGGTGTCGAGGAGGCCAAGAAGAACTTCTTCAAGGTCCCCCGTATCCAGGGCACCATCCCGCACCCGATCCAGGGTGAGAAGGCCGCCGGCGTCGTGCTGCTGAAGCCCGCCGCCCCCGGTACCGGTGTTATCGCCGGTGGTCCGGTGCGCGCCGTCCTGGAGTGCGCCGGCATCCACGACATCCTGTCGAAGTCGCTCGGCTCGGACAACGCGATCAACATCGTGCACGCCACCGTGGTGGCTCTGAAGGGCCTCGTTCGCCCCGAGGAGATCGCCGCCCGTCGTGGCCTGCCGCTGGAGGACGTGGCCCCCGCCGCTCTGCTGCGGGCGCGTGCTGCTGGGGTGAGCGCCTGATGGCTCGCCTGAAGATCACGCAGACCAAGTCGTACATCGGCAGCAAGCAGAACCACCGTGACACCCTGCGTTCGCTTGGTCTCAAGCGCATGCACGACGTCGTGGTCAAGGAGGACCGTCCCGAGATCCGCGGGATGGCCCAGACGGTCCGTCACCTGGTGACGGTTGAGGAGGTGGACTGATCATGGGCGACAACCCGATCAAGATCCACAACCTGCGTCCCGCCCCGGGTGCCAAGACCGACAAGATCCGTGTGGGTCGTGGTGAGGCCTCCAAGGGTAAGACTGCCGGTCGTGGTACCAAGGGCACCAAGGCCCGCTACCAGGTTCCGCAGCGCTTCGAGGGTGGCCAGATGCCGCTCCACATGCGCCTGCCAAAGCTGAAGGGCTTCAAGAACCCGTTCAAGATCACCTTCCAGGTCGTCAACCTCGACAAGCTGGCCGAGCTCTACCCGCAGGGTGGAGAGGTCACCGTCGAGGACCTGGTCGCCAAGGGCGCGGTTCGCAAGAACTCCCTCGTCAAGGTGCTCGGCACCGGCGAGGTCTCGGTTGCGCTGCAGGTGACGGTCGACGCCGTCTCCGGCTCCGCCGCCGAGAAGATCAAGGCCGCCGGCGGTACGGTCACCGAGCTCGTCTGAGCCCGCTGAACCCGCCGACACCCGGCTTCGAACCCCGCACCTCCTTCGGGAGGTGCGGGGTTCGTGCTTTTACCGGGGCTTTCATCCCGGGGCCGAAATCGAGTGCACCCGGCGGTCGTTCTTTTGTGTGGCAAAACCGGGCATCCCGTACCCCCGTGAGTGGGGGAGGGACGGTACGCGCTTCTTTCGAGTGGCCGTGCACTGTTAGAGTCCGTGGAGTTCCCTTGTAGGCTGCGCGTAGGCTCGCCTATGCCGTCTGTACGGGAGCCCGAACCGCAAACTCCCCAATCCAGAACCGACCCTCCCGCCGACGACGCGCGGGAGGCGCAGGAGGCACCGTGCTCAGTGCGTTCGCGCGGGCGTTCCAGACGCCCGACCTGCGCAAGAAGCTGCTGTTCACGCTGGGCATCATGGTGCTGTTCCGGCTGGGCTCTCACATCCCGATCCCGGGCGTCGACTTCAAGGCCGTCAACGTCTGCGTGGCCAACACCAGCAAGAACGGCCTGTTCGGGCTCGTCAACCTGTTCAGCGGTGGCGCGCTCCTCCAGCTGACGATCTTCGCCCTCGGCATCATGCCGTACATCACGGCGAGCATCATCCTCCAGCTCCTCACCGTCGTGATCCCGCGACTGGAGTCGCTGAAGAAGGAGGGGCAGGCCGGCCAGGCGAAGATCACCCAGTACACGCGGTACCTGACGATCGCGCTCGCGGTGCTCCAGGGCACCGGCATCGTGGCCACGGCCTCCAGCGGCGCCCTGTTCTCGGGTTGCCCGGTCGCCAACCAGATCGTCCCGGACACCGGGGTGTTCCGGATCGCCGTCATGGTCATCACGATGACGGCCGGCACCACGGTCATCATGTGGCTGGGCGAGCTGATCACGGACCGCGGCATCGGCAACGGCATGTCGCTGCTGATCTTCACCTCGATCGCCGCGCAGTTCCCGTCGTCGATGTGGAACATCAAGCAGTCCGGCACCATCGGCGGCGGCTGGGTCGAGTTCCTCTCGGTGGTCGCGGTCGGCATCATCGTCGTGATGCTCGTCATCTTCGTCGAGCAGGCCCAGCGTCGGATCCCGGTCCAGTACGCGAAGCGCATGATCGGCCGCCGGGCGTTCGGCGGCACCTCGACCTACATCCCGCTCAAGGTGAACCAGGCCGGTGTCATTCCGGTCATCTTCGCCTCGTCGCTGCTCTACATCCCCGCCCTGGTGGTCCAGCTGACCAACAGCCAGGCGGGCTGGGCGGTCTGGATCAGCCGGAACTTCATCAAGGGTGACCACCCGATCTACATGGCCACCTACTTCCTGCTGATCGTGTTCTTCGCGTTCTTCTACGTCGCCATCTCCTTCAACCCCGAAGAAGTTGCCGACAATATGAAGAAGTATGGTGGCTTCATCCCGGGCATCCGGGCCGGCCGGCCCACGGCCGAGTACCTGAACTACGTGCTCACCCGCATCACGTGGCCGGGTTCGCTCTACCTGGGCATGATCGCGTTGATCCCGATGATCGCCCTCGTCGCCTTCGGACAGCAGACCAACTTCCCGTTCGGCGGCACCAGCGTGCTCATCGTCGTCGGCGTCGGACTCGAAACTGTGAAGCAGATCGAGAGCCAGCTCCAGCAGCGCAATTACGAAGGGTTCCTCCGCTGATGCGTATCGTCCTCGTTGGTCCTCCCGGGGCCGGGAAGGGTACTCAGGCGCACCTGCTCGCCAAGACCCTGTCCATCCCCCACATCTCCACCGGCGACCTGTTCCGCGCGAACATCGGCCAGGGCACCCCGCTGGGGCTCGAGGCCAAGAGCTACATGGACGCGGGTCGCCTGGTGCCGGATGAGGTCACCATCGGGATGGCCAAGGACCGGATGCTCCAGCCGGACGCCGAGGGCGGGTTCCTGCTCGACGGCTTCCCCCGCAACCTCGGCCAGGCCGAGGCGCTCGACGCGATCCTCGCCGAGCAGGGCATCGAGCTGGACGGCGTCCTGGACCTGGAGGTCCCCGAGGACGAGGTCGTGCGCCGGATCGCCGGCCGCCGCCTGTGCCGCAACGACGGGGGCCACGTGTTCCACGTGGACTACAACCCGCCGAAGGTCCAGGGCGTCTGCGACGAGTGCGGCGGCGAGCTGTACCAGCGCTCGGACGACACCGAGGAGAAGGTGCGGACCCGCCTGGAGGTCTACCACACGGAGACCGAGCCGATCATCGACTACTACGCCCAGCAGGGCCTGGTGGCGACGATCTCGGCGCTCGGCAAGGTGGACGAGGTCACCCAGCGCGCGATCGAGGCGCTGAAGAAGAACGGCTGAGTTCGCTCGGCGAGGTACGCGTGGAACGGCCGGGTCGCCCGAGGAGCGGGCGGCCCGGCCGTTTTCGACGTCGTACCGTGGTAGGCAGTGGTAATCCGGACTTGGAAGGCGTGACCCTGATGGTGGAGATCAAGACCCCCGAGCAGATCGCGAAGATGCGGGCGGCCGGGCTGATCGTGGCGGAGGCCCTCAAGGCCTGCCGCGAGGCGGTCGCTCCCGGGGTGACCACCCAGGAGCTCAACGACATCGCCGACAAGGTCATCACCGGCCACGGCGCCACCTCGAACTTCCGGGCCCACCACGGCGGCCTGTGGTTCCCCGGCGTGATCTGCGCCTCGGTGAACAACGAGGTCGTGCACGGCATCCCGGGGGAGCGGGTGCTGCAGGAGGGCGACATCATCTCGATCGACTGCGGCGCCATCCTGGACGGCTGGCACGGCGACTCGGCGATCACCGTCGCGGTCGGCGAGGTCCGCCCGGAGGTCGAGATGCTCAGCCGGGTGACCGAGGGCTCGATGTGGGCCGGCATCGCCCAGATGAAGAAGAACAACCGCCTGGTGGACGTCTCCAAGGCGATCGAGGGCTTCATCCGCCGCCAGCCGCTGCCGCCCAAGGGCAAGTGGGGCATCACCGAGGGCTACGGCGGCCACGGCATCGGCACCGCGATGCACATGGAGCCGCACGTGCTGAACTACGTCGAGCGCGGCCGCGGCAAGGGCCCCAAGCTCGTTCCCGGCACCGTGCTGGCGATCGAGCCGATGGTCTCCCTGGGCACCCCGCACACCACGGTGCTGGAGGACGACTGGACGGTCGTCACCAACGACGGCACCTGGGCCTCGCACTGGGAGCACTCGGTGGCCGTCACCGAGCAGGGCCCGCTGGTGCTGACCGCCTTCGACGGCGGCAAGGCCGAGCTCGCCAAGCTGGGCGTCACCGCGGCGCCGGACCCGCTGGCCTAGTCGCCGCGGCGGGCAACTTCCGCCACTGACAAGGGATCAGAGCCCTGGAGGTTTGGACCTCCAGGGCTTTTGTCCTATTTTTAACGGCTGGCAGTGGCAGTTGGCTTACGAGCGAGCAGGAGAGAGCACGTGCTCAAGGGATTCCGCGACTTCATGATGCGCGGCAACGTCATCGACATGGCGGTCGGTGTGGTCATCGGCGCCGCGTTCACCGCGGTGGTGACCGGCTTCGTGTCCGCCTTCCTCACCCCGCTGGTGGGCGTGGTGGTCGGGGCGGCCGGCGACTTCAGCTCGTACACGGCGACGATCCTCGGGGTGAAGTTCCCGTACGGGCAGTTCCTGAACGTGCTGATCGCCTTCTTCATGACCGCCGCGGTGCTGTACTTCTGCGTCGTGCTGCCGATCACCAAGGCGACCGCGAAGTACCTGCCGAAGAAGCCGAAGACCCCGATGCGCCCCTGCCCCGAGTGCCTGACCGAGATCCCGGAGGCGGCCCGCCGCTGCTCGGCCTGCACCGCCCACGTCGACCCGCTGACCGTCTCCGCCGGGGTCTGAACCGCCCGGTGTGACGGCGGCCTCCTTCCGGGGCCCCGTTTTGGCCCGTGGGACGCGCTGGCGTAGGATGGACCGTCGGCTCACTCGTAGCGTGCTTCAGCACGCCCTCTTCCCCTCGGGGCTGGGGTGAACCCAGGTTCGCACGAGCGTTCCGCATACGGTAGCCGGTCCCGGAAGGTGGATCTCGCAGTTCATGGCTAAGAAGCAAGGCGCCATTGAGATCGAGGGCACCGTGATCGAGTCTCTTCCGAACGCGATGTTCAAGGTCGAGCTGCAGAACGGTCACAAGGTCCTCGCGCACATCAGTGGCAAGATGCGCATGCACTACATCCGCATCCTGCCGGACGACCGGGTCGTCGTGGAGCTCAGCCCCTACGACCTCACGCGCGGCCGGATCGTCTACCGCTACAAGTAAGAACGTCAGATCTAGACCCGGAGAACCTGAACATGAAGGTCAAGCCGAGCGTCAAGAAGATCTGCGACAAGTGCAAGGTGATCCGCCGTCACGGCCGGGTCATGGTGATCTGCGACAACCTGCGCCACAAGCAGCGCCAGGGCTGATCTCTCCCCAGCATTTCTCGTAGTACTTCGCGCGACGCGAAAACGTCATAAGCGGGCTACCCGATCCGTCCGGTTGCGGACGGACTGCCGCCCCCGGTCAGAGGCCGGGGCTCCCTCACCGTGAGGTGTCGGAGTAGGTAGCACGCAAGACCTCTGAAGAACCACAGGAGCCTTGAATGGCACGCCTCGCCGGCGTTGATCTCCCCCGTGAGAAGCGGATCGAGATCGCCCTTACCTACGTGTACGGCATCGGCCGTACCCGCGCCCAGCAGACCCTCGCCGAGACCGGCGTCAACCCGGATGTCCGCGTTCGCGACATCACCGAGGAAGACCTCGTCAAGCTCGGCCAGTACATCGACGCCAACTACACGGTCGAGGGTGACCTCCGCCGTGAGGTGGCCGCCGACATCCGCCGCAAGGTCGAGATCGGCTGCTACGAGGGTCTGCGTCACCGCCGTGGCCTGCCGGTCCGCGGCCAGCGCACCCACACCAACGCGCGTACCCGCAAGGGCCCGCGTCGCGCGATCGCCGGTAAGAAGAAGCCGGGCAAGAAGTAGTCCGTCCCGTAACCGGACATCCCTCCGGCCCGCGGGTCAGCGGACCGACCACCTCAGTAGGAGAACAGACTTATGCCCCCCAAGGGTCGTCAGGCTGCCGGCGCGAAGAAGATCCGCCGCAAGGAAAAGAAGAACGTCGCTCACGGCCACGCGCACATCAAGAGCACGTTCAACAACACCATCGTTTCGATCACCGACCCCTCGGGCAACGTGATCTCCTGGGCCTCCGCCGGCCACGTCGGCTTCAAGGGCTCGCGCAAGTCCACCCCGTTCGCCGCGCAGATGGCCGCTGAGGCCGCTGCCCGTCGCGCGCAGGAGCACGGCATGCGCAAGGTCGACGTCTTCGTGAAGGGTCCGGGCTCCGGCCGCGAGACCGCGATCCGTTCGCTCCAGGCCACCGGCCTGGAGGTCGGCTCGATCCAGGACGTCACCCCCACCCCGCACAACGGCTGCCGTCCGCCGAAGCGCCGCCGCGTCTGACGCAGCGCCTTCGGGCACGCAGTACCTGCTGTAAACCTCGTACGGGGTCCCGTTTTCGACGGGACCCCGTACGCTTGGTCCTGTCGGCATCAAATAGTGGGTGCCGAAGACAACCGGAGGATTACCCCCCATGCTTATCGCTCAGCGTCCCTCGCTGACCGAAGAGGTCGTCGACGAGTTCCGCTCCCGGTTCGTGATCGAGCCGCTGGAGCCGGGCTTCGGCTACACCCTCGGCAACTCCCTGCGCCGCACGCTCCTGTCGTCGATCCCGGGTGCCGCTGTCACCAGCATCCGCATCGACGGCGTCCTGCACGAGTTCACCACCGTGCCGGGCGTCAAGGAGGACGTGACCGACCTCATCCTCAACATCAAGCAGCTGGTCGTCTCCTCGGAGCACGACGAGCCGGTCGTGATGTACCTGCGCAAGCAGGGCCCGGGTGTCGTCACCGCCGCCGACATCGCCCCGCCGGCAGGTGTCGAGGTGCACAACCCGGAGCTGGTCCTCGCCACGCTGAACGGCAAGGGCAAGCTGGAGATGGAGCTGACCGTCGAGCGCGGTCGCGGCTACGTCTCCGCCGTCCAGAACAAGGCTTCCGGCCAGGAGATCGGCCGCATCCCGGTCGACTCGATCTACAGCCCCGTGCTGAAGGTCACCTACAAGGTCGAGGCCACCCGTGTCGAGCAGCGGACCGACTTCGACAAGCTGATCGTCGACGTCGAGACCAAGCCCGCCATGCGTCCGCGCGACGCCATGGCCTCGGCCGGCAAGACCCTGGTGGAGCTGTTCGGCCTCGCCCGCGAGCTGAACATCGACGCCGAGGGCATCGACATGGGCCCGTCCCCGACGGACGCCGCCCTGGCCGCCGACCTGGCGCTGCCGATCGAGGAGCTGGAACTCACCGTCCGCTCCTACAACTGCCTCAAGCGCGAGGGCATCCACACCGTGGGTGAGCTCGTCGCCCGCTCCGAGGCCGACCTGCTCGACATCCGCAACTTCGGTGCGAAGTCGATCGACGAGGTCAAGGCGAAGCTGGCCGGCATGGGCCTGGCCCTCAAGGACAGCCCGCCCGGTTTCGACCCGACCGCCGCCGCCGACGCCTTCGGCGCCGACGACCTGGACGACGCGGGTTACGCGGAGACCGAGCAGTACTAAGAGATTTGGCCGCGGGGGCGGTTCCACGGAGCCGCCCCCGTCGTCATGGAAGTCGTACGGGCAACAGTGCCGGTACGCCCGCTGCGGTACCTGATACGGCCGTAGTCGGAGATTCAAGGAGTCACCATGCCGCGTCCCACCAAGGGTGCCCGCCTCGGCGGCGGCCCGCACCACGAGCCGCTGCTGCTCGCCGGTCTGTGCCGGGAGCTGTTCCAGTACGGCCGCATCACCACGACCGAGGCCAAGGCCCGTCGGATGCGCCCGCTGGCGGAGAAGCTGATCACCAAGGCGAAGAAGGGCGACATCCACAACCGTCGCCTGGTGCGCAAGACCATCACCGACATCTCGGTGCTGCACACCCTCTTCACCGAGATCGCGCCGCGCTACGAGAACCGCCCGGGTGGCTACACCCGCATCACCAAGATCGGTCCCCGTCGTGGCGACAACGCCCCGATGGCCGTGATCGAGCTGGTCGAGGCGCTGACCGTCGCGCAGACCGCCGTCGGCGAGGCCGAGGGCGCCACCAAGCGTGCCGTCAAGGAGGCCGACGCCAAGGTCGAGGCCAAGGCCGACGAGGCCGAGGCCACCGAGCAGGCCTGACACCTCCAGGTGTGATGCGGGCCCGCTTCCCCAGCGATGGGGGAGCGGGCCCGTTCCTTATTCGTAGGAGCAGGAGCAAGTGGTCAACGATTGCGCCGAGCAGCCGCCGGTGAAGGACGGCCCGGCCGACGGGTACGTCCGGGTCCGGCTCGACCTCGCCTACCAGGGCGCCGAGTTCTCCGGCTGGGCCCGGCAGAAGGGCGGCCGGCGGACGGTCCAGGAGGAGATCGAGACCGCGCTGCAGATCGTCACCCGCAGCCCGGAGCTGTTCCCGCTGACCGTGGCCGGCCGCACCGACGCCGGCGTGCACGCCCGCGGGCAGGTCGCCCACGTCGACCTGCCCGCCGAGCTGTGGGAGGCGCACCGGGAGAAGCTGCTGCGCCGGCTCGCCGGGCGGCTGCCGGGGGACGTCCGGATCTACCGGGTGGGAGCCGCGCCGGCCGGGTTCGACGCCCGCTTCTCGGCGATCTGGCGCCGGTACGCGTACCGGGTCGCCGACCACCCCGGCGGGGTCGACCCGCTGCTGCGCGGGCACGTGCTCTGGCACGACCGGCCGCTGGACGTGGACCGGATGAACGAGGCCGCGAAGCTGCTGCTCGGCGAGCACGACTTCGCCGCGTACTGCAAGAAGCGCGAGGGCGCCACCACCATCCGCACCCTGCTGGAGCTGCACTGGGACCGCGTCCCGGTGGACGGCTACGCCAGCCAGGAGGGCAGCCTGGCGGTCGCCACCGTCCGGGCCGACGCCTTCTGCCACAACATGGTCCGGGCGCTGGTCGGCGCGATGCTGCTGGTCGGCGACGGGCACCGGCCGGTGGAGTTCCCCGGCGAGGTGCTGGCCGGCGGGGTCCGCAACTCGGCGGTCAACGTGATCCGCCCCTACGGGCTCACCCTGGAGGAGGTCGGCTACCCGGCGGACGACCAGCTCGCCGAGCGGAACCGGCAGGCCCGGCGGATGCGCACGCTGCCCGGGCAGCCCGCCGTCTGGTAATCCGTTTTGGCCGGGGGCGTCCGCTTGGGACAATCGCTCCCATGGGACACGTCGAGATTTCGCACCTTGAGTACTACCTGCCGGACGGACGGGTGCTGTTCGACGACGCGTCCTTCCGGGTCGGCGAGGGCGCCGCGGTCGCCCTGGTCGGCGCCAACGGCGCGGGCAAGACCACCCTGCTGCGCATGATCGCGGGGGACATCCAGCCGCACGGCGGCACGGTGACGATCAGCGGTGGGCTCGGCGTGATGCGCCAGTTCGTCGGCACCACCGGCCGGGAGGACCAGAGCGCGACCCCGGGCGCGCTGCCGGCCGACGCCTCGGTCCGCGACCTGCTGGTCTCGGTCGCCCCGGAGCGGATCGCCAAGGCCGCCCGCGCGGTGGACGCCGCCGAGCTGGCGATGATCGCCCAGGACGACGAGAAGACGCAGATGGCGTACGCCCAGGCGCTCTCCGACTGGGCGGACGTCGGCGGCTACGACTACGAGACGGACTGGGACGTCTGCACCACGGCCGCCCTCGGGATGCCCTTCGACAAGGCCCAGTGGCGCGGCCTGAGCACCCTCTCCGGCGGCGAGCAGAAGCGCCTGGTGCTGGAGGCGCTGCTGCGCGGCCCCGAAGAGGTGCTGCTGCTCGACGAGCCGGACAACTACCTCGACGTGCCCGCCAAGCGCTGGCTGGAGGAGGCCGTCAAGGCCACCTCGAAGACCGTCCTGTTCATCTCGCACGACCGCGAGCTGCTCTCCCGCACCGCCGACAAGATCATCAGCGTCGAGTCCGGCGCCGCCGGCAGCAGCGTCTGGGTGCACGGCGGCGGCTTCGACAGCTTCCACGAGGCGCGCAAGGACCGCTTCGCGCGGTTCGAGGAGCTGGGCCGGCGGTGGGACGAGGAGCACGCCAAGCTCAAGAAGCTGGTCGTCACCCTGCGCCAGGCCGCCTCGGTCAGCCACGCGCTCGCCACCCGCTACGCGGCCGCCCAGACCCGCCTGAAGAAGTTCGAGGAGGCCGGCCGGCCGGAGGAGCCCCCGCGCGAGCAGAGCATCACCATGCGGCTCAAGGGCGGCCGCACCGGCATGCGGTCCTTCACCCTGGAGCAGCTGGAGCTCACCGGGCTGATGCAGCCCTTCGACCTGGAGGTGTTCTACGGCGAGCGGGTCGCGGTGCTGGGCGCCAACGGGGCCGGCAAGTCGCACCTGCTGCGGCTGCTCGCCGGCGACGACAGCGTCGCCCACACCGGCGGCTGGAAGCTCGGCGCCCGGGTCGTCCCTGGCCACTTCCGGCAGACCCACGCCCACCCGGAGCTGTTCGGCCGCACCGTCCGCTCGATCATCGAGGAGGAGCACGCGCTCAGCCGCGGCGCCGCGATGGGCGCGCTGCGCCGGTACGAGCTGGACCGGCAGGAGGAGCAGAAGTTCGAGTCGCTGTCCGGCGGGCAGCAGGCCCGGCTGATGATCCTCAAGCTCGAACTCTCCGGCGTGACGGCCCTGTTGCTCGACGAGCCGACCGACAACCTGGACCTGGAGAGCGCCGAGGCGCTGCAGGCCGGGCTGGAGGCCTTCGAGGGCACCGTGCTGTGCGTCACCCACGACCGCTGGTTCGCCAAGACCTTCGACCGCTTCCTGGTGTTCGGGGCGGACGGCCGGGTCTTCGAATCGCCCGAGCCGGTCTGGGACGTCACCCGGGTGGAACGCGAACGCTGAGTGACGGGCGGGTGGGACCCGAGCGATTTTTGACCCCTTCCCGCCCGCCCGGTAACCTGGACGCTTGATGTGCGTATTGGCTCGCTCTATCTCACGTGAGAGGTCGGTACGCCGGAGACATCAGGTCGACGACCAGCGGTCCCCCCTTGAATTGCGTCCAAGGTGGGCCAGGCTGCTCTTCCGTCCGGGTGCTCCTGTCAGGACTCACTCACTGAAAAGCGAAGGCTACGACCGTGCGTACGTACAGCCCCAAGCCCGGCGACGTCCAGCGTCAGTGGCACGTCATCGACGCGACCGACGTCGTGCTCGGCCGCCTGGCCTCCCAGGCCGCCAACCTCCTCCGGGGCAAGCACAAGGCGATCTACGCGCCGCACGTTGACACTGGTGACTTCGTCATCATCATCAACGCCGACAAGGTGCACCTGTCCGGTAACAAGAAGACCCAGAAGCTGGCCTACCGCCACTCGGGCTTCCCGGGCGGTCTGCGCTCGGTGCGCTACGACGACCTGCTGACGAACAACCCGGAGAAGGCCGTCGAGAAGGCCATCAAGGGCATGATCCCCAAGAACAGCCTGGGCCGTCAGATGCTCTCGAAGCTGAAGGTCTACTCGGGCGACCAGCACCCCCACGCTGCCCAGCAGCCGGTGCCGTTCGAGATCACCCAGGTCGCGCAGTAATTCGGCCACCAAGCCCCCCAACACTGAAAAGAGCTGAGGATCATCGTGGCCGAGACCACTGAAACCCTTGAGGTCGACTTCGACGAGGCCGTTGAGGCCGTCGAGGGCGAGTACACCTCCGAGGAGAGCTACACCTCCGAGTCCCTGGCCGGCCGCTTCGGCGAGGCCACCCCGGGCGCCGGACTGGGCCGCCGCAAGGAGGCGATCGCCCGCGTGCGCATCGTCCCCGGCACCGGCCAGTGGAAGATCAACGGTCGCACCCTCGAGGGTTACTTCCCGAACAAGGTGCACCAGCAGACCGTCAACGAGCCCTTCAAGCTCCTCGAGCTGGACGGCCGTTACGACGTCGTCGCCCGCATCAGCGGTGGCGGCGTCTCCGGTCAGGCCTACGCGCTGCGCCTCGGCGTGGCCCGCGCCCTGAACGAGGCCGACGTGGACAACAACCGCGGCGCCCTCAAGAAGGCCGGCTTCCTGACCCGTGACGCCCGCGCCGTCGAGCGCAAGAAGGCCGGTCTCAAGAAGGCCCGCAAGGCGCCGCAGTACAGCAAGCGCTAATCGCGTCCCGGGGGGTGCGGTCCGCCCTGGCGGCGCACCCCCCTGGTTGCGCAAACCGTCGCCCCGGAGTACCTCGTGTACTCCGGGGCGACGTGTTCCCCGGCTAACGTGCGGCGGCCGGGTCATCGGTGGGTTCCGAGCATGGTGATGGAGGACGGGACAGTGGGACGACTCTTCGGTACGGACGGCGTACGCGGCGTGGCCAACGAGGGCCTGACGGCGGAGCTGGCGCTCGGCCTGTCGGTCGCGGCCGCCCACGTGCTCGGCGAGGCCGGCGCCTTCGACGGGCACCGGCCGGTCGCGGTGGTCGGCCGTGACCCCCGTGCCTCGGGCGAGTTCCTGGAGGCCGCGGTCATCGCCGGCCTGGCGAGCTCCGGCGTCGACGTCCTCCGGGTCGGCGTCCTGCCCACCCCCGCCGTGGCGTACCTCACCGGCGCGCTCGGCGCCGACTTCGGCGTGATGCTGTCCGCCAGCCACAACGCCATGCCGGACAACGGCATCAAGTTCCTCGCCCGGGGCGGTCACAAGCTGGACGACCGGATCGAGGACGCGATCGAGACCCACTACCGCAAGCACACCGTGGGCGGCGAGGACTGGAACCGCCCGACCGGTGCCGCCGTCGGCCGGGTCCGCGAGTACACCGAGGGCTTCGACAAGTACGTCGCCCACCTGATCGGCGTGCTGCCCAACCGCCTGGACGGCATCCGGGTCGTCATCGACGGCGCCCACGGCGCCGCCGCGTACGTCGCCCCCGAGGCCTTCGCCCGGGCCGGCGCCGAGGTCGTCCACACCCTGGGCGCCGAGCCCACCGGCCTCAACATCAACGACGGCGTCGGCTCCACCCACCTCGACCGGCTGCGCGTCGCGATGAAGGAGCACCGGGCCGACCTCGGCATCGCCCTGGACGGCGACGCCGACCGCTGCCTGGCCGCCGACGCCGAGGGCAACGAGGTGGACGGCGACCAGATCATCGCCATCCTCGCCGTCGCCATGAAGGAGGCCGGCACCCTGCGCCGCAACACCGCGGTCGCCACCGTGATGTCCAACCTCGGCTTCAAGCTGGCGATGCAGCGCGAGGGCGTCGACCTGGTGGAGACCGCCGTCGGCGACCGCTACGTGCTGGAGGCGATGAAGGAGCAGGGCTTCGCGCTGGGCGGCGAGCAGTCCGGCCACGTCATCCTGCTGGACCACGCCACCACCGGTGACGGCACCCTGACCGGCCTGATGCTGGGCGCCCGGCTGGCCGCCACCAAGCAGCCGCTGGCCGACCTGGCCGCCGTGATGACCCGGCTGCCGCAGGTGCTGATCAACGTCAAGGGCGTCGACAAGAGCCGGGTGCGGACCAGCACCGAGCTGGCCGCCGCCGTCGCCGAGGCCGAGGCCGAGCTGGGCTCCACCGGCCGGGTGCTGCTGCGCCCCTCCGGCACCGAGCCGCTGGTCCGGGTCATGGTCGAGGCCGCCGACCCGGCCCAGGCCGAGACGGTCGGGCAGCGCCTGGCCGAGGCGGTCCGCACCCACCTGGGCTGACCCCCGTACGGCGAAGGGCCCCCGCGGGTGCGGGGGCCCTTCGCCGTCGATGCCGTCCGGTCCCGGCGGCCGCCGTCCCTGCGGCTGCCGGCCGGTCAGAGCTTGCGCAGCAGCGCCCGGCGGACCTTGTGGTCCGGGCCCTTCTGCAGGACCAGGGTGGCCCGGCCGCGGGTGGGCAGCACGTTCTCCAGCAGGTTGGGCTTGTTGATGGTGCGCCAGACCTGCCGGCCGTACTCCATCGCCTCCTCCTCCGGCACCTCGGTGAAGCGGCGGAAGTAGGAGTTCGGGTCCTGGAAGGCGGTCTGCCGCAGCTTGCGGAAGCGGTCCAGGTACCAGTGCTCGATGTCGTCGGTGCGGGCGTCGACGTAGATCGAGAAGTCGAAGTAGTCGGCCACCGCGAGGCGGGTCCGGCCGTCGGTGCCGGGCAGGGCCGGCTGGAGCACGTTCAGCCCCTCGACGATCAGGATGTCCGGGCGCTCCACGGTCAGCCGCTCGTCCGGCACGATGTCGTACACCAGGTGCGAGTACACCGGTGCGGTGACCCGGTCCTTGCCCGCCTTCACGTCCGCGACGAAGCGCATCAGCGCCCGGCGGTCGTACGACTCGGGGAAGCCCTTGCGGGCCATCAGGCCCCGGCGGCGCAGCTCGGCGTTGGGCAGCAGGAAGCCGTCGGTGGTGACCAGCTCGACCCGGGGGTGCTCGGGCCAGCGGGCCAGCAGGGCCTGGAGCAGGCGGGCGGTGGTGGACTTGCCGACGGCGACCGAGCCGGCCACGCCGATGATGAACGGCGTGCGGGTGCGCTCGGTGTCCGGGGTGTCCAGGAAGGTGCCCAGCGCGCCGCGCAGGTCGTGGGTGGCGTGGATGTACAGGTTGAGCAGCCGGGACAGCGGCAGGTAGACGTCTCGCACCTCGTCGAGGTCGAGGGCTGTGCCGAGGCCGCGCAGCTGCTCCACCTCCTCGGCGGTCAGCGGCAGCGGCGTACGCTCGCGCAGCGCGCTCCACTCGGCCCGACTGAGGTCCACGTAGGGGGACGGGGACGGGCCGGGCGTGGCGGCGCCCCGCGTACAGAGTTCGGTCAGCACATGCTCCATTGTGAGCCGTCGTGGAGTTCACCGTGGTTGTGGTGTCGGTCACGCAGCGTTCGCGGAAGACGGGAATACGGCCACAGAACCGCCCTTATGCTGGCACGCATGTGCGGAATTGTTGGATACGTGGGCGCGCAGTCCGCCCTCGACGTAGTTATCGCGGGCCTGCAGCGACTGGAGTACCGGGGCTACGACTCGGCCGGTGTCGCGGTGCAGGCGCAGGACTCCCAGGGGCAGTGGAGTCTCGTCACGGACAAGCGGGCCGGAAAGCTCGTCAACCTGGAGAAGTCGCTCGCCGAGTCCCCTCTGCCCGGCGGCACCACCGGCATCGGCCACACCCGCTGGGCCACCCACGGCGGCCCGACGGACGCCAATGCCCACCCCCATCTGGACGACGACCGCCGGGTGGCCGTCGTCCACAACGGCATCATCGAGAACTTCGCCCAGCTGCGCGCCGAGATCGCCGAGCGCGGCCACACCCTCCGGTCCGAGACCGACACCGAGGTCGTCGCCCACCTGCTCGGCGAGGTGTACGACGGTGACCTGGCCGAGGCCATGCGCGTGGTCTGCCGCCGGCTGGACGGCGCCTTCACCCTGGTGGCCGCGCACGCGGACGCGCCCGGTGTGGTGGTCGGCGCCCGCCGCAACTCGCCGCTGGTGGTGGGTCGCGGTGAGGGCGAGAACTTCCTCGCCTCGGACGTCGCGGCCTTCATCGCGCACACCCGCGAGGCGATCGAGCTGGGCCAGGACCAGGTCGTCGAGCTGCGCCGGGAGGGCGTGACCGTCACCAACTTCGACGGCACCCCGGCCGACGTGCGCGAGTACCACGTCGACTGGGACGCGTCCGCCGCCGAGAAGGGCGGTTACGACTACTTCATGCTCAAGGAGATCGCCGAGCAGCCGAAGGCCGTCGCCGACACCCTCCTCGGCCGGATCGGCACCGACGGCCGGCTCACCCTCGACGAGCTGCGCATCTCCGACGCCGACCTGCGCTCGGTGGACAAGGTCGTCATCGTCGCCTGCGGCACCGCGTTCCACGCGGGCATGATCGCCAAGTACGCGATCGAGCACTGGACCCGCATCCCCTGCGAGGTCGAGGTCGCCTCGGAGTTCCGCTACCGGGACCCGATCATGGGCCCGGGCACGCTGGTCATCGCCATCTCGCAGTCCGGCGAGACCATGGACACCCTGATGGCCCTGCGGCACGCCCGGGAGCAGGGCGCCAAGGTGCTGGCGATCTGCAACACCAACGGCTCCACCATCCCGCGCGAGTCGGACGCGGTGCTGTACACCCACGCCGGGCCGGAGGTCGCGGTCGCGTCGACCAAGGCGTTCCTGACCCAGCTGGTCGCCTGCTACCTGGTCGCCCTCTACTTGGGCCAGGTGCGCGGCACCAAGTGGGGCGACGAGATCTTCACCATCATCCGCGAGCTCGGCGACGCGCCGAAGCAGGTCGAGCAGGTGCTGGAGACCATGGAGCCGGTGCGCGAGCTGGCCCGTTCGCTGGCCGACGCCCGCTCGGTGCTGTTCCTCGGCCGTCACGTCGGCTTCCCGGTGGCCCTGGAGGGTGCGCTCAAGCTCAAGGAGCTCGCCTACATGCACGCCGAGGGCTTCGCGGCGGGCGAGCTCAAGCACGGCCCGATCGCGCTGATCGAGGAGGGGCTGCCGGTCGTGGTGGTCGTGCCCTCGCCGCGCGGGCGGTCGATCCTGCACGACAAGATCGTCTCCAACATCCAGGAGATCCGGGCCCGCGGCGCCCGCACCATCGTGATCGCCGAGGAGGGCGACGAGGCGGTCGTGCCGTACGCGGACCACCTGATCCGCATCCCGGCCACCCCGACCCTGCTCCAGCCGCTGGTCTCCACCGTCCCGCTCCAGGTCTTCGCCTGCGAGCTGGCCACGGCCAAGGGCCACGAGGTCGACCAGCCGCGCAACCTGGCGAAGTCGGTCACCGTCGAGTAAGTCGCGCTCGGCACCCCTGCGGTGGCTGTGCCCTACCGCAGGGGCGCCGTGTCGAGCGTGAAGGAGAACGGGGCGGGAAGGGCGTACGGACCGGCACCGGCGGGGGAACGACGTGGGTGTCACCCGAAAGTGTGCCGCAGGCCCGGCCCCGTGGGGCGGCGGCGCGGGCTAGCGTCGGCGGTAGCCGATCGCTGAAGGAGCCCTCCCCATGCGTCATGCACACCCTGTGGAAACCGTCCGGGCCGCCGAGGCCGCGCTGATGGCGCGGCTGCCGGAGGGCACGCTGATGCAGCGGGCGGCCGCCGGGCTGGCGGCGACCTGTGCGCGGCTGCTGACCCGGCGTCGGGGGCGGGTGTACGGCAGTCGGGTGACGGTGCTGGCGGGCAGCGGGGACAACGGGGGTGACGCCCTGTACGCCGGGGCGCGACTGGCCCGGCGCGGGGCGCGGGTGACGGCGGTGCTGCTCGCCCCGGAGAAGGCGCACCCGGGCGGGCTGGCGGCCCTGCGGGCGGCGGGCGGACGGGCGACAGCGGATCAGGAAGTCGGCCTGGCCGACTTCTCGTGCGCGGACCTGGTGCTGGACGGCATCGTCGGGATCGGCGGCCGGGGCGGGCTGCGCCCGGAGGCCGTGCCGTACGCCCGGGCCGGGCGGCGCGGGACGGTGGTCGCGGTGGACCTGCCCAGCGGGGTGGACGCGGACAGCGGCGAGGTGCCCGGGGAGGCGCTGCGCGCGGACGTTACGGTCTGCTTCGGCACCTACAAGCCCGGTCTGCTGATCGACCCCGGGGCCGAGTACGCGGGGGCCGTGCAGCTGGTGGACATCGGGCTGGCGCCGCCGGAGCCGGAGGTGACGGCCCTGCAGCACGCGGACGTGGCCGGGCTGCTGCCGCTGCCGGGCGCGGAGAGCGACAAGTACCGGCGCGGCGTGGTCGGGGTGGCGGCCGGCTCGGCGCGCTACCCGGGGGCGGCGCTGCTGGCGGTCGCCGGGGCGCTGAGGGGCGGCGCGGGGGCCGTCCGGTACGTCGGTACGGCGGCCGAGGAGGTGGTGCGGCGCTTCCCCGAGACGCTGGTCACCGAGGGCGGACCGGCCGGGGCCGGACGGGTGCAGGCCTGGGTGGTGGGCCCGGGCGGCGGCGAGGGGGCGCGGCAGGCGCTGACCGAGGCGCTGGCGAGCGACGTCCCGGTGCTGGTCGACGCGGACGGGCTGACCGAACTGGGCCGGCTCGGCCCGGCCGCGCTGGCCGGCCGCACCGCGCCCACCCTGCTCACCCCGCACACCGGGGAGGCCGCCCGGCTGCTGGCCGGCGCCGACGGCACCCCGCCGCCGGCCGCCGACGACCTGGCCGCCGCCCGGCTCGCCACCGCCCGCCGGTTGGCCGCCGGCTACCGGGCCACCGTGCTGCTGAAGGGCTCCACCACCGTGGTCGCCGACCCGGGCGGGGCCGTCCGGGTGAACCCCACCGGCACCCCCTGGCTGGCCACCGCGGGCAGCGGGGACGTCCTGGCCGGGCTGGCCGGCTCCCTGCTGGCCGCCGGTCTGACCCCGTTGGACGCCGCCTCGGCGGCCGCCTACCTGCACGGCCTGGCGGGCCGGGAGGCGGCGGGTGACCCGGGCGCGCCGGTGACGGCGCTCGCGGTGGCGGAGGCGCTGCCGACGGTCTGGCGGGCGGTCCGGCAGCCGTAGCGCCTGCCGCGGGGGCGGAACCGGAACGTCCGTTCGCCGCGTCCTCACCAGGGCGGACGGGCCGTTCGCCGCAGGTCGGCGGGGTGCGGGAGGCCGCGGCGCCGACCGCCGCGCTGCCGGGCCGTTCGGCGAGGACTCCGGGACGTCTGGGAGACTGACCCTGATGACAACTGCGAACACGACCGGCACGGCCACCCTCACCGACGGCGTACGGGCCGAGGCGACCATCGATCTCGCCGCCCTGCGCGGCAACCTCGCGGCCCTGCGGGAGCGCGTCGGGAGCGCGGCGGTGATGCTCGCCGTCAAGGCGGACGCCTACGGCCACGGCGCGGTCGCGTGCGCCCGCGAGGCGGTCGCGAACGGGGTCGGCTGGCTCGGTTGTGCGACGCCGGACGAGGCGCTGGCGCTGCGCGCCGCGGGCATCCGCCCCGAGCAGGCGCGCATCCTGTGCTGGCTGTGGACGCCCGGCGGGCCGTGGCGCGAGGCGCTGCGCGCGGACCTGGACATCTCGGTCAGCGGCCGGTGGGCGCTGGACGAGCTGCTGGCGGCCGTCCGGGAGACCGGGATCCCGGCGCGGGTGCACCTGAAGGCCGACACCGGGCTCGGCCGCAATGGCTGCCAGCCGCACGACTGGCCGGAGCTGCTGGCCGAGGTGCGGCGGGCCGAGGCCGGGGGGCTGCTGAAGGTGGTCGGCATCTGGTCGCACTTCGCGGCCGCCGACGAGCCCGGCCACCCGTCGATCCAGGCCCAGCTGGACTCCTACCGCGCCGCGCTGGCGGCCGCCGAGGCCGCCGGGGTGCGCCCGGAGGTGCGGCACATCGCCAACTCCCCGGCGACCCTGCTGCTGCCCGAGTCGCACTTCGACCTGGTCCGCACCGGCCTGGCCGCGTACGGGCTGTCGCCGGTGCCCCAGGTGGGTTCGCCGGCCGACTTCGGGCTGCGCCCGGTGATGGCGCTGTCCGCCCGGCTGGCGCTGGTCAAGCACGTCCCCGGCGGGCACGGGGTCAGCTACGGCCACCACTACGTGACGCCCGGTCCGACGACGCTGGGTCTGGTGCCGGTCGGGTACGGCGACGGCGTGCCCCGGCACGCCAGCGGTACCGGCCCGGTGCAGATCGACGGCAAGTGGCGCACGGTGGCCGGCCGGGTGGCGATGGACCAGTTCGTGGTGGACCTGGGCGGCGACACCCCCGCGATCGGCGACGAGGTGCTGCTGTTCGGCGCCGGCGATCGCGGTGAGCCGACCGCCGAGGACTGGGCCCGCGCCTGCGGCACCATCTCGTACGAGATCATCACCCGGATCGGCGCCCGGGTGCCGCGCCGCTACCTGGACGGCAGTCACGACGGGGGTCGCACGGCATGACCGAAACGCCGGGCGGCGGCAACCCGGTCGCGGCGGTGGCCAAGGCGGCCGACGCGGCCTCCGGGGTGAGCCGGGCCGGCGTGATCGGGATCTCGGTCGGTGTGCTGGCGGCCGGCGCGGCGGCGGGCGTCGCGATCGAGCGGCTGACGGTCGGCCGGGCGATGCGCCGCCGGGCCCGGGCCGAGCTGGAGGCGGCCGCCCCCTACGGCTCGCTGCGCGGGCGCCCGCTGACGGTGGCCGCGCCGGACGGCACCGAGCTGTACGTCGAGCTGGACGGCACGGGGTGGGAGGAGGCCGAGCCGGGCGGCCACCGCCGCGAGCCGAAGGGGCGCGCCGGTGCCGAAAGGGAGAAGCGGCCGGCGACCGACGGAGGAGGGCTCGCCGGAGCGCCGACCGTCGGCACCGGTCCGGAGCGCCCTGGAGGCGAGCGGGCGAATGACAGCGCCCCGCGGTTGACCGTGGTGTTCAGCCACGGCTACTGCCTCAACCAGGACAGCTGGCACTTCCAGCGGGCCGCACTGCGCGAGGGCCTGCGGCTGGTCTTCTGGGACCAGCGCAGCCACGGCCGCTCCGAGCGCTCCCGCTCGTACCTGGCGGGCGAGCCGGCCGGGATCGACCAGCTGGGCGGCGACCTCAAGGCGGTGATCGACGCCGTCGCGCCGACCGGGCCGCTGGTGCTGGTGGGCCATTCGATGGGCGGCATGACGGTGATGGCGCTGGCCGACCAGCACCCGGAGCTGTTCCGGGAGCGGGTCGCCGGGGTCGCGCTGATCGGCACCCTGGCGGGGGACTGGAACGAGGTGAGCCTCGGCCTGCCGAAGGCCGGGGCGAAGCTGTTCAAGAAGGTCGCGCCCGGGGTGGTGAAGCTGCTCGGCCGGCAGGTCGAGCTGGTCGAGGCGAGCCGGCGGCTCGGCTCGGACGTGGCCGCCGTCTTCTACCGGAGGTTCTCCTTCGGGAGCCGGGACGTCGACCCCGGCGTGGTGCGCTTCGCCGAACAGTTGCTGGACGCCACCCCGATCGACGTGGTCGCCGAGTTCTACCCGGTGTTCGGGGCGCACGAGAAGTACGGGGCGCTGGCCGCCCTGCGCGGCCTGCCGGCCCTGGTGCTGGCCGGGACGAAGGACCTGCTGACGCCCTCCGCGCACAGCGAGGCGATGGCGGAGCGGCTGCCGGGCGCCGAGCTGGTGCTGGTCGAGGGCGCCGGGCACCTGGTGCTGCTGGAGTGCCCGGAGCTGGTCGACCACGAGCTGGCGGTGCTGCTGCGCCGGGCCGCGGACTTCGTCGGTGCCGCGCCGCTGCCGCCCGCCGTCCTCGCGCTCGCCGACGAACCGGCCGGGCCGGACCGGCCCGCGGACCCGTCCGGGGATCCGGCCGCCGACCCCGTCTGAGACCCGGCGGGGGCCGCCCGGGCCCCGCGCGCCACGGCGGGGGGCCGCGATGTGGCACCGTAGCCGTGGCGGCCGGTGGTCGGCGCGCCTACGGACCGAAGGGCAAGACACGCGCATGGGCTCGCACGCCACTCTCACCGTCCCCACTCCGGAGCGGATGGGCCGGCTCGGCCGGGAGCTGGCCGCGCTGCTGCGGCCGGGTGACCTGGTGCTGCTCTCCGGCGAGCTGGGGGCGGGGAAGACCACGCTGACCCGCGGCCTGGGGGAGGGGCTCCAGGTCCGCGGCGCGGTGACCTCGCCGACCTTCGTGATCGCCCGGGTGCACCCCTCGCTGGTCGGCGGCCCGGCCCTGGTGCACGTGGACGCGTACCGGCTGGGCGGGGACCTGGACGAGATGGAGGACCTCGACCTGGACGTCTCGCTGCCGGAGTCGGTGGTCGTGGTCGAGTGGGGCGAGGGCAAGGTCGAGCGGCTCTCCGAGGACCGGCTGGAGGTCCGGATCGAGCGGGCGATCGGCGACACCGCGGGGGAGGACCACGACCCGCGCCGGGTGGTGCTGGCCGGCATCGGCGAGCGCTGGGCTGACGTGCGGCTGGCCGAGCTGGCCTGAGGACGGGCCCGGCGCCGGTCGACCGGGTTCCGCCGTTTTACCGACAGGCTGTCGGCAAGGTGTTGCGGGCGGGGTGCCGGGCGTGGTGGGATGGGTGCTGCGGTTAGGTCTGCCTAACTAGGGAGGCGCCATGTCGAGCACCACCCCCGCCCCGGAGCGCGCCGCGCGCACCGCCGGGGCCGGAGAGTCCGCCCGCCGAGCTCCCGGGGAGCCGATGCGGGCACTGCTGGCCGCCTGCGCGGCCGCCGAGGCGGTGTCCACCCCGCCCGAACCGGGGTCCCGGCACGACGAGGAGCCCGAGGCGGGAGCGCCCCGGGCCGCGTGACCGGTGCCCCGCGGTCCCGCTCCGCGCCGGGAGGTCCCGCGCCGGGCGGGCGCCCGCCGTTCGGCCGGACGACCGCGCGGCCGGACGACCACGGGGTCAGGCGACCACGACCACCTTGGTGCCGTTCGGCGCGAAGTCCCAGAGCAGCTGCCCCTCGGCGCGGCCGCTGCGGATGCCGCCGGTCTTGGTCTTCGGGTCGGCGCTCGGGGTCGCGCCGTCCAGCGCCGAGCTGAAGCCGAACACCACGCCGTTCTGCTGGGCGAACCGCACCACGTGTTCGATCTGCTTGCCGTCCGTGCCGGTCGCGGTCTGGGTGCGGCTGTACACCGAGTAGCTGCCCGGGGTCGGCTCGACGGAGCCCGGGGTGACCACGAAGGCGGCCGTGACCTGCGGGTTCTTCTTCGGGTCGACCAGCCAGACGACGTGGCTGCCGGCCGAGTAGACCACCCGCGTACCGCTGCCGGAGGTGGTCGGCAGCGGCGGGACGGTCGGGGTGGCGGAGGCGCTCGGCGTCGCGGAGGCGGCCGGGCCGGTGGACGTCGAGGCGACGGTCGGCCGGGGCCCGCCCGCGCGGTCCTGCGCGCCGTTGGCCTGGAAGGCCAGCAGGCTCACCACCGCCAGGGCCCCCAGGGTCAACCCCGTGACCACCACTCCAGGACCCATCTTCGCCACGTGCCCGCTCCCGCCGCCGTCCGCTGTTCGTACCGCCCTTATCGTGCCAGGTCCCTCGGGCGGGTCGGCAGTGCCCAGTACGTGTGTTCCCGAGGGGGACACCAGCTCGATCGGCCGGTCGGCCCAACGTCGGTCTAACCTTGACCCGTGCTGCTGCTCGCGTTCGACACCGCTACCCCTGCCGTCACCGCCGCCGTCCACGACGGCACGGGCGTCCTCGCCGAGACCCACCAGGTCGACGCCAGGCGCCACGGTGAACTGCTGCTGCCCGCGATCGACCAGGTCCTGCGGGCCGCCGGGGTGGACAAGCACCGGCTCACCGGCATCGCGGTCGGCGTCGGCCCGGGCCCGTACACCGGTCTGCGGGTCGGCCTGGTGACCGCCGCGGCGCTCGGCCACGCGCTCGGGCTGCCGGTGCACGGCGTCTGCACCCTGGACGCGATCGCCTTCCAGGCCCGCGCCGAGGGCCTGGCCGGGGAGCCGTTCACGGTCGCCACCGACGCGCGCCGCAAGGAGGTCTACTGGGCCTCGTACGACGCCGAGGGCAACCGCACCGAGGGCCCCGGCGTGGACCGCCCGGCCGAGCTGACCCCCGCTCCCCGCGCGGTGGGCGCCGGCGCGCTGCTCTACCCCGAGGCCTTCCCGGGCGCGCACGGCCCCGAGCACGTCTCGGCCGGCGCGCTGGCCGGCTTCGCCGCCGCCGAGCTGGCCGCCGGGCGGGAGCTGCTGCCGAACGTCCCGCTGTACCTGCGCCGCCCGGACGCCCAGGTCCCGGCCGGCTACAAGGCGGTGCTCCCGGCGTGAACCACGGCACCACCCTGCGCCCGATGCGCTGGTGGGACATCGCGCCGGTGATGGACCTGGAGCTCCGGTTGTTCCCCGAGGACGCCTGGTCCCACGGGATGTTCTGGTCCGAGCTCGCCGAGGCCCACCCCGGCGGCACCCGCCACTACTCGGTGGCCACCGCCGCGGACGGCACGATCGTCGGCTACGCCGGTCTGATGACCGTGGCCGGCGAGGGCGACGTCCAGACCATCGCCGTCGACGAGCGCCACCAGGGCGCCGGTCTCGGCACGGCCCTGCTCACCGACCTGATCCACGAGGCCGCCCGGCGCGGCTGTGACGACCTGCTGCTGGAGGTCCGGGTGGACAACCAGCGCGCCCAGCGGCTGTACGAGCGCCACGGCTTCGAACCGGTGGGCATCCGGCGCGGCTACTACCAGCCCGCCAACATCGACGCGCTGGTGATGCGCCTCGACCACCCGAGCCTCGACGGCACCGACCGCACCGACGGCACCGACCCGAAGGAACCGAAGGACACCCCCCATGGCTGACGAACCGCTCGTCCTCGGCATCGAGACCTCCTGCGACGAGACCGGCGTCGGCATCGTGCGCGGCACCACGCTGCTGGCCGACGCGGTCGCCTCCAGCGTCAACGACCACGCCCGCTTCGGCGGCGTCGTCCCGGAGATCGCCAGCCGCGCCCACCTGGAGGCGATGGTCCCGACCATCCAGCGCGCCCTGGACACCGCCGGGGTCAAGGCCAGCGACCTGGACGGCATCGCCGTCACCGCCGGCCCCGGCCTGGCCGGCGCGCTGCTGGTCGGCGTCAGCGCCGCGAAGGCGTACGCCTGGGCGCTGGACAAGCCGCTGTACGGGGTCAACCACCTCGCCTCGCACATCTGCGTCGACCAGCTGGAGCACGGCCGGCTGCCCTCGCCGACGATGGCCCTGCTGGTCTCCGGCGGGCACTCCTCGCTGCTGCTCAGCGAGGACATCACCACCGACGTCCGCCCGCTCGGCGCGACCATCGACGACGCGGCCGGCGAGGCCTTCGACAAGGTCGCCCGGGTGCTCGGCCTGGGCTTCCCGGGCGGTCCGATCGTCGACCGGACGGCCCGCGAGGGCGACCGGAAGGCGATCAACTTCCCGCGCGGCCTGTCGGGGAGGAACGACCCCGCGTACGACTTCTCCTTCTCCGGCCTGAAGACCGCCGTCGCCCGCTGGGTGGAGGCCAAGCGCCGGGCCGGCGAGGAGGTGCCGATCGCCGACGTCGCGGCCTCCTTCCAGGAGGCGGTCACCGACGTGCTCACCCGCAAGGCCGTCAAGGCGTGCAAGGACAACGGCGTCGACCACCTGATGATCGGCGGCGGTGTCGCGGCCAACTCCCGGCTGCGCGAGATGGCCCAGCAGCGCTGCGACCGGGCCGGCATCCGGCTGCGGGTGCCCCGGCCGGGCCTGTGCACCGACAACGGCGCGATGGTCGCCGCGCTGGGCTCCGAGATGGTGTGGCGGGGCCGTACCCCCTCCGCCTTCGACCTGTCCGCCGACTCCTCGCTGCCGGTGACCGACCCCCACGTCCCGGGCGCGGCGGTCGGACACGGCGACCTCCACGGCCAGGCCTACGACGCCCTCGGCGGTGGCGCGGCATGACCGTCGCCGCGATGTGGGAGGCCCGCGCGGCGACCGGCCGCGGCGCCGAACTCGCCGCCTGGGTACGGGAGTCCGTCCTGCTGGCGGTGCGCGGCGCGGCCGGGCTGGAGCGGGTCGAGCTGCTCTCCGCCCCCGGTGAGCGGGTGCTGCTGATCACCTGGTGGAGCGGCGAGCCGGTGCCGGTCGCCGACCCGCCGGCCGGGCTGCTCGGCCGCCCGGTGCACCGCTGGTCCTTCACCAGCGACCACGTCGAGTAGGCCCTGGACGGGAACCGCCGCCACGGCCGCTACCGTGCATAGCTGAGAAAAGGCTGGACGGGACCGGGAGCGCGCTGCGGTGAACAGGGACGGGCTGAGCAGGACCAGGACGTACGCGGCGGGGGCGCTGGCCCTGCTGGCCTTCGCCACCGCGTGCGGGGACAACGGGGGCGGCGGCGGCAGTGCCGCACCCGCCGCGACCACGGCGGCGCCCCGGGCGTCCGCCGCCGGCGGCACGCCGACCGCCGCCGCCACCACCCCCGGCGCGGCCCCGGCCCCGGCCCAGGGCGACGCCGCGGCCTGGGCGAAGTGGAACCTCAAGCCGCTCGCGCCGGCCCCGGCGCCGCCCGCCGACAAGCCGATCAAGCTCGAACGCACCGGCACCGTACCGGTGTTCAGCGACGTGAAGACCAGCGACAAGGTCGTCTTCGTCACCATCGACGACGGTGCCGAGAAGGACCCGAAGTTCGTCGAGATGCTGACCGACCTCAAGGTGCCGATCTCGATGTTCCTGACCAAGGACATCGTCAAGAACGACTACGGCTACTTCAAGCCGCTCCAGGCGCTGGGCAACCACATCCAGAACCACACCGTCACCCACCCGGTGATGAGCAAGCTGTCGGCGGACAAGCAGAAGTCCGAGATCTGCGACGACCAGGCCGCGCTGACCCAGCAGTACGGCACCGCCCCGCTGCTGTTCCGCCCGCCGTTCGGCGACGGCGCCAACACCCCGATGCTCAACACCTCGGTGCAGAAGTGCGGTCCGCGCGCGATCGTGCTCTGGCGCGAGTCGATGCAGATCCACGACATGCAGTACCAGGCGGGCGACAAGAAGCTGAAGCCCGGGGACATCATCCTGGCGCACTTCCGCGGCCCCAAGGAGCTCAAGGGCGCCACCATGACCCAGATGTTCGGGGACCTGCTGGCCCGGATCCAGGAGCAGGGCTTCTCGGTGGCCCGGCTGGAGGACTACATCCAGGCGCCCGCGTCGTAGGGCCTGCTCAGCCGACCGGCTGCCCCAGCATCATCAGCGGCCCGTCGTCGGTGCGGCTGAGGATCACCGTGACGCTGTTCGGCCCGGAGGGCTTGAGCTGACGGCGCAGCTCCTCCGGGGTGATCGCCATCCCGCGCTTCTTGATCACCACCGTGCCGACCCGGCGCTCGCGCAGCAGCGCCTTCAGCTTCTTGACGTGGTACGGCAGCACGTCGGTGAGCTCGAAGGCGTGCGCGTACGGGGTGGCGACCAGCCGGTCCGAGGTCAGGTAGGCGATCTTCGGGTCGATCAGCCGGCCGCCGACCTGCTCGGCCACCTCGGCCACCAGGTGGCCCCGGATCACCGCGCCGTCCGGCTCGTACAGGTAGCGCCCGACCGGGCCGGCCGGCGGGTCGGGCAGGTCGCCGCCGGTCAGGCTCGCGCCGTGCGGCAGCAGGGTGGCGCGGTGCGGCCGGGTCGCCCCGGTGCCGAACCAGAGCACCGCCTCCTTGACGTCCCCGTGGTCGGAGACCCACTCGGCCTCGGCGTCCGCCGGCACGGCCTCGTGCGGGATGCCCGGGGCGACCTTCAGTGCGCCGATCGGGGTCCGCCGCCCGGCCTCGACCGCCCAGGAGAGCGGCGGGGCGTACGCCTCCGGGTCGAACACCCGGCCGCGCGAGGTGCGCCGGGCCGGGTCGGTGAAGACCGCGTCGTAGCCGGTGACGTCCACCTCGGCGACGTCCGCGCAGCGCACCTCGACCAGGTCGGCGAGGCCCAGCGCGGCGGCGTTGGCCGCGGTGGCGGCGCAGGCCGCCGGGTCCTTGTCGACGGCCAGCACGTGGATCCCGGCCCGGGCCAGCGCCAGCACGTCCCCGCCGATGCCGCAGCACAGGTCGGCGAGCCGCCGCACGCCCAGGTCGGCGAAGCGGCGGGCCCGCCACTCGGCCACGCTGCGCCGGGTGGACTGCTCGACGCCGTTGGGCGTGAAGTACATCAGGTCGGCGTCCGCCCCGAACTTCGCCCGCGCCCGCTGCCGCAGCCGCGCCTGCCCGAAGGCCGCGGACACCAGCTCGGCCGGGTGCTCCCGCCGCAGCCGGGTGGCCAGCGTCAGCTCCTCCTCGGGGGCGAACTCGCGCAGTTCGGCGAGCAGGGCCTGACCCTCGGGGGTCAGCAGGGGCTGGAGGTTCTCGGTGTCCACGGGCCCATTCTGACCGGTCGGCGGCCCGGGTCCCGGTCCCGGCACCGGGTCCGCTTCCCGGTCCGCAGCCCGCACACGAGTACGGCCGCTCAGCCGCGGCCGGGGATCCGCAGGCGCGTCGTTGGCACTCTGGTTGACTGAGTGCTAACGGCGGCCTAAGGTCATCCTTGGCACTCCCCACTGGGGGAGTGCTAACGCGAAGACGTGTGTCTGACCCCCGCGACGGCAGGCCCGCAGGTTCGCCACCTACCCGTTAGAAAACCCCGTAATCTCCGAAGGGGAGCTCGGACGTGACCACCAGCAGCAAGGTTGCCATCAAGCCGCTCGAGGACCGCATCGTGGTCCAGCCGCTCGACGCCGAGACCACCACGGCCTCCGGCCTGGTTATCCCGGACACCGCCAAGGAGAAGCCCCAGGAGGGCGTCGTCCTGGCCATCGGCCCGGGTCGCTTCGAGGACGGCCAGCGTCTGCCGCTCGACGTCGCCGTCGGTGACATCGTCCTGTACTCGAAGTACGGCGGCACCGAGGTGAAGTACCGGGGCGAGGAGTACCTCGTCCTCTCGGCTCGCGACGTTCTCGCCATCATCGAGAAGTAAGCAGTACCGAGAAGCAAGTCGTTCCGACCCGCCCCGGATCCGTGTCCCTAGTGACAGGGGCCCGGGGCGTGGTTGTTGGTTCACGTAGTTCGGCGGCCGGTCGGCCGGCCGTAGCCCCGAGGGAATAGGGAACATGGCGAAGATCCTGCAGTTCGACGAGGACGCCCGCCGCTCGCTGGAGCGCGGTGTCAACAAGCTGGCCGACACCGTCAAGGTGACCATCGGCCCCAAGGGCCGCAACGTCGTCATCGACAAGAAGTTCGGTGCCCCGACCATCACCAACGACGGTGTCACCATCGCCCGTGAGGTCGAGCTGGACGACCCGTACGAGAACCTTGGCGCGCAGCTCGTCAAGGAGGTCGCCACCAAGACCAACGACGTCGCGGGCGACGGCACCACCACCGCCACCGTGCTGGCCCAGGCCCTGGTCAACGAGGGTCTGCGCAACGTCGCCGCCGGTGCCGGCCCGGCCGCCCTGAAGAAGGGCATCGACAAGGCCGTCGCCGCCGTCTCCGAGCACCTGCTGTCCATCGCCCGCGAGATCGAGGGCAAGGACGACGTCGCCGCCGTCGCGTCCCTCTCCGCGCAGGACACCCAGGTCGGCGAGCTGATCGCCGAGGCGATCGACAAGGTCGGCAAGGACGGTGTCATCACCGTCGAGGAGTCGAACACCTTCGGCGTGGAGCTGGACTTCACCGAGGGCATGCAGTTCGACAAGGGCTACCTGTCGCCGTACTTCGTCACCGACGCCGAGCGTCAGGAAGCGGTCCTCGAGGACCCGTACATCCTGATCAACCAGGGCAAGATCTCCTCCATCCAGGAGCTGCTGCCGCTGCTGGAGAAGATCCTGCAGAGCGGTGCCTCCAAGCCGCTGCTGATCATCGCCGAGGACGTCGACGGCGAGGCGCTGTCGACCCTGGTCGTCAACAAGATCCGCGGCACCTTCAACGCCGTCGCGGTGAAGGCCCCGGGCTTCGGCGACCGCCGCAAGGCGATCCTCGGCGACCTGGCCGTCCTGACCGGCGGCACGGTCATCTCCGAGGAGGTCGGCCTCAAGCTCGACCAGGCCGGTCTGGACGTGCTGGGCACCGCCCGCCGCGTGACCATCACCAAGGACGAGACCACCATCGTCGACGGTGCCGGTGACACCGAGGCCGTGACCGGCCGCGTCGCCCAGATCAAGGGCGAGATCGCCGCGACCGACTCCGACTGGGACCGCGAGAAGCTGCAGGAGCGCCTGGCCAAGCTGGCCGGCGGCGTCTGCGTCATCAAGGTCGGCGCCGCCACCGAGGTGGAGCTGAAGGAGCGCAAGCACCGCCTGGAGGACGCCATCTCGGCGACCCGCGCCGCGGTCGAGGAGGGCATCGTCGCCGGCGGTGGCGCCTCCCTGGTCCACGCCGCCAAGGTGCTGGACGGCGGCCTGGGCCTGTCGGGTGACGAGGCCACCGGTGTCGCCGTGGTCCGCAAGGCGCTGCACGAGCCGCTGCGCTGGATCGCCCAGAACGCCGGCCTGGAGGGCTACGTCATCACCTCCAAGGTCTCCGAGCTGGAGGCCGGCCAGGGCTACAACGCCGCCACCGGTGAGTACGGCGACCTGGTGAAGGCCGGCGTCATCGACCCGGTCAAGGTCACCCGCTCCGCGCTGGAGAACGCCGCCTCGATCGCCTCCCTGCTGCTCACCACCGAGACCCTCGTGGTGGAGAAGAAGGAAGAGGAGGCCGACGCCGGCCACTCGCACGGCGGTCACGGCCACTCGCACTGAGGCCGATAGCCACAGCGGTTGACCGGAGGCCCGGTCCGCACCCCCCTCGCGGGGGCGTGGACCGGGCCTCCGGCTGTGTCGGTGCTGCGGTGTTCCAGGCTTCAACTATCAGTAGAATTTTGCAGAATGCAAAGATTGCCTTATAACTGAGGCATGATCGAGGCCCGCCATCTGCGCGTTCTGCGTGCCGTCGCCCGCACCGGCTCCTTCTCCGCCGCCGCCCGCGAGCTGGGGTGTACGCAGCCTGCCATCAGCCAGCAGATGAAGGCGCTGGAGAAGTCGGTGGACACCCCGCTGGTGGTCCGCTCCGGCCGCGGGATGCAGCTGAGCGAGGCCGGGCGGGTCCTGCTCAAGCATGCCACCGGAATCCTGGCCGGGCTCTCGGCTGCCGAGGAGGAGGTGGCCGCGATCGCCGGGCTGCGGGCCGGACGGGTGCGGTTGGTGTCCTTCCCGACCGCGAGTTCCACCCTGGTGCCGCCCGCGGTCGCCCGCCTGCGGGACAGCCATCCGGGCGTGCGCGTGTCGCTGGTCGAGGCCGAGCCGCCGGAGTCGCTGGCGATGCTGCGCGGCGGCGAGTGCGAGCTCGCGCTGGCCTTCCGCTACCCGCAGACCGACGGCGCGGTCGCGGCGCCGGCGCCGGCGCACGGTTCGCCGCGCGAGGCGCGGGCCGAGGCGAACCTGGAGGCCCAGCAGCTGTCGGCCGGCACCGACTGGTCCGACCTGGTGGTCACCCCGCTGCTGGACGATCCGCTGGTGGGTCTGCTGCCCGCCGCCCACCCGCTGGCCGGGCGGGGCGGTCCGGTGGAGCTGGCCGAGCTGGCCGGGGAGCAGTGGATCGCCGGCTGCCCGCAGTGCCGGGGACACCTGGTGGAGCTGTGCGCGGGGGCGGGGTTCGAGCCCCGGATCGACTTCGCGACCGACGACTACCCGGCGGTGGTCGGGCTGGTGGCGGCCGGGCTCGGGGTGGCGGTGCTGCCCCGGCTGGCCCTGCAGTCGGTGCGCCCTGACGGCGTGTCGACGGTGCCGGTGCGGACGGCCTCCGGAGTGCCGGCGGTGCGCCAGGTGGTGGCGCTGACCCTGCCGGACCTGGCCGAGGTGCCGGCCGTGGCGTTGATGCAGGAGCGGCTGGCGGGTGCGGCGGCCGGTCGCTGACGGTCGGTGACCCGGGCCCCGGCGGCCCGGGAGTACGCCCAGGTCGGGGTGGACCGGGCCTGTGGCGCCGCGAAGAAACGTTTCTTCACGGCGCACCGCGGAGTCGGGCCTAGCGCTGCGCGACCGCGGGCGGGGTCAGCGGGACCTCCACCAGGCGGTGCCGCGAGCGGCCCAGCATCTCCTCGCGCTCGTCCTCGGTCATTCCGCCCCAGACCCCGTACGGCTCCCGGACCGCCAGGGCGTGCGCGGCGCACTCGGCGATCACCGGGCAGCGCATGCAGACCTCCTTGGCGCTGGTCTCGCGCGAACTGCGGGCCGCGCCGCGCTCACCCTCGGGGTGGAAGAAGAGCGAGCTGTCCACGCCGCGGCAGGCCGCCGAGAGCTGCCAGTCCCAGAGGTCCGCGTTGGGACCGGGGAGGCGGGAGAAATCTGCCATGGCTCATTCCCTTCAGAGGCGGTCGGCGGCGGCCGGGCGTTTCGGCGGGCTGCTGCCGGGCGGTGCCCGGCGGGGCGTCCCGCGCTGGTGTGGACACCTGGAAATATGACTTAAGGCAACTCCATGGACAAGTCACCCACACACTGGCACAACAGTCAATGACCATACGAAAGCTATAAAAACGGGCAAAGTGGGCAAGGGGTTTGCCGGGCGCGGGTGTGGCAATCGGGTGGCCGAGGGGCGCGCGACGGCCCGCACCGGTGTGCGGGTCGTGCGCCCACCGCGCGCGAGCTGCGCAAAAGTGCGGCGTGTGCACCGCGATGCGGCTGATCGGTAATGGGTTGGCCACGTACAGTGGTGGAGATGGCCTGAAGGCCGTAACTCATTCGAGTGACGGTCGTTGGAAGTGCGGAGGCGGTTAGCGGGCGCCGGACGTCAGGAACGATCGCGGGCAAGTCGGGGCGATCAGGACGGAGTCCGACGCCGATCGGCCGTGTCGGAGAGGTTCGTACCAGCCAGGAGGCTCAACGTGACGCGGATCAGCTGCGGAGGACGACGGTCATGACATCCGTTCTCGTTTGCGACGATTCCCCGCTCGCCCGCGAGGCGCTTCGCCGCGCCGTCGCGACCGTACCCGGTGTGGACCGGGTCACCACCGCGACGAACGGGGAGGAGGTCCTCCGCCGCTGGGTGGCCGACCGCTCCGATCTCGTCCTGATGGACGTCCGGATGCCCGGCCTCGGCGGGGTCGAGACGGTCCGGCGGCTGTTGTCGGCCGACCCGGGCGCCCGGATCATCATGCTCACCGTCGCCGAGGACCTCGACGGGGTCGCGCTCGCGGTCGCCGCGGGCGCCCGCGGGTACCTGCACAAGGACGCCTCGCGCGCCGAACTGCGGGCCACCGTCACCCAGGCCCTCGCCGACCCGACCTGGCGGCTCGCCCCGCGCCGGCTGCGCAGCCCCGACATGGGCGCGGCGCCGACCTTGACGGCGCGTGAGATCCAGGTGCTGGAGGGGATGAGCCACGGGCGCAGCAACGCCGAGATCGGGCGCGAGCTGTTCCTCTCCGAGGACACCGTCAAGACCCACGCCCGGCGGCTGTTCAAGAAGCTCGGGGCCTCCGACCGCGCGCACGCGGTGGCGCTGGGTTTCCGCTGGGGCCTGGTCCGCTGACCGCCGCCGGCGCCGTCGGTTGCGGTACGGCGCCGTCGAATTCCGGAGCGGGTGCCGCACGGGCGTGTGACGTTACGGTCCCGAGGTTGCACCATGGAGGAGTGGAGCACCTCGGGGACCAGCGGACAGGCACTGCGGCGAACCACACGGCCGCAGGACACTCGGCGGACGGCGCGACGGACAGGACCACCCACGGCGGCGGGGCGGGAGGCGGCACGGTGCAGGAGGGGCCGGTGGTGCGCGGCACGCCGCACGGTGCCGCAGCGCATAACGTTCCGGTGCACAACTCCGGACGCGGTGCCGCGTTTTCCCGGTCGACCAGGCACCATGGACCGATGCGCGACGATGTCGCCGGTGCGGCCGGCCAGGCGGACCCGGGTGAGGCCCAGCCCTCCGGCCCGGGCCACGATCCGGCGTACGCGGATACCGGCGACTCCGACTCCTCGGGCGCCGAGGCCGCTCCGGGGCGCCCGCCGGTGCTCGGTTCGGGTGGCTCGCCCCTGGTCGGCGAACTGGTCGCGGCCGCCGTGCGCGGCGAGGGCCCGGCCATCGACGCGCTGCTCGCGTACGTGCATCCGCTCGCGCTGCGGTACTGCCGCGCCAAGCTCGTCCGGCTGCCGGGCGGGGCCCGGCACCACGTGGACGACGTGGCCCAGGAGGTCTGCGTCGCGGTGCTGTGCGCGCTGCCCCGGTACAAGGACCAGGGGCGGCCGTTCGAGGCCTTCGTCTACGGCATCGCCGCGCACAAGATCGCCGATCTGCAGCGGGCCGCCATGCGCGGGCCCGGCTCGACCGTCGTTCCGCAGGACGACCTGCCGGAGGTGCCGGACGAGGCGCTCGGCCCGGAGGAGCAGGCGTTGCTGAGCAGCGACGCGGCCTGGGCCAAGGAACTGCTCTCCAACCTGCCGGCCCGTCAGCGCGAACTGGTGCTGCTCCGGGTGGCGGCCGGGCTGTCGGCGGAGGAGACCGGCGAGGTGCTCGGGATGTCGCCCGGGGCCGTCCGGGTGGCCCAGCACCGGGCGCTCAGCCGGCTGCGGGCGCTCGCGGAGGAGTCCTCCTGAGCCTCCGACCCGGCGGGGCGGCGTTCCGCGGTGCGGAATGAGCCGTCGGGGGCGCTTGTTGTCAAGGGCACACGAGGGCACATTCGCGGTGCCAGTACCATGGGGTATCGGCGCCTGGGCAGGTTGCCAAAGTTTCGCGGGTGCGCACGGGGTTTCCTTGGAGGTTCGTCCAAGTCCGGCCCACCCGGCTTTCGGCGGTCTGCGCGAGTGAGCGATCAACGCGCCCCTTCCCTCTGGGCGCGAGCGGATTAGGCCGGCCACGGAAGGTACCCCCAAATGTCTTACAACGCCGCAGGCGTACCCGAGAAGTTCGCCATGCTCGGGCTCACGTTCGATGACGTCCTGCTGCTGCCCGGGGCCTCCGCGGTGCTGCCGAACCAGGTCGACACCTCCTCGCGGGTCTCCCGGAACGTCCGCGTCAACATCCCGCTGCTGTCCGCGGCGATGGACAAGGTCACCGAGGCGCGGATGGCCATCGCGATGGCCCGCCAGGGCGGCGTCGGCGTGCTGCACCGCAACCTGTCGGTCGAGGACCAGGCCAACCAGGTCGACCTGGTGAAGCGCTCCGAGTCCGGCATGGTCACCGACCCGATCACGGTCGGCCCGGACACCACCCTGGCCGAGGCCGACGCGCTGTGCGCCAAGTTCCGGATCTCCGGCGTGCCGATCGCCGACGAGTCCGGCAAGCTGCTCGGCATCGTCACCAACCGTGACATGGCCTTCGAGGCGGACCGCAGCCGCCAGGTCCGCGAGATCATGACCCCGATGCCGCTGATCACCGGCAAGGTCGGCATCTCCGGCGTGGACGCGATGGCGCTGCTCCGCCGCCACAAGATCGAGAAGCTCCCGCTGGTCGACGACGAGGGCCGGATCAAGGGCCTGATCACCGTCAAGGACTTCGTCAAGGCCGAGCAGTACCCGAACGCCGCCAAGGACTCCGAGGGCCGTCTGCTGGTCGGCGCCGCGGTCGGCGCCAGCGCCGAGGCCTTCGACCGGGCCCAGGCCCTGGTCGAGGCGGGCGCGGACTTCCTGGTCGTCGACACCTCGCACGGCCACAGCCACAACGCGCTGGCCTGGATCGCGAAGATCAAGTCGGCCGTCGGGATCGACGTGGTCGGCGGCAACGTGGCCACCCGGGACGGCGCCCAGGCGCTGATCGACGCCGGCGTGGACGGCGTCAAGGTCGGTGTCGGCCCCGGCTCCATCTGCACCACCCGCGTCGTCGCCGGCATCGGCGTGCCGCAGATCACCGCCATCTACGAGGCCGCCCAGGCCTGCCAGGCGGCCGGCGTGCCGGTCATCGGCGACGGCGGCCTGCAGTACTCGGGCGACATCGGCAAGGCGCTCGCCGCCGGTGCCGACACCGTGATGCTGGGCTCGCTGCTGGCCGGCTGCGAGGAGTCCCCGGGCGAGCTGATGTTCATCAACGGCAAGCAGTTCAAGTCCTACCGCGGCATGGGCTCGCTGGGCGCCATGCAGTCCCGCGGCCAGGCGAAGTCCTTCTCCAAGGACCGCTACTTCCAGGGCGAGGTCACCTCCGACGAGAAGCTCATCGCCGAGGGCATCGAGGGCCAGGTGCCGTACCGCGGCCCGCTGTCCGCGGTGCTCTACCAGCTGATCGGCGGCCTGCGCCAGACCATGGGCTACGTGGGCGCCGCCACCGTCTCCGAGATGGAGAGCAAGGGCCGGTTCGTCCGGATCACCTCGGCGGGCCTCAAGGAGAGCCACCCGCACGACATCCAGATGACCGTCGAGGCGCCGAACTACTCGTCGCGCTGAGCGGTTCGCCGAGCGGACCGCTCAGCGGTTCGCCGGTCGGTCCGTACCACCGAGGGGCTCGTGGCCGCACTGCGGTCGCGGGCCCCTCGGGGTGTGCGGGGAACGGGCCGTCGGGGCGGGACCAGCGGTAGTACGGGATACTGGGGGCGGCCGGGGTGACCCGGCGGGCATGGAGCAACAAACCAGAAGGGCTCGAAGTGACTGAGATCGAGATCGGGCGAGGCAAGCGCGGCCGCCGGGCGTACGCCTTCGACGACATCGCCGTCGTCCCCAGCCGTCGTACGCGTGACCCGAAGGAGGTCTCGATCGCCTGGCAGATCGACGCCTACCGCTTCGAGCTGCCGTTCCTGGCCGCCCCGATGGACAGCGTGGTCTCGCCGGAGCAGGCCATCAAGATCGGCCGACTGGGCGGCCTGGGCGTCCTGAACCTCGAAGGCCTGTGGACCCGTTACGAGGACCCGCAGCCGCTGCTCGACGAGATCGCCACGATCACCGACGAGTCCGCCGCGACCCGCCGGCTGCAGGAGATCTACGCCGCGCCGATCCGGGCCGAGCTGATCAAGCAGCGGATCCAGGAGGTCCGCGACTCCGGTGTGGTCACCGCCGCCGCGCTCTCGCCGCAGCGCACCGCCGAGTTCTCCAAGGCCGTCGTGGACGCCGGGGTCGACGTCTTCGTCATCCGCGGCACCACCGTCTCGGCCGAGCACGTCTCCAGCGCCGCCGAGCCGCTCAACCTCAAGCAGTTCATCTACGAGCTCGACGTGCCGGTGATCGTCGGCGGCTGCGCCACCTACACGGCGGCGCTGCACCTGATGCGGACCGGCGCGGCCGGTGTGCTGGTCGGGTTCGGCGGGGGCGCCGCCCACACCACCCGCAACGTGCTGGGCATCCAGGTGCCGATGGCGACCGCGGTCGCGGACGTCGCGGCGGCCCGCCGGGACTACATGGACGAGTCGGGCGGCCGGTACGTCCACGTCATCGCGGACGGCGGCGTCGGCTACAGCGGCGACATCCCGAAGGCGGTCGCCTGCGGCGCCGACGCGGTGATGATCGGTGCGGCGCTGGCGCGGGCGACCGACGCGCCGGGCAAGGGGTTCCACTGGGGCATGGAGGCCGTCCACGAGGAGCTGCCGCGCGGCAAGCGGGTGGACCTCGGGACCGTCGGCACCACCGAGGAGATCCTGACCGGGCCCTCGCACACGCCGGACGGGACCATGAACCTGTTCGGGGCGCTGCGGCGGGCGATGGCCACCACGGGGTACACCGAGCTGAAGGAGTTCCAGCGGGTCGAGGTGACGGTGAACCCGGCGCTCGACCACCGCTGAGGGGGTTGCTGAAGCAGTGACGGGGGCCTCTGTCCGGGTTTGCCGGGTGGGGGCCTTCGGGCTTTCTGCGGGGGCTTCTGTCGGGGTGGGGGCTTTCGGGAGGGTGGGTGACGCCGGGGGCGGTTCCGGGGGTGGGTGCTCCGGGGGCTGGGTGATTTTCGGACTGCCGACCCTCATCGGGGGTGGTTGGTCGCCGTTGGCAGTCTGAAAAAAACCCACAACGGAATAGCACACGTCTTAACACCAGTCAC
>NZ_JBFBGS010000002.1:214932-335747 GCF_040684795.1 Kitasatospora sp. NPDC089797 | reverse complement strand
GACCAGCAGCAGCGGATGATCCTCAACCACCCCGACCAGGTCGGCAACCTGGACGGCATCCCCGCCACCGACCGCAACCAGGCCAACCGGATCAACCTGCAGCGCGGCAAGCAGGACATCCAGCACCAGCTCGACGCCCTCGGCCCCGCGCCGAAGCCGACCGAGGGCAACGGCCGGTTCATCCACCCGAACCCCGCCTACACGGACTGGAAGCAGAAGCACGACGACCTGACGGACAAGATGAACGGCATCACCGCCATCGAGAACCGGCTGAACACCAAGGTCGACGCCCAGCACCCGCCGACCTTCCTGCTGGGCTTCGACACCAACGGCAAGGGCCACGCGATCCTCGCGGTCAACAACCCCGACACCGCGGACAACGTCTCGACGTACGTCCCCGGCACCGGCGCCCGGCTCGGCAGCATCAACAGCGACATCAACCGCTCGGACCTGATGGTCGCCTCCGCCGACGACGCCAACCGGAAGGCGGGCGACAAGCGCACCACCTCGTCGATCACCTGGGTCGGCTACGACGCGCCGCAGAACATCATCCCGGAGGCCGCGGACGACACCTACGCGAAGAACGCGGAGTCCAAGCTGGTCGGTTTCGAGAACGGGCTGCACGCCACCCACAACGGGAAGATCGGGAACAACACCATCCTGGCCCACAGCTACGGCACCACGACCGTGGGCTACGCCATGCGCGACCACGGCCTTCCGGTCGACAACGCCGTCCTCATCGCCAGCCCCGGCGCCGGGGTCGAGAACGCCAAGGACCTCCGGATCGACCCGTCCCACGTGTACGCGGCGCAGAGCCCCGCCGACGCGATCGGCTGGGCCGCCGCCACCGACCCCAGCGGGATGGGGGACAACCTCTGGGACAACCTCAAGACCGACTTCGGCTTCGGCGACGGCGACCACCACCTGATGTACGGCCGCCAGACCACCGTCCCCCAGTTCGGCGCGAACGTCATGCCCGTCGACCCCGACGCGGGACACTCCGACTACTGGAACGCCGACTCACCCACTCTGACCGCCATGGGGCAGGTCATCGCCGGAAAGCCGATGCAGTGAGCGCCGACAACCGCACCCCGCCGATCAGGCGGGCCACCGCCGCCGCCACCCTGGCGGTCACGGCGCTGGCCCTGACCGCCTGCGGGGCGAACACCCTCCAGGAGCGGTCGAAGCCGACCATCACCCTGGACCAGGCCAAGACGCAGATCGACGGCTACCTCGCCGATGTCCTGGCCAAACTACCGGTCCGGCCCGCGTCGACGCCGGCCGCGTTCTTCGACCAGGAATGCGACGCCAACGACATCGGCCCGCACGGCCGCCAGCAGACCAGCCGGGGCTACGACTTCGGCGACGTCTCCTCGGACCTCAAGGCCCAGGCCGTGACCGACTACCGCACCTACCTGACCGGTCAGGGCTTCCAGCCGGTCCAGGACCCCCCGGGCCTCCGTGCCGACTGGGTCAGGCTGAAGAACCCGCAGAACGACTTCCTCGCCGTCCTGGACGGGACCTCCGCCTCCGGTCACGACCTCAGCCTCAAGATCAGCTCCCCCTGCCTCTGGCCCACCGGCACGCCGGCCAAGTAGCCCAACTGCCGTTCGGGGCCGTACCTTTACCGAGGTGCGGCCCCTCCGCCCCCGCCCCCGCAGGCTGCCTGCCGGGCCCGGGCGATCCGCTAGCATGCGACGTCGGTTACCGCTCCGACCGGCCCAGCAACCGGTCCGGAACTGACGGGGGACACATGGCAGATCCAGACGTGGGCCTGGAATTCAAGGTCAAGCCGGACGAGTTGGACGGCTGCGGACAGAGCGCCCAGCACATCGGCGGCCTGATACCGGGCGAGACCGCGAAGATCACCGACCCGTGCAACCAGGCCGCCGGCACGCTGCAGGGCTGGCTCACCGCACAGGCGTTGACCGCCTGCGGCACCAGCTGGAAGACCCTGCTGGACAAGCTCGGCGGCGACATGGGCGACGTCGGCGGCAAGCTCGGCGCCTCGGCCACCTACTACCGCCAGGTCGAGCAGGACATCCACACCAACATGATCCACCCGGACACCCCGGTGCCCGCCACCAAGGAGCCGGACCCGTTCGGGACCGTCCTCGTCCCCGGCCCCGTCGGGCCGCGCAGCGCGAAGGCGGCCGAGTAGCCGATGGACATCAAGACCCTGCACGACGCGGACTTCTGCAACCTCGCCATCGCCAAGACCGCCTTCGACACCCTCTCCACCGCCTTCGGCGGGCACGTGGAGAACTGGCAGCACGAGGTCGTCGACCGGCTGCACAACTCCCAGTGGAGCGGCACCGCCGCCGACCACGCCACCACCCGGATCCAGAACCTGCACGACGAACTCCACGCCGCCCAGCAGGAGATCGCCTTGATCAGCCGGGCCCTCCAGGACGCCGGCGAGGGCTTCGCCGCCGCCCAGGCCCACCTGATCAGCGCCCTGGACGACGCCAAGGCCCAGGGGCTCACCGTCGCCGCCGACGGCACGATCACCTGGGACAACAACCCCGACTCGGCCACCTACCTCGGGGACGGCCCGCAGAAGGCCCAGCAGATCCGCGACCGGATCACCGCCGCCGTCACCGAGGCCGACCACGCGGACCGGACGATCAGCAGCCGGCTCGCCCACCTGACCACCAACGCGAGCAACGGCACCGGCCTGGACGCCACGGTGGCGACGAACGACACGGCCGCCGCGAACGCGCTCTCCCAGATCCCCGACACCGGCACCGACCCGAACGCCGTCGCGGCCTGGTGGAACAGCCTCACCGACGAGCAGCAGCACCGGATGGTCCTCAACCACCCGGCACAGATCGGCAACCTCGACGGCATCCCCGCCACCGGCCGGGACCAGGCCAACCGGATCAACCTGGCCCGGGCCAGGACGGACCTCCAGCACCAGTTGGACGGCCTCGGCCCCGAGCCCGACGCGGTGACGGGGACGCCGTACGGGGCCGTCGAGAGTCCGATGCACAAGCTCTGGAAGCAGCAGCACGACGACCTCACCGAGAAGCTGGGCGGCATCGACGCCATCGACAAGCGGCTGAACACCCAGGTCGACGCCGCCCACCCGCCCGCGTACCTGCTGGGCTTCGACACCGACGGCAAGGGCCACGCCATCGTCGCGATCAACAACCCCGACACCGCCGACAACGTGTCGACGTACGTCCCCGGCACCGGGGCCCGGCTCGGCAAGGTCGACGGCGACATCGACCGCTCGGACAAGATGGTCGCCGCCGCCAACGCCGCCAACAGCAAGCGCACCACCTCGTCGATCTCCTGGATCGGCTACGACGCGCCGCAGAAGCTCCTCAGCGAGGCCTCGGACGACCAGTACGCGAAGGACGCCGAGGACAAGCTGCACGGCTTCGAGGTCGGGCTGCACGCCACCCACAACGGGAACATCTCCAACAACACCATCCTCGGCCACAGTTACGGCACCACGACGATCGGCTACACCATGAAGGACAAGGGGCTCCCGGTCGACAACGTCGTGCTCATCGCCAGCCCCGGCGCGGGCGTGGACACCGCCAAGGACCTCCACATCGATCCGTCCCACGTGTACGCGGCGCAGAGCCAGGCCGACATGATCGGCATGGCCGCCGCCATGGACCCCGGCGGGGCGGCGGACAACGCCTGGGACAACCTGAGGGCCGACTTCGGCTTCGACGACGGCGACCACCACCTCATCCACGGCCGCCAGACCACCACCCCCCAGTTCGGCGCGACCGTCCTGCCCACCAACCCCGATGGCGGACACTCCGACTACTGGAACGACGGCTCCCCCACCCTGGCCGCCATGGGCCAGGTGATCGCGGGCAAGTAACCTCAAGGACAAGTGACTTGGGGCCGCACCCGGTACGCCGGGTGCGGCCCTCCACCTGCTCCGGCCACTCCGGCCACACCACCGCCGTCCTACAACTGCTCCGGCCGCACGGCCGCTGCCACGTGCGCCCGGAACCAACGCTGCGCCGGATCGGCCGAGTTGCGCGGATGCCAGGCCATCCCCAGCTCCAGCGGCGGGAGTTCGAGCGGGATCGGGAACGCCCGAAGCCCCAGCGCGGCGAAGGTCTCCGGCAGCCAGTCCGCCATCGCGAGCGTCACCAGGTCGCTGCCCCTGGCCAGCAGCATGGCGCTGGTGTGGCTGGGCACCACCGCCGCGACCCGGCGGTGCAGCCCGCGCTCGGCCAGCGCGGTGTCGATCGGCCCGAGCCGCTTGCCGCGCCGGGAGACCCCGATGTGGTCGGCGGCGGCGAACCGCCGGGCGGTGATCCGCCCCTCGAACAGCGGGTGGCCGGCCCGCGCCACCCCCACCACCGGCGCGGTGACCAGCGGCCGGGTCCGGATCTCCGGGTCCAGTTGCCCGAGCACGCCGATCTCGACGTCCACCTGCCCCTGTCGCAGGGCCGGTCCGCCCTCCACGGTCTCCGGCAGGCACACCACGTCCACCCCGGGGGCCTCGGCCCGGATCCGCCCGATCAGCGGGCCGGCCATCCGGACCAGCACGGCGTCGGTGGTCTGCACGGTGAAGGTCCGTTCCAGGTGCGCCGGGTCGAAGCCCGCCCCGGGCCGCAGCACGTTCTCCGCGGCCCGTATCAAGTCGGCCACCTCCTGGCGGAGTTCGAGCGCCCGCGGGGTCGGCACCAGGCCCTGCCCGGCCCGCACCAGCAGCGGGTCGCCGACCGCGCGGCGCAGCCGGGCCAGCATCCGGCTGACCGCCGCCGGCGAGGTGCCGAGCCGTTCGGCGGCCCGGGTCACGCTGTTCTCCTGGAGCAGGGCGTCCAGCGCCCGCAGCAGGTTGAGGTCCATCTACGGCTCCTGAGCTGCGTCTTCACGCCTGGGGCAAAGATCCCGTGCCGATCCTTGCATGGTTCGGGCGTCGCCGGGCGAGCAGAGTGGAACCGTCCGAGAAACACCCGGCCTTCCCTCCTCAGGAGTCATCGTGCCGAACGACCCCCGCGCCCACCTGACCGGCGACGTCCTCGCCGTCGTCAGCCAGAGCGGCCCGACCGTCTCCTTCTTCGACGCCGCCACCGACGAGCTGCTCGACACCGTCGAGGTCACGGCCGAACCGCACGAGCTGCTGTTCGACCCGACCCAGCGGCTGCTCTGGTGCACCAGCGCGTACCACTCCGGCTACTACAACGCCCACAGCGGCCACGGCACCACGGTGACCGTCCTCGACGCCGACACCCGCCGGATCGTCGAGGTGATCGACCTCGCCCCGGAGCACGGCCCGCACGGGCTGGCCCTGGATCCGGTCCGCGGCCGGCTCTACGTCAGCGTCGAGGCCTCGGCGCAGCGCCCCGGCGGCGTCGTGGTCGTCGACACCGCGACCCGCCGCCCGCTCGGCCGGATCGACACCGACGCCCCCGGCCCGCACTGGTTCGCGATCTCCCCGGACGGGCGCACCGGCTACGCCACCAACAAGGAGGCGCCGTACGTCTCCGTGGTGGACCTCGACCGCGGCACGCTCACCGCCAAGGTGGCCGTCCCCGGCAGCGAGGGCCTGGCCGTCTCCGCCGACGGCTCCCGGGTGTACGTCGGCGGGCCCTACCTCGGCTTCGCCAAGGACGCCGACGCCGAACCCGGCATCCGGGTCATCGACGCCCGCACCACCGCCGTGGTCGAGGTGCTGCCCACCGGCTCCGCCGTCCTGCCGGTCCACCTGACCGCCTCCGGCCGGCTGCTGGTGGGCGAGATCCACGCCACCACCGACCCGGGTTCCCCCCTCGAGGGGAAGGCCCACGGACGGCTCACCGTCTTCTCCGCGGCCACCCACCGCCCGCTCGGCTCCGTCGACGTGGGCACCTTCCCGCTGACCATCACCTCCTCCCCCGACGGCCGGATCGGCTACGTCTCCTCGGCCGTCTCCTCCACCGTCGACGTCATCGACCTCGACACCCTCACCCCGGTCACCCGTCTGGCCCTCCCCAAGCGGGCCGAGCCCGGCGCCCACGGCCTGGCGTACCTCCCCCGCCCGGCCTGACGGCGGCCACCGACTCCGGGCGCGGACCGCGCCCGGAGTCCCGCCGTGCCCGGAGTCTTGTCCCGCCCGGGGAGTGCGCGCATCCTGGGGCACACCGTCGGCCAGGGGGACCCAGTGACGAGACGCAGCCTCCGCGTGTTCTGTTCGGCCGCCGCGCTGACGGCGACGCTCACCGGAGCCACCGCCTGCGAGCCGCTCCCCGACCCCCTCCCGACCCGCCACCCGGTCCCCCTCCCCGCACCGGCCCCGCCGTCCGCCCGGTGGATCGTGGACCTCATCGGCACGCTCAACCTGCCGCCCGGCTGCCCGAAGCCCGATCTGCCGACCCTCGTGGTCCTGGACACCGACGGCCGGGACCGGGCGGTGGCGTTCTGGCCGGTGGACAACCTCGACGTCTGCCACGCCGTGATCAACCACCGCGGCGAGGCGCCCACCACCATCTGGTTCGACACCATCGAGGACCTCGTCCCGCGCACCCCCATGCCGACCGACACCACGCCGGGCCTGGACTCCTACGCCTTCACCGCCTACCGCGGCCCGGTGGAGTCCATCACCGTCGTCGGCGACCCCGACGGCCTCGTCGGCCCGGTCCGGCACCGCACCGTCGACCTCGGCGCCGGCGCACTGGTCACCTTCGCCGCCTACCACTACCGGATCCCGCCCACCGGCCGCCCGCTCTCCTTCTCCCTCTGCACCCCCGACGGCACCTGCCGCGACGCCCACTGACCGCCCGGCGCCGCCGGTCCGCCGCTCCCCGGAACCGACCCTGAACAACCTCCCCTAGGGGGCGTGGACACGCTGGCCACCGGGCACAGCACGGTCGTAGAAGCCCGTCGAACATGAGAAGGTACGGCCCATGAAACCCATCAACTTCGTACTCAATGTCATCTGGCTGCTCTTCTGCGGCATTTGGATGGCCATCGGGTACGCGATCGCCGGAATCATCTGCTGCGTGCTGATCGTGACCATCCCGTTCGGGATCGCCTCGTTCCGGATCGCCGGGTTCATACTGTGGCCGTTCGGGCGGACCACCGTCGAGCGGCGGGACGCCGGGGCCGCGTCCTGCGTCGGGAACGTGATCTGGCTGGTCTTCGCGGGCTGGTGGCTGGCGATCGCGCACCTGGTGACCAGCATCCCGCTGTTCCTGTCGATCATCGGGATCCCCTTCGGCTGGGCCAACCTCAAGATGATCCCGATCTCCCTGATGCCCCTGGGCCGCGAGATCGTCTCGACGGACGAGGCCTGGGGCGCCCGGTACTGAGCCCTGGAGGCCCGGCGACTCGGCCGGGCCCCGGCGTCCACGTCGAAGCCGTCGCCCCGACCAAGAGGTCGGGGCGACGGCTTCGGTGCGTGCCCTGGGTCCGGCGGCCCGGTGAGGCGGGTCAGGAGGCGCAGTAGTAGTTCAGGTTCTGGATGTCCGACTTCAGCTTCTGGGTCCCCGAGCCGCCGTAGGGGTGGGAGTCGACGAAGCTCTGGGCGTCGTCGCGGACGCCCTGCCAGTCGGTGTGGCCGGTCGGGGCGCCCGCGTTGGCGAGGTCGGCGCGGGTCTCCTGGACGGCCTGGCTGCAAGTGCCGGCCCTCGGGGCGGGACCGGGGTGGGTGGGGCCCGCCAGGGCGGGGGTGGCCGGGGAGGCGAGGGCCAGGGCGGCCACCAGGGCGAGTACGGCGTCCGCGAGGTGGGTGCGGACCGGGGTGGGTGTCGTCATGTCGGGACTGTGCGCACACCGACGGTGCGGCATTCCCCGGCGGGCGGTCTTCCACCCGCGCGGGCGAGCGCGTCGGGACGGACCGCGCCCGGACCGGCGGCGCACGCCCCGGCCTCACCGCCCCGGGAGGTCGAGGATCCGGACCGCCATCTCGCGCATCTCCACCTTGCGGATCTTGCCGGTGACCGTCATCGGGAACTCCTCGACCACGTGCACGTAGCGCGGCACCTTGACGTGGGCCAGCCGCCCGGCGCAGTAGGCCGCCACCGCCTCCGCGGTGAGCGGTTCGGCGCCCTCGCGCATCCGGATCCAGGCCATCAGCTCCTCCCCGTACTTGCGGTCGGGGACGCCGATCACCTGGACGTCGAGGACGTCCGGGTGGGCGTGCAGGAACTCCTCGATCTCGCGCGGGTAGAGGTTCTCCCCGCCGCGGATCACCATGTCCTTGATCCGCCCGGTGATGGCGAGGTAGCCGTCCTCGTCCATCACCGCGAGGTCCCCGGTGTGCATCCAGCGGGCCGCGTCGACGGCCTCGGCGGTGCGCTCGGGCTCGTCCCAGTAGCCGAGCATCACGGAGTAGCCGCGGGTGCACAGCTCGCCGGGTTCGCCGCGCGGGACGGTGCGGCCGGTGGCCGGGTCGACGACCTTGACCTCCAGGTGCGGGCCGACCCGGCCGACGGTGGAGACCCGGCGTTCCACCGGGTCGTCGGTGCGGGTCTGGGTGGAGACCGGCGAGGTCTCGGTCATGCCGTAGCAGATGGACACCCCCGCCATGCCCATCCGCTCGATGACCTCCTTCATCACCTCGGTCGGGCAGGGCGAGCCCGCCATGATGCCGGTGCGCAGGCTGGAGAGGTCGTAGCGGTCGAAGTCCGGGTCGGCGAGTTCGGCGATGAACATGGTCGGCACCCCGTACAGCGAGGTGCAGCGCTCGGCGGCGACCGCGGCCAGGGTGGCACCGGGGTCGAAGGAGGGGGCCGGGATGACCGTGCAGGCGCCGTGCGAGGTGGCGGCCAGGTTGCCCATGACCATCCCGAAGCAGTGGTAGAAGGGCACCGGCACGCAGATCCGGTCCTGCTCGGTGTAGTTGAGCAACTCGCCCACGAAGTAGCCGTTGTTGAGGATGTTGTGGTGCGAGAGAGTGGCGCCCTTGGGGAAGCCGGTGGTGCCCGAGGTGTACTGGATGTTGATCGGGTCGTCCGGGGCCAACTCGCCCTGCCGGGCGGCGAGGAGGGCCGGGTCGGCGGCGCGGCCGGCCGTCAGCGCCGCGTCCCAGGCGGGGCCGCCGATCAGCAGCACCTGCTCCAACCCGGCGCAGCGCGGCCGGACTTCACCGATCATCCCGGCATAGTCCGAGGTCTTGAAGCGCTCGGCCGCGACCAGCAGCCGGATCCCGGCCTGGTTCAGCACGTACTCCAACTCGTGCACCCGGTAGGCCGGGTTGACGGTGACCAGGATCGCGCCGAGCTTGGCGGTGGCGTACTGGGTGAGCGTCCACTCGGCGCAGTTGGGGGCCCAGATGCCGACCCGGTCGCCCTTGGCGATCCCCAGCTGCAGCAGGCCGAGGGCCAGCGCGTCGACGTCGGCGGCGAGTTGGGCGTACGTCCAGCGGCGGCCGGTGGGGCGGTCGACCAGCGCGTCCCGGTCGGGGAAGGCGCGCACCGCGCGGTCCAGGTTCTCCCCGATGGTGTCGCCCAGCAGCGGGACGTTCGCGGTGCCGGAGGCGTAGCTGCGCGGGGCGGGCGGTGTCGGCACGGGCGGGCTCCTGGGTGCGGCGGTGCGGGGCAGAGGACCATGCTCGCGGTCCCGGGCCCGCGCCGCCACCCCCGAACGGGGGTACGACACGGCGCCGGGGCCGCCCGTCTGGTTCGACGGACGGCCCCGGCGCGCGCGGGTCAGTAGTTGATGCAGGTGTTGCCGAAGGCCGGGTTCAGCAGCGAGATGACCCCGATCGTGTTGCCGCAGACGTTGGCCTCGAGGTTGATCGGGATCTGGATCTGGTTGCCCGACAGGACGCCCGGCGAGCCGAACGCGACACCGTTGGCGGTCGCGCTCCCAGCGGCGGCGGTGCCGGCACCGGCGAGCACGGCCACCGCGGCGAGCGCGGTGGCGGCGATGGTGGTGCGAATACGCATTGCGTCACTCCTTGTGAGGGTGGCGAACATCCGTGTGACGATCACACTCGCACCGATCGAAACCGACGGCAGTCCGGGAGCCCCCGGATTGGTCAATCCGGGGGCGTGTCGCCCTCCCGACCCCGGTCGACCGACGATCCGGCGGGGCCGCCGACCCCGGCCACGCTCAGTGATTCCAGCAGCTCCCGGGCCGGATCGAGCCCCGGTTCGGTCTCCAGCGCCCGGTGCAGCAGGCCGAGCGCCAGCGGCCCGTCACCGGCCGCCAGGGCCTCCAGTGCCCGGTTGTAGTCGATCCGGGCGGCGTAACGCAGCCGGAACAGCACGCCCAGGTCCTCCCGGCAGGACGGGCAGCCCAGCGACTGCCGGTCCGCCGGGACCTTGCACAGCGGGCAGAGGACGTCCAGCGGAGTCACGGTGCCCGGCGTCACGGTGCTCATCGCGGACCGGCCTCCTCCGGGCGGACCGGCCCGAGCGACTCGGCGGTCGGCTCGCTGCCCAGTTCCCGCTGCGCCTGCGCGTAGAGCGCCAGCAGGTTCGACATGTGGCGGTTGACGTCCTCCATGTTGGGCGCCTCCACCGCCTCGTCCAGCCCGCGCAGCTCCGCCATGATCCGCTGGGCCAGGGCCGGCGAGACCATGTTCTGGTTGACGTAGACGTTGCACATGGTGAGCATCCGGAAGGTGTGCCCGAGCGAGTCGCACAGCTCGTCCGCCTTCTGGGCGGCGCGCATCGCGCCCTCCCAGTCCGCCGCCTCCCGGCGCAGCCGCAGCTCGGCGGCGACCGAGCGCAGCCGGTCGAGGTCGCTCGGGTCCAGGTGCTTCTCGCAGTAGTGGATGAACAGGCTCAGGTACGCCTCCGAGCCGCGCACCCAGCGCTGGGCCTTGAGCTGGCGCTGCGCCCGCTCCAGCGCCTCGTCCACCGACCGGCCGCGGGTCTGCCCGGCGGCGAGGTCGTCCAGGGTGTCCATCAGCCGCTGGGCCTCGCGCCGCTCGGCCTCGGTGAGCTCGCCGCCCCAGCGGTCGGTGAAGGACTCGATCTGCCGCTGCTGCTCCTCGACCTGCACCTTCAGCTCGGGGTCGAGGGTGACCCGCTCCAGCTTGACGGTCTTCTCGGCGCCGCCCTGGATCCGGACGGACAGCGTGACGGTGCGGTCCCGGTCCAGGCCGAAGGCGACCTCCACCGGGGTGCGGCCGCCGAGGCCCTCGGGCAGCCGCAGGGTGAGGTGGCCGATCAGCTCGTTCTGCTGGGCGACCTCGTGCTCGCCCTCGTAGACCGCGACCTCCAGGCGCTGGCGGCCGCTGCCGGAGACCACGAACTCCCGGCTGACCGGTGAACCGGTCGGGTAGCTGGTGTTCTTGGGGATGATGACCGCCAGCCGGCCGTCGTTGAGCTCGATGCCGAGGTTCTTCGGGGTGATGTCGAAGGGGTTGGTGATCTGCATCAACTCGCCGCAGCTCGCGCAGGTTTCGGTGCCGGGCGGGTTGACCACCGCGCAGGAGCCGCAGCGCAGGCCGACGTCCTCGGCCGCGGTGGAGTCCGCCCTGGTGTGGCCGGGGGCGGCCGAACCGAGTGCCTCGCCGCACAGTTCGCAGGCGGTGACGCCGGGGGCGGCCGGGGTGCCGCACTGCGGGCAGTTGCCGCCGCGCAGCACGGTGGTGGCCTGCGACGGCCGGGGGGCGCCCGCCCCGGCGGCGGCCGAACCGGCCATCGAGCCGGCGCACTTGGGGCAGTCGGCGGCAGCCGGGTCGACCGGGATGTGGCAGGTCGGACAGGAGATCCGCTCGCCGCCGAGCAGCGAGGTGGCGCAGTTGGCGCAGTTGGAGGCGGAGAGGTCACCGGGGGCCCGGCACTCCGGGCACTCCACCTCGCCGACCAGGGCGGACTGCGCGGCCGCGCCGAGCGCCACGCACTGCATCGGGTTGACGCCGCGCTTGATCCGGCGCGGGCCGAACACCTCGCCGAGCCGCCGTTCGACCAGCGGGATCGCGGTCGAGCCGCCGACCAGCACCACCTCGTCGATGTCCCCGACGGTCAGGTTGGCCTGCATGATGGCCTTGTGGGTGAGCTCGATGGTCCGCTCGATCTGGGCCTCGATCAGCTCCTCGAAGCGGGCCCGTTCGAACTCCGTCTCCAGCACCAACTGGCCGGCCCCCAGGCCCGGCAGGATGACCTCGGAGGCCTCCTGGTTGGACAGCTCGATCTTGACGGTCTCGGCGGTGGCGGCGATCTTCGGGCGGTCGCGCAGGTCGGGCTGGTAGTCCGCGCCGTACTCCTCGCGGATGTCCTCCAGCAGCGCGCCGGTGATCGCGCGGTCGAAGTCGTCGCCGCCCAGCAGGTTGTCGCCCTCGATGCCGAGCACCGAGACCGAGCCGGGCACCAGCAGCAGGATGGAGATGTCGAAGGTGCCGCCGCCGAGGTCGTAGACCAGGACGGTCCGGCCGTCCTCGCCCGCGTCGGTGGTGAGCCCGTACGCGAGCGAGGCGGCGGTCGGCTCGTTGATGATCCGCAGCACGTGCAGGCCGGCCATCCGGCCCGCCTCCTGGGTGGCGGCGACCTGCCGCTCGCCGAAGTAGGCGGGGACGGTGATGACGGCCCGGTGGAAGGGCTCGCCGATGCGCTGCTCTGCGTCCTGCTTGAGCCGGTGCAGGATGATCGCGGAGATCTCGATCGGGGTGTAGGAGCGGCCGTTGAACCAGACGTTGACGTCCCCGTCGGTGCCCGCGGTGACCTTGTAGTCGATGTCCTTGAGCGCGGCCTGGACCTGCTGGTCCTTGAACTTGCGGCCCATGAACCGCTTCACCGAGCGGATCACGTTGGCGCCGTCGATGGCGATCCGGCTGCGCGCGGTCGAGCCCACCAGCAGCTCGCCCTTGCGGCCGCTGCCGACCACGGAGGGCGTGGCCTCCTGGTTCTGGCGGTTGAAGATGATCTCCGGCGCGCCCCGGCGCAGGTGCGCCACCACGGAGTTGGTGGTGCCCAGGTCGATGCCGAGTGTGCGGTACATGTCGTTCCCCTCTTGCCCCTCGTGGTCCTGGCTACTTCTTGCGCTTGGCCCGCTTGGCCGGGCGGCCGGTCGCCCTCACCTGCCGCCGGGCCCGGGGCGGAACGGACCGGGCGACGGGCTCGGCGGACTTCTCGGATTCGGCGGATCCGGGCTCCACGGTCGAGGCGGGCCCCGCGGATTCGGCAGAATCGGCGGATCCGGGCTCCACGGTCGAGGCGGGCTCAGCGGGTTCGGCGCGCTCCACCGTCGAGGCGGATCCGGCGGGCGCGCCGGATCCGGCTGCCCCGGCCGCCCCGGCCGGTACGACCCGCGGGTCGCCCGCCGGCGGCAGCGCGGACTCCGGTGCGGCCACCACCACCTGGGCCCGGCGCAGCACCTCCTGCTCCCAGAAGAAGCCGGTCACCACCGTCTGCAGCACGGTCTCCGGCGCCACGCCCGGCCGGACCTCGGTGCCGACGATCTCGGTCAGCGCCGGGTCCGCCGCCAGCCCCTCCAGCCGCATCGGTTTCACCCCCGCCCTGGCGAGCCGGCCGAGCAGCCGTCGACGGGTCGCCTCCAGCCCCGCGCCGCGGCCGTGGGCGACCAGCTCGCGGTCCAGGCCGAGGGCGGCGAGCGCGTCGTCCACCTCGACCAGTACGCCCAGCAGGTCCCGCTGGGCGGCCCGGGCCTGCTGCTTCTGCTCGGCCAGCTTGCTTCCCAACAGGGAGGCCCGGAACAGCAGTTGGGTGAACCTGACCTCCAGGTCGACGGACTCGACCCCCGGCGGGACCTCCAGCGGCCGGTGGCCGGCGAGCGGGGAGGCGGTCGGTGCGTCGGTCATCAGACCTCCTTCGCAAATTGACGACATATCATGTAATGCGTGACGACCTCCCCGGTGAAGCGGGCATACAAGTTCCGCTTCTATCCGACCGACGCGCAAGCAGCTGAGCTGTCGCGCACGTTCGGGTGCGTGAGGAAGGTCTACAACATGGCGCTCGCGGCCCGCACGGAGGCGTGGATCCTGCGCCAGGAGCGGGTGGGTTACAACGCAACGTCGGCGATGCTGACGCAGTGGAAGAAGTCCGAGGAGCTCGCGTTCCTCTCCGAAGTCTCCTGCGTGCCGCTCCAGCAGGCCCTGCGCCACCTGCAAGGGGCGTTCTCCAACTTCTGGCAGAAGCGGGCGAGATATCCGCGGTTCAAGTCGAAGAAGCGATCCCGTGACAGCGCCGAGTACACCACGTCCGCGTTCCGGTACCGGGGCGGACGTCTCACCCTGGCGAAGATGGCCGATCCGTTGGACATCGTGTGGTCCCGTCCGCTGCCCGAAGGGCAATCGCCGTCCACGGTGACGGTCAGCCGGGACGCGGCGGGTCGGTGGTTCGTCTCGTTGCTGTGCGACGATCCGGCCGTCGGACCACTGCCCGCCGCGGGTACGGCGGTGGGGATCGATGCCGGGATCATCTCCCTGGTGACACTCTCCACCGGAGAGAAAGTCACCAACCCCAAGCACGAACGCCGCGACCGCGAGCGGCTGGCCAGAGCCCAGCGGGAGCTCTCCCGCAAGGTCCAGGGCTCGGCCAACCGGGAGAAGGCCTGCGGGAAGGTCGCCCGGATCCACGCGAGGATCGCCGACCGACGCAGGGACTTCCTGCACAAGCTCACTACCCGACTCGTCCGCGAAAACCAAACGGTCGTGATCGAGGACCTCACGGTCCGCAACCTGCTCAAGAACAGAACGCTGGCCCGCGCCATCAGCGACGCGAGCTGGACCGAGCTCCGGACCATGCTGACGTACAGATGCGCCTGGTACGGCCGTGACCTGGTCATCATCGACCGGCGGTTCCCCAGTTCCAAGCTGTGCTCGGCCTGCGGAGCCATCCGCGACACCATGCCCTTGAACGTCCGCGCATGGGCGTGCGACTGCGGCGCAGTCCACGACCGGGATGTCAACGTGGCACGCAACATCCTGACCGCCGGACTGGCGGTTGCCGCCGGTGGAGACGGTGTAAGACCTCAACGGAGCACTCCGGGCGGGCAGTCGTCGGTGAAGCAGGAAGTCGTCCCACCGCAGCGCATCCGCGCGGCGGCTCAGCCGCGAGGCTGAGGGGGAATCCCCTCCCACGGGAGGGGAGGAAGTCAATCGGGGACCTCGATCTGCGGCAGCACGGACAGGTCGGCCGCGTAGCGGGCGGGCACGGGCGGTTCGGGGTCGGCCCCGCCGGGGGCGGGCTCGGCGAAGTCGGCGGCCAGCTCGGCCCGGTGCAGCGCCAGCAGGGCCGGGGCCGAGGGCGGCCCGGCGGGCCCGGACACCGGCAGGGGCTCGGCGAGCGCGGGGGCCAGCAGGTCGGCGGCCTGGTCCACCGGCCCGGGCGGCAGCGGCAGTTGGAGGTCCACCTCCAGGCGCCGGTCCGGGTTGCGGAGCAGCGCCGCGGCGTCCTGGATCTGCTGGCGGCTGTACCGGCCCGCCTTCAGCGCCTTCCCGACCGAGAGGTTGATCTCACGCGTCCCGGCCGTGAGCGGGACGCCCAGGACCTCGTACGGCGACGGTTCGTGCAGTGGCATGGCGGGCGGTCTCTCTCCTCACGGCTCATACGGGACAGCGGGGTTGACGCGGACGCTGCGCGGGCCCGGCGGGCCGGGCCCGCGCACCGGCTACGACGACGACGGCCGCCCGGCGGTTGCCGGGACGGCCCGTCAGCGGCGGCCGAGCTTGTTGATCCGGGCGGCCAGGTCGTGCAGCTCGGTGCTGCGGGGGTTGTACTGGAGGGCCATCTCGACCGCCCCCCGGGCCTCCTGGTAACTGCCCGCATTGGCCAGGGCGACGGCGTAGGAGCGCAGGACGATGCCGAGATCGGCCTTGAGCCCGGTGATGTCCTCCGGGGCGGTGGCGAGTTCGAGCGCCTCCCGCAGCAGGGCCACCGCCTCCCGGTAGAAGCGCTCCTCGAAGAAGGCGACCGCCCGGCTGCGCCAGACGTTGACCATCAACCCGCGGATCTCGGGCGAGTCGTCGTAGGACCGGGCCTTGTGGAGCACGGCGGCCTGCTCCTGGAAGGTGCTCTGCTGCATGGTGTCGATGACGTGGTTGGCGAGCATCACCGAGATCCGGCGGTCCGCCTCGCTCCCGGCGTCGCCCTCCCAGTCCGGGTCCATCAGGAGTGCCTGGAGCATCCGGCCGGTGGCGCGGTCGGGCTCGTCGGCGAAGGCGGCGGAGCGGGCGAGCTGGCGCAGCACGAAGGCCAGGCCCCGGCGGTTCTCCGGGTCGGCGTCGAGGTCGACCAGCCGCTGCCACAGCTCGACGGCCTCGATCAGCTCCGCGTCGGAGGCGTCGACCCGGCTGAGCTCGCTGGCCCGGTTGCCGAGCGCGGCGCGGAGGAAGCGCAGGGCGGTCGGGTCGTCCGGGACGAGGTCGAGGCCCTTTCCGACCAGCTCGATGGCCCGCCGGTAGTCCTTGTCCTCGTTGTTGATCTTGCGGGCCCACTGGGCGTAGGTCGCGCCGAGGTCGCCGCGCACCTCCGGATCGTCCGGGGCCAGTGCGAAGGCCTTCTCGAGCAGCTCGGCCGCGCCCGGCTGGTCGTCCTCGCTGCTCTTCAGCAGGGCGCGGGCGGCCCGGACGCCGGACTCGGCGGCGATCCGGGCGGCGTCGGCGGGCAGCACCGCGCCCGGGACGGCCCCGGCCCGGGTCAGGCAGTCCAGCGCCTCGCGCCAGTCCTGGTGGCGGTGGTGCTCCCGGGCCTGGCTGACCAGCGCCGCACCGAGCAGGTGCTGCCAGGGCCGGTCGCGCCGGGCCTCGGGCACCGCGTCCAGCCCGGCGACGGCGGCGGCCGGCCGGCCCTGGAGCAGCAGGTAGCGCTGGGCGCCGAGCCCGTCGAACACCTCGAGGGCCGGGGCCGGCGGGCGCCCGTCCGGGCCGGACGGCCCCCGGACGTCGGTCAGCGCCTCGTCGAAGGCCCGCCCCCAGCCGGGGAGTCCGGGCTGCGCTCCGAGCAGTCGGTGCAGCGTGGGGCCGAGCACCAGGCGGCGGGCCGGGCGGCCGGGCACCGCGATCATCACGTCCTGCCCGGCGAGGGCGTCGGCGGCGTGCACCTCGATGCCGAGCCGCAGCGTCCAGGCGTCGACCTCGTCACCGCTGCGCCCGGCGGCCCGGTCGAGGCCGCGGAGGTCCTCGCGGAGGCGGTCGACGAGCGCGGTCCGGGCGGCCGCCGTCCGCTGCGGCTCGGCCTCCCGGCCGGTGATCCGGGCGGTCTCGGACCACAGCTCCGAGCGGTGCAGGGCGGCCACCAGGCAGCCGAGGGTCCAGGCCCAGGCCTCCTGGTCGTCGCCGCCGACGGCGTGCCGGTAGCCGGCCAGGCCGAGGGCGTGCAGCAGCCGGGGGTGGGCCGGGTCCTTGAGCAGGAGGTCCCGGTAGGCCAGGTAGGCCTCGCGGTGCCGGCCCTCGGCGGCGTGCTGGTGGGCCTCGTGCTCGGCGAGCGGCACCAGCGCGGCGGCGGCCTGCGGGTGGGCGGGGACGAGGGCGAGGGCCTGGCGCAGGTCGCCGGCCGCCCGGCCGGGCTGTCCGGCGGCGAGGGCGGCGCCGGCCCGGCGGACCAGGACGGCGGCCCGGGCCGGGTGGGCGTCCTCCGGGAGTTCGGCCAGGGCCTCGTCGAGACGGCCGAGTTCGGCGTGCAGCAGGGCGAGGTCCAGCCGGACGGGGGCGGCGGCGGGGCTGTCGCCGAGTGCCCCGGCCCAGGCGGCCAGGACGGGTTCGGCCAGTTCGGGGGTGCCGGCCCGGCGGGCGCAGAGCAGGACGGCGCGCAGGGCGGGGCCGGCGCAGGGTATGCAGCGCGGCGAGCCGGCTCCGGCGGGGGCCGGCAGGTGGTCGGCGCAGGCCTCACGGCCGCAGCCGCCGCAGGCGCCGGTGGCGGGGCGGGGGCAGGAGGCGCACGCCCCGACGGGCGCCGCGGCGGGGCCGGGTGCGGCGAGGAAGTGGCGGTACCAGTCCAGCGCGGCGCCCCAGTTGCCGGCCCGTTCGGCGAGCACGGCGCGCAGCCGGGCGAGCGCCGGGTCGCCGGCCGGGTCGGGGTCGAGCGGGCCGAGCAGGGCGATGGTCTGGACCGGACGGCCCGCCAGCAGGGCGGCGGCGGCCAGGTGGTAGCGGTCCCGGGGCGCGGCGGCGGGGTCCAGCAGCGCGGCGACCGGTTCGGTGCGGCCCCCGGCGAGGGCGAGCGCGGCGCGCAGCCGGGACTGCCGGTGGGTGAGCGCGCCGGGCAGGGTGTCGGCCAGGGCGAGGGCGGTGGCGGCGGCGTCCCGTGCGTCGGCCCGGTCCCGGCCGGTGACCAGCAGGTGGGCGGCCTCGCGCAGGGCGGCCTCGCGCAGCGCGGCCCGGTAGCCGGCCGCGGCGGGGTGTTCGGCGGCGGCCCGCTGCCAGTGGGCGCGGGCGGCGGCCGGGTCGGTGGCCAGCGCGGCCCGGGCGAGTCGGTCGCGGGCCAGGGCCTGCCGGCCGTGCAGTTCGGGGTCGTCCAGCGGCTCCCAGCGGGCCAGGGCGCCGGCCGGGTCGTCGGTGCGGGCGAGCGCGAGGCCGTGGTGGTAGGCGGCGATCCGGCTCCAGCGGGAGTCCGGTTCGGTGTCGGCCTCGGCGCGCAGGACCGGTTCGGCCTCGGCGGCCCGGCCGGCGGCGGTCAGGGCGGCGCCGAGTCGGACCCGGGCGGGGCGCCAGTCGGGGGCGTGGCCGAGGCCGGCCCGGTAGTCGGCGGCGGCCTCGGCGGGCCGCGCGGCCCGCTCGTGGACCAGGGCCAGGCCGAACCGGGCCGGGGCGTAGGAGGGTTGGACGGTCAGGGCGGCGGTGAACTGCTCCCGGGCCCGGTCGTCGGCGCCGAGCAGCAGGGCGAGCCGGCCGAGGGCGTAGCGCGGCCGGGGGTCACCGGGGCTCTCGGTGGCGGCGGCGGCGAGGTCGGCCCAGGCGGCGTCGGTGGCGCCGAGCCGCTGCCGGGCCAGGCCGCGGAAGAGCAGGCTGTCGGTGCGCAGGGCCGGGCCGCGGCCCCACGGGGAGGGTTCGCCGGGGCCGCGGCGCAGCGCCTCGTCGAAGGCGGCGACGGCCGGTTCGTCCCGGTGCAGGGTGAACAGCCGGGCGCCCCAGCGGAACCAGAGTTCACCGCTGCCGGCGGGGGCGGCCGCGGCGAGCAGCGGCTCGGTCTCGGCGGCCCGGTCGGTGGTCTGCAGCAGGGCGGCGCGGGCGAGCACCGGCCAGTCCTGGCCGGGCAGCGCGGCGAGGGCGGCGGCGGTGATGCGCTCGCGCTGTTCGGGGCTGCCCTCCCGGCAGAGCTGCTGGAGTTGCTGGCGGGTGCGGGTGGCGGTGTCGGCCTCCGCGCCGGGTTCGGCGCCGGTGGCAGTGGCCCGCAGGAAGGCGAGCAGCGGGGCGAGTTCGCCGTTCGGGGAGCGCAGTTGTTCGTCGGCGAGGCGTTGCAGGCTCCACCGGGGCAGGTGCCGGGCGGGGTCGGTGAGCAGCGGGAAGGCCTCGCGGTAGAGGGCGAGGGTGGCCTGCTGGTCGCCGGTGGGGATGGTGGCCTCGGCCTGGCCGAGCAGGGCGAGGCCGCGCTGGGGGCCCAGTTCGGCCGGCCCGGTGGCGAGTCGGCGGGCCAGTCGGGCGTAGCGGCGGCGGGCCTGCGGGGCCTTGCCGGCCGTGAGCTGTTCGGCGGCCGCGGCGAGGGCCCTGGTGACTCCGGCCGCGTCCAGGGTCGTTCGTCCACGGGCGAGCGCGAAGACCGTCACCGCGGCCAGTGCCGCCACGATCAGCAGCACCGCGATCAGCAGCATGCACCGTCCCCCTGTGCGTCGAAGCCGTCCCACCCAATGATCAACATTCCCCGTACGACCATGAGTTGACGTGATGTCGTGATGTTGCTCGGGCGCCCATCAGAATAGGCCCTCGCCGGGCCGCCGAACAGGAAGGAGCACTATCCTGGGCAGCGCGCGGGCTGCGCGACGGCCGCGCGTCCACAGTGGTGAGGAAGCGTCGGGGGTCGTGTGTCCGAGTCTCGCTGGGTGCCCGGACTCCGCTTCGGGCCGGAGTTCGACCCCGAACAGTACGAGCTGCTGGAGTTCCACCACCGGGGCGGCGAGGCCGAGGTGTGGCGGGCGGTGCGCACCGGGCACAACGGGATCAGGGAACTGGTCGCCGCGAAGATCATGCTGGAGCGGGATCCGTCCGAGGTGCGGCGCTGGCTGGGCCGCTGGGACGACGTGTCGCACAACGCCCACCGGCTCGGCGTCACCGACCTGGTGGTGCCCAGCTTCCTGCTCGGCCCCTCCCCGCACCGGCCCGGCGCGGCACCCTCCGCCGGGCTGCTCGGCTACCAGATCTCGCCCTGGGTCGAGGGCGTGCCGCTGCACACCTGGGCCCGCGGCCAGCGCGGCGGGCCGGTCGCGCTGGCCGAGGTGCTGGTCCGGCTCTGCCGGATCGTCGACGAGCTGCACCGCAAGCGCTGGGTGCACCGCGACATCTCCCCCGCCAACGTGCTGGTGGACGCCCAGGGCCTGGTCAAACTGATCGACCTGACCTTCCTCGCCCCGCTCGACCACACCCTGACCGTCGCGGTGTTCACCCCCGGGCACGTCCCGCCGGAGGCCGAGCAGGTCGGCGGCTTCCCGACCACCGCCAAGGACCTGTTCGCGGTCGGCACCCTCGCCCGCACCCTGCTGCTGCCCGACCACGGCCGGCTCGACCACCGGCTCGCCGCCGAGCAGGCGCGCGCCGAACTGCTGGCGGCCGGCTACGGCGAGGAACTCGCCCGCTGGGCCTGCGAACCGCTCGCCCGCGAACCCGACCGGCGGCCCGCCCCGCTCGGCCCCTGGGCCGCCCGCGGCCGTGAACTCCTGCGCACCCACCGGCCGGTGGCGCGCACCACGGGCCTGGCTGTGCTGCCCGACCGGTCCGGCCGCCCGCTGGTCGTCACGGCCGGCGCCGACGGCACCGCGCTGGCCGGGCCCGGCCGCCCCGGCCGCCGGCTGCCCGCCGACCAGGGTCCGGGCCCGGTACGGGAGTTGGCGGCGGGCTGGGTCGGACACCAGGGCGAGCTGGTGGTCTGCGCCGAGGACCGCTCCGGCACCCTGTGGGTCGGTACCGCGGCCGGCTGGTGGGAGGCCGCGCGCGGGGTGAGCGGCCTCGCCGGGGCGGTGGGCGCGGCCGGCGAGCTGACCGTGTGGACGGCCTCCGCCGGGGCGGTGCGCTCCTACCGCTGGGCCCCCGGCCGCACCCTCACCGGCCAGGAGCACCCGGGCTGCCCCGCCGACCGGGTCCTCGCCGCCGAGGAGGAACGGCCCGGCGCCTGGCTGCTGTTGGTCGAACACCGGGAGCGCGTGCTCGGCTGGCGCCCGGGCAGCGGCGAACCGCCCGCCCCGCTCGGCCCGCCCGGCGCCCTGCGCGCCGGAGCCCTGGCCCGCGGCTCCGCCGGACCGCAGGCGGCCACCCTGCGGACGGACGGCTCGGTGCAGCTGCACACCGTCGGGTCGGCGGTCTCCGCCGGTACGGAGATCGGTGACGGGGAGCCCGCCCTCGGCGTCGCCATGATCGGCCACCGCGGCGGTCCCACCATCGCCCTGGCCGGAGCCGGCGGCGTCCGCCTGCGGCTGCCGGCCGGCGGCGCCTCCCGCCGGCCCCGCTGGTGGCGGCCCACCCTGCGCCCGGCCACCCGGGTCGCGCTCGCCATGGGCGACGACTGGCGGCTGTGCCTGGCGGCGGTGGTCGAGGGCGAGCTGCAGGTCTGGCAGGAGGACCCGGCGTACCGCTGGCAGGCGGTGGAGCTGCCGGAGGGCCCGTAGCGGCCCGGCCTTCCTGGGGGGCGGAACGTCGGGGCCCCGGAACCGGTGTCGGTTCCGGGGCCTCGGGGGTGGGGCCGCGATGGTGGGGCGGGCTCAGCGGAAGCGGCGCAGCCGGAGGCTGTTGCCGACCACGAAGACCGAGGAGAAGGCCATCGCCGCCCCCGCGATCATCGGGTTGAGCATCCCGGCGGCGGCCAGCGGGAGGGCGGCGACGTTGTAGCCGAACGCCCAGAACAGGTTGCCCTTGATGGTGCCGAGGGTCCGGCGGGAGAGCCGGATGGCATCGGCGGCGGCGCGCAGGTCGCCGCGGACCAGGGTGAGGTCGGCGGCCTCGATCGCGGCGTCGGTGCCGGTGCCCATGGCCAGGCCGAGGTCGGCCTGGGCGAGCGCGGCCGCGTCGTTGACGCCGTCGCCGACCATCGCCACGACCCGGCCCTCGGCCTGCAGCCGCTTGACGGTGGCGACCTTGTCCTGCGGCATGACCTCGGCGATCACGTGCTCCGGGGCGATCCCGACCTCGGCCGCGACCGCCTCGGCGACCAGCCGGTTGTCGCCGGTGAGCAGCACCGGGGTCAGCCCCAGGGCACGCAGCCGGGCGACGGCCTCGGCGCTGGAAGGCTTGACCGCGTCGGCGACCTCCAGGACGGCCCGGGCCTCGCCGTCCCAGCCGACCGCGACCGCGGTGCGGCCCGCCGCCTCGGCCGTGCGCTTGGCCTCGGCCAGCGCCGCCGGCAGGTGCTGCGACCACTCCGCCAGCAGCGCCACCCGGCCGGCCACCACGGCGTGGCCGTCGACCACGCCCTGGACGCCCAGGCCCGGCACGTTCTCGAAGCCCTCGACGGCGGGCAGGTCGCCGGCCCTGGCGGCGGCGTCGGCGACGGCGCGGGCGATCGGGTGCTCGGAGGCGTGTTCCAGGGCGCCGGCCAGCCGCAGTGCCTCGGCCTCGGTGGTCGTACCGGCGGTGTGCACGGCGAGCAGGGTCATCCGGCCGGTGGTGACGGTGCCGGTCTTGTCGAGCACGACGGTGTCGACCTTACGGGTGGACTCCAGCACCTCCGGGCCCTTGATCAGGATGCCGAGCTGGGCGCCGCGGCCGGTGCCGACCAGCAGCGCGGTCGGGGTGGCCAGGCCGAGGGCGCACGGGCAGGCGATGATCAGCACGGCCACTGCGGCCGTGAAGGCGGCCGTCCAGCCCTCGCCGGTGCCCAGCCAGTACCCGAGGGTGGCCACCGCGAGGGCGATCACGATCGGCACGAAGACCCCGGAGATCCGGTCGGCCAGGCGCTGGGCGGCGGCCTTGCCGTTCTGGGCGTCCTCGACCAGCCGGGCCATCCGGGCCAGCTGGGTGTCCGCGCCGACCCGGGTCGCCTCGACCACCAGCCGGCCGCCCGCGTTCACGGTCGCACCCGTGACGGCGTCCCCGACCGCGACCTCGACCGGCACGGACTCGCCGGTCAGCATCGAGGCGTCCACCGCGGAGGCGCCCTCGACCACGACGCCGTCGGTGGCGATCTTCTCGCCCGGACGGACCACGAAGCGGTCGCCCACCGCCAGCCCGGTGATCGGGATCCGCACCTCGGCCCCGCCGCGCAGCACCGTCACGTCCTTGGCGCCCAGTTCCAGCAGCGCCCTGAGGGCGGCGCCGGCGGTGCGCTTGGAGCGGGCCTCGAAGTAGCGCCCGGCCAGGATGAAGGCGGTGACCCCGGCCGCCGCCTCCAGGTAGATGTTGGACGCACCGTCGCTGCGGGCGATGGTGAGCTCGAAGCCGTGCCGCATCCCGGGCATCCCGGCGTGGCCGAAGAACAGCGCCCACAGCGACCAGAGGAAGGCGGCGCCCGTCCCGAGCGAGACCAGGGTGTCCATCGTCGCGGCGCCGTGCCGGGCGTTGGTGAACGCGGCCTTGTGGAACGGCCAGGCGGCGTAGGTGACGACCGGGGCGGCGAGGGTCAGCGAGAGCCACTGCCAGTTGTCGAACTGGAGGGCCGGCACCATCGCCATCGCGATCACCGGGACGGCCAGGGCGACGGCGGTCACCAGCCGTTGGCGCAGCGCGGCCGTCTCGTCGGCGGGCCCGGCCGGCCCGGTGGCGCCCTCGGCCGCCGGGGGCGCGGGCAGCGCGGCGGTGTAGCCGGTGGCCTCGACGGTGGCGATCAGGTCGGCGACCTCCACCTCGCCCTCGAAGGTGACCCTGGCCTTCTCGGTGGCGTAGTTGACGCTGGCCGAGACGCCGTCCATCCGGTTGAGCTTCTTCTCGATGCGGGCCGCGCACGAGGCGCACGTCATTCCGCCGATCGAGAGTTCCACCTCCGCGGAGGCGGGTGCCTGGGTGGTCATCGTTGCTCCTCGTGACTGTCGGTGCTGCGAGGTCCTGACGCGCTCCGGGCGGTCATACCTGGGAGGGGTATCGTCCGGCGCTGAGTTCATTTATACCCATGGGGGGTATCAAACGCAAGGACTCCCGGATACCCCCCACCGGTATTTCGGCCGCCGTCGGGCAACCACCGCGTCGGCACTCCCCCGGCGGGCCCGCCCCCACCGGCGTCCCGCCCTCGGACGGAGACGGCGTCCCAGGCCGCAGGCCCGCGCCGCGGGACGCGTCCCTGGGACCGCTGGGACGCCGGAACACCTCCCGCCCGGACGGCGGGTGGGGCACAGTTCTGCCCGCAGCTCGATGTGTCCACGAGCCGAGACCAACACAGCTCCCCGGGGGAACCACGCCATGAGCCTCACGTCCCGCATCGCCAGGGCCGCCACCGCGACCGCCGTCGCCGGCGCCGCCCTGCTCGCCCTGTCCGGCACCGCCAGCGCCAGCCAGAGCGCGCCGTACATCGGCGACGGCTACGCCAACAACAGCCAGGCCGTGTGGTGCGTCCAGCACAACATCAACCACTTCATCGACATCACGACCAAGACCGACCGCCCCGCGCGGCTGGACGAGGACGGCCTCTGGGGTCCCAAGACCAAGGCCGCCGTCCAGTGGATCCAGGAGGACGCCTACGTCGGCGGCCAGAAGCTCCAGACCGACGGCATCGTCGGCCCGCTCACCGGCGACATGATCGTCGGCGAGGGGTACCCCGACTCGGTCGGCACCTACAACTCCCCGTGCTGGGCGTACATCCCCACCAACTACGGCCCCTGATCGTCCGCCACGGGAGGGCCGAGACATGACCGCGAAGACCCTCGGCCGCGCCGCGGCCGCACTGGCCGCGGCCGGCGCCGCCCTGCTGGGCCTGGCCGGCACCGCCAGCGCCAGCCAGAGCGCGCCGACCCTCGGCGACGGCTACGCCAACAACACCCACGCCGTGTGGTGCGTCCAGCACAACCTCAATTACTTCCTGAACACCACCCACCTGTCCGACCACCCCGCGCAGCTCGCGGAGGACGGGGCCTGGGGCCCGCAGACCAAGGCCGCCGTCCAGTGGCTGCAGGCCCACACCTTCCTCAGCGGCCGGTCGCTCCTGCCCGACGGCTACGTCGGCCAACTCACCGGGAACGCGATCATCAGCGACGGCGACCCGTACTACGTCGGCAGCTCCGACGCCTACTGCTGGCAGTACATCCCCACCACCTACGGCCCCTGAGCACCCGTACCGCGAGGAGCGACAGATGACCGCGAAGACCTTCGGCCGCGCCGCGGCCGCACTGGCCGTGGCCGGCTCGGCGCTGCTGGGCCTGGCCGGCACCGCCAACGCCAGCCAGAACGCGCCGTACATCGGCGACGGCTACGCCAACAACAGCCAGGCCGTGTGGTGCGTCCAGCACCTGATCAACGAAGTCGCCCAGCAGCACGGCCGGGCGACCATCGACGAGGACGGCATCTGGGGCCCGAGGACCAAGGACCAGGTCGTGTGGTTCCAGACCCTCGAGCACGTCCAGCCGGACGGCATCGTCGGCCCCTTCACCGGCGACAACGTCCTCTACCACGGTGACCCGCACTACGGCGGGACCTCCGGGACCTGCTTCCCCTACGTGCCCAGCGACTCGGGCCTGTTCGAGTAGCACCCCTCCGTCGAGACGATCGGGCGTCGGGGGGAGCGGGTCGGTCCGCTCCCCCCGACGCACCATCACGCATTGGGAGAACCCGCTGTGAAGACCCTCCTGCCCACCCGGCGCCGGCTCTCGCTGGGCCTGGCCCTGGCCGCCGCGCTGACCGGCGTCGGCGCGTACACCGCCTCCGCCGCGACCGCCCCGGCCCCGATACCGCTCACCTCCGCCGCCTGCCCGGCCAACATCCAGCAGGGCGAGGCCGACGGCTGCGTCACCCAGCTCCAGCTGGAGCTCAACCTGACCGGCGCCCACCTCACCGTGGACGGGCAGTTCGGCCAGGCCACCGACACCGCCGTGCGCGCCTTCCAGAGCGCGCACCAGCTCACCGCGGACGGCATCGTCGGCCCGGCCACCAAGGCGGCCCTCGACAAGGCGGCCACCACCCCCTCCGGCGGCGTGGACCTGCGCACCCAGTGCGGCACCCTGCAGACCGGTGCCGGCGGCCAGTGCGTCTCCACCCTGCAGACGATGCTGAACACCTTCAACGCCGGCCGCCTCACCGTGGACGGGCAGTTCGGGCCGGCCACCGACACCGCCGTGCGCAACTTCCAGGCCGCACACGCCCTGACCATCGACGGCATCGTCGGCACCGGCGTCAAGACCGCCCTCTACGGCAGCACCCCCGCCCCGCTGCCCAGCGGCCCGGTCAACTCCGCCAAGGTGCTGAACGCGGCCAAGTCCTACCTGGGCGTCCCGTACGTCTGGGGCGGCGGCCACTCGCTGCGCGGCGAGGGCCCCGGCCCGTCGCTGGGCACCTGCGACGGCTACACCGGCTCCATCCAGCCCTGCCCGGCCAACACCACGGTCGGCGTGGACTGTTCGGGCTTCGTCCGGGCGGCCTTCTGGTTCGGCGCCGGCCTCGACCTCGCCAACGGCGGCGACACCACCGAGCAGACCCTGGACAAGCACCTCACCCCGATCGCCGAGGCCCAGCGCCGCCCCGGCGACGTCGAGTACTTCGGGGCCAACGCCCACAACACCACCCACGTCGTCCTCTACGCCGGCACCGACCCCGCCACCGGCGCCGACATGATGTACGAGGCCAAGGAGACCGGCACCGACGTCCACTACGTCACCCTGCGCACCGGCGGCTACTGGTACCACGTCACCGCCTGACCCACCCCCAGCCGCGGGCGACCCCCGTCGTCGCCCCCGCCGGGTCCACCACTCCCACCCGGACCGGAGCCCGCCCCGGGCCCGTCCGCCTGCCCTCCTGAAGGAGAACTCCCATGCGTACCAAGTTCGCCGCCGTCATCGCGGGTGCCGTCCTGCTCACCGGCCTCGGTGTCGGCACCGCCACCACCGCGTCCGCCAGCACCCCGGCCTCGTGCGGCTCCTACGGCTACAACAGCGACAACGAGGCGATGGTCGGCTACGGCGACTCCGGGCCCGAGATCAAGGCCCTGCAGTGCGAGCTCAACTACAGCGTGCGCGGCGCCGGTCTCCAGGTGGACGGGATCTTCGGCAAGAACACCCTCGCCATCGTGCAGAAGTTCCAGGGCTGCGCCGGCCTCAAGCCCGACGGCATCGTCGGCCCGCTGACCTGGGCCAAGCTGGACTACCAGAGCGACATCGACACCGCGGCGAACTACCTCTGCTGACCCGGCCCGCCCAGGTCCTGCCAGCTACCCGTACCGAAGGAAGACCCATGCGCAACAAGCTCGCGGCCGTCGTTCTCACCACCGCCCTGGCCGCCGGACTCGGCGTGACCACCGCCGGCAGTGCCTCGGCCCAGACCTCGGACTGCGGCCAGTACAGCTGGAACCAGCCCGAGCTCAGCTACGGCGACTCCGGCAACGAGGTCAAGTCCCTGCAGTGCGAGCTGGTGAACTCCTCCACCTACTTCAACCCCCCGATCTCCCTGAACATCGACGGGCAGTTCGGCAAGCTGACCCTCGACGCCGTGAAGCGGTTCCAGGGCTGCGCCCACCTCAAGCCCGACGGCATCGTCGGCCCCAACACCTGGAAGGCGTTGGACACCTGGGCCACGCCGTGGAACACCCTCGTCTGCTGACGGGCCGTCGACCAGCAGTGCACCGCAACGCCCGGCCGGGGACCCCGGCCGGGCGTTGCGCGTGCCCGGGCGCCGCCGGGTACCCGACGGCGGCACCCGGAGCGGTTCAGCCCGCGAAGGGGAACGGTGGCAGCACCCCGCACACCGACTCCGGCGGCTGCCCGGGGAGCAGCGGCGCCGGGGATCCCATCCCCGTGACGTACAGCCAGGTCAGCACGGCGGCAGCGGCGAGCAGGACCGGCAGGGCGTAGCGGCGGCTCCCCGACCCGCGCCCCAGCACGGCGCCGAGCAGCACCAGGGCGACGGACATGACGACCCACCAGCCCACCGTCGCCACCGCCATGTTCGGGTCCGGCTCGTGGTCCTGGCCCAGGCAGAACCGCCAGGCCGCCACGATCCGGGTGTTGCCGAACAGCGTGCCGCCCGTGGCCAGCACCAGCGCCGCCGCCACCCGCCCCCAGCGGCCCCGATCCCACCGCTCCCGCGCTGCCCGCATCGCCGCCTCCACGTACTCGTCCGGCCTTCCCGGAACACCGACTCCCGGGTTCCGCTTCCACGATGCCCGCCGGCCCGCGACCGGTTCCCGTCCCGGCTGTCTCACACCGTCTCACATCGCTGACCAGGCCTTTTGAGACAGGAGCGGGATGGTCGCAGGGGTCGTGGGCGATCTAGGTTCGGTCCCGCGAGTCCGCCGGCGAGCCCTGTGCCCCGGCGACGTCGGGCCCCTCGGCCCCACGCTCCCAGCCCCGCACCCTCAGCCCCGCACCCCGCTCCGGCGGGCCGACCTCCCTGGGTGGCGACCATGCCAGATCAGCACGCTCCGCAACCGGAGACAGCACCCCGCCGCACGATCGACGAGGTGGTGGCCGCCGGCCTGTCGCGTCGTCAGGCCCTCACCGGAGGCACCCTCGCGCTGGCCGGCTTCCTCGGCCTGTCCGCGTCCCCCGCCGTCGCCGCCCCCGCACAGCCGGGCGCGGCGGGTGCGGCGTCGGCCCCGCTCGGTTTCACCGCCGTGCCGGCGAGCAGCGCCGACACCGTGACCGTGCCCGCCGGGTACTCCGCGCAGGTGCTCGCCCCCTGGGGGCAGCCGGTGCGCGGGAACGGCCCGACGTGGCGGGCCGACGGCGGCAACACCGCGGCGGAGCAGGCCGAGCAGATCGGCTCGCACCACGCCGGAGTGCACTTCTTCCCCGGCGCCGACGACTCCCGCGGCACGCTGGTGCTCACCCACGAGTCCGCCGACGCCGCCCTCCTCGACGGCCGCGGCGGTGCGACCGTCACGAAGGAGCAGGTCGCCAAGGCGCTCGCCGCGCACGGCGTCAGCGTGCTGGAGGTGCGGCGCACCGGCGGCACCTGGCAGCTCGCCGACTCCCCGCGCAACGTCCGTGTCACCGGTGCCACCCCCGTCACCTTCTCCGGCCCGCTGGACGCCGACCACCCGGCGCTGCGCACCGGCACGCCCGCCACGGGCACGCTCGGCACCGGCGCGCACGGCGTGACCCCGTGGGGGACGTTCCTGACCGGCGAGCGGAACACCGCCGGCTGTTTCGGCACCGACAGCCGGACGTGGCGGGCCGACCGGGCGCAGAAGCGGGCCGGCCTCGGCGCCCGCGGCGACGGCCGCGGCTGGCACCGCGCCGACCCGCGCTTCGACCTCGCGGTGAACGGCAACGAGGCCAACCGGTTCGGCTGGGTGGTGGAGATCGACCCGTCCACGCCGCAGGCACCGCCCGTGAAGCGCACCGCGCTCGGCCGCTTCCAGCACGTCGGGGCCAGCGTCACCGAGTCCGCCGGCCGGGTCGTCGTCTACAGCGGCGACGACGAGAACGGCGGCTACCTCTACAGGTTCGTCGGTACGGACAGCTGGTGGCGGCTGCGCTCCCAGGGCCGCAGCCCGCTGGACCACGGCACCCTGTACGTCGCCCGGTTCGAGGACGACGGCACCGGCCGCTGGCTGCCGCTGACCCACGGCCAGGGCACGCTGACCCGGGACAACGGCTGGGCCGACCAGGCCGACGTGGTGCTGCGGGCCCGGCAGGCGGCGGACGCGCTCGGCGCCACCCCGCTGGACCGCCCCCAGCAGACCTCGGTCGGCCCCGACGGAACGGCCTTCTGCGCGTTCGCGAACAGCCCGGGCCTCGGCCACTGCTCCTCCGGCCCGAACGCCCACCGGGCCGCGGTCAGCCCCCGCGCCGACAACCCGTACGGACACGTCATCCGCTGGCGCGAGGACGGCGACGCCGCCCAGGGCGAGGGCCGGGCCACCGGCTTCCACTGGCAGGTCTTCGTGCTGGCCGGCGACCCGGCCCACGACCGGCAGGTCCACCTGGACGCCGCCGGCGTGTTCGCCTCGCCGAAGAGCCTGTGGTCCGACCCCGACGGCCGGCTGTGGATCGGCACCGGCATCTCGGGCTACGACCGGAACCGGGCCGAGACCGGCCACGAGCACCTGGGCAACAACGCGCTGCTGGCCGCCGACCCGGCCACCGGCGAGGTCCGCCGCTTCCTGACCGGCCCGCGCGGAGCCGAGATCACCGGCGTGGCCACCACGCCCGACCGCCGCACCCTGTTCGTCAACGTCCAGCACCCGGGCGAGCGCACCGACGCCTGGGGCACGCCCACCGCGGACGATCCCCGGGTGGTCGGCAACTGGCCCGACCATGACCCCGCCGGTCGGCCGCGCTCGGCCGTGCTGGTGGTCCGGCGCACGGACGGGGGCGTCATCGGGGCCGCGTGACGCGCCCCTCCCCCGCCGTTCCACTCCCCCGGTCGACGCCGGCCGTTCGACGCCCGCCGGTCCAGCAGGCCCAGCACGAAATCCGGAGAACCCGATGGTCACCATCATCTCGCGCAGTGAATGGGGCGCCCAGCCGCCCAAGAAGATCGACCAGCTTCCCTTCACCCCGTGGCTCGGCGGCATCGTCATCCACCACGAGGGCGGCGGACACAAGTCCGTCGATCCGCACGGCAGTTGCGCCGCACTGGTCCGGAAGATCCAGGACGACGCGATGCACTACGACACCATCGGCGACATCGAGGTCGAATTCGGCCAGAAGGAACCCGAGTACGACGACATCCCGTACAACTTCGTGGTCTGCAAGCACGGTGGCATATACGAGGGCCGCGGGCTCGGCCGCCGGTCCGCCGCCAACGGGACCGAGATGCCCGGCGCCAACAGCAACTACTACGCCGTCATGGGCCTGCTGGGCTCCGACGACGACGTGACCCCGGAGATGGCCGCCGGCATCAGGTCGCTCTGCGGCTACCTGCAGAACGAGAAGGACGCGGGCTTCCGGCTGGTCGGCCACCGGGACGTGCGCCCCAAGACCCACACCGACTGCCCCGGGAAGCTCTACCCCTACGTCCAGCGCCACGACTTCGAGGTGCCGGGCTCGGGCACCGGCGCCGGGCCCAACGGCGGCACCGGTACCGGCCCCGACGCCGGCACGCTGTCCATCTACACCCGCAGCCAGTGGGGCGCCCGCCCGGCGAAGGACATCACCCCGGTGGACATCGGCGCCCGCACCGGCTTCACCGTGCACTACTCGGACGGGCCGACCACCCAGACGATCCGGTCGATCCAGAACTACCACATGGACTCGAACGGCTGGTCCGACATCGGCTACAACTTCCTGGTCGACAGCAGCGGCCGGATCTTCGAGGGCCGCGGCTGGTACCTCCAGGGGGCACACGCCTACGGGGCCAACACCACCCACATCGGCGTCTGCTTCATCGGCGAGAGCGGGGACGCCACGGACATCGCGCTGGCCGCGATCCGCTCGATGTACGAGAAGGCCTGCGACATGACCGGCCACACCCTGGCCAAGACCTACCACGGCATGCTCCCCGGCAACTCCACCGACTGCCCGGGGGCGCAGCTGCGCGCCTGGGTGCAGAACGGCATGCCGGCGACGGTCCACCCGCTGCAGTGGGCGGGCTCGGACTACACCCCGCCGCCGACCGACTCCAGCGGCGCGAGCGGCGGCGGGATGACCCAGGTGCGGTCGGTCTCCGCCCAGCAGCAGGCCGTCAACAGCCTGGGCTACAGCCCGGCGCTGGCCGTCGACGGCGCCTGGGGGCCGCTGACGGACGCCGGCGTGCGCTGGCTCCAGGGCAAGGTCGGTACCACCGCCGACGGCCTGTGGGGGCCCGGCACCGAGTCGGCCTTCAAGGCGTTCGGGGGCGGCGGTTCGTCCGGCGGCGGCGCGATGACGTCCGTGCGGTCGGTGGCCCGCCAGCAGCAGGCGGTCAACGACCTGGGCTACAGCCCGGCGCTGGCCGTCGACGGCGCCTGGGGCCCGCTGAGCGCCGCCGGCGTGCGCTGGCTCCAGGGCAAGGTCGGCACCGCGGCCGACGGCCAGTGGGGGCCGGCCACCGAGTCGGCGTACTTCGCGTACATCGACGACGGCGCCGGCCTCACCGTCGACGGCGTCTTCGGCACCCTGACCATCATGGCCGTCCAGCGGGTCTGCGGTTCCACCCCGGACGGCCAGTGGGGGCCGGACTCCAAGCGCTCGCTCCAGCACCACCTCAACGTGTGGGGCAACGCCGGGCTCGTCGAGGACGGCGACCCCGGCCCGGCCACCTACAAGGCGCTGCAGACCTTCCTCAACGCCACCGGCGCCGGCCTCACCGTCGACGGCCAGTGGGGCCCGGCCACCATCACGGCCCTGCAGAACGCCCTGAACCAGGGCAGGTTCTGACCGTCCGGCACCCCCGGTCCGGGCCGGCCCGTCGCTCCGTCGCGTCCCTCAGCGGAACGCGGCGACGTGGCGGGCCGCCCAGTCCGCGAAGGTGCGCGGATCCCGGCCGAGGACCCGCCGGACGTCCGGACTGACCTGCAGCTCGGCCGGGTTCGGGGCTCCGATGATGTCCAGGGTGTCGTCGGCGAGCTCCACCGGCATGGCCTGCGCCATCGCCTCCCGGGCCTCCGCGCGGGTGAGCTCCTGGAAGCGCACCGGCGTGCCGAGCGCCGCGGCGAGGGCCGCCGCCTGCCCGCGCGGGGTGATCACCTCCGGGCCGGTCAGCTGGTACGCCGCGCCGGTGTGCCGGTCGTCCAGCAGGCAGGCCGCGGCGACCTCCGCGATGTCGGCGGGGTCGATGACCGGCACCCCGATGTCGCCGAACGGCGCGGCGACGAGCCGCTGCGCGCGCACCGACTCCGCCCACCACAGCGCGTTGGAGGCGAAGCCCCCCGGCTGCAGGACCGCCCACTCCGGGACGGACCGCTGCAGCGTTTCCTCCAGCGCGCGCATGGCGATCCGGGTCGGGCCGAATGGCCTGGTCACCACCCCCTGGGAGGAGAGCAGCACGACCCGGCGGACCCCGGCCGCGGCCGCGTCGGCGATCAGGCCGGCGGGGTCGGCCCCGGCGCCGTGGAGGTCTCCGGACAGCATCAGGTACAGCGCCTCCGCCCCGGCCAGCACCGGCTTGAGGGCGCCCGGTTCGGCCAGGTCCGCCACCACGTGCCGGACGCCGTCCGGCACCGCGGCCGCGTGCCGCGACACCGCCGTCACCCGCGCCCCGGCCCGGGCCAGCGCCTCCGTCAACGGCCGGCCGATGTTTCCGGTCGCCCCGGTCACCACGATCATGTTCAGCTCCTCGTCGGATGTCCTTCTGTGCTCCGCACGTTAGGAGCGGTGACCGGCGATCCGTAAGGACGAACCCGAAGGTAAGCTCATGACATGACGGAAGGTTTGCTGCCCAGCCCGGCTGCCACCGGGACCCGGTATGACGTGTTTCACACCGACTGCCCGGCCCGCGACATGGTCGACCACGTGACCAGCCGCTGGGGCATCTGGGTGCTGATCTCCCTCCGGGGCAACGACCTCCGGTTCTACGAACTGCGCGAGAGCATCCAGGGCGTCAGCGAGAAGATGCTCTCCCAGACCCTGCGCGCCCTGGTCGGGGACGGCCTGGTCCGGCGGCACGTCGAGCCGACCAACCCGCCCCAGGTCACCTACGGGCTGACCGAGTTCGGCCACGAGGTCAGCGAGCCGCTGACCGAACTCTTCGACCGGATCACCGACCGGCTCTCGCTGCTCGGCCTGCGCCGCCCCACCGACGACCGGACGACGGCGGCCCGTGCGACGGCCGGCAGGGCGCCCGCCGGAGCGGACGCCCTGTCCTGACGGTCCTCGGGGCCGGGCGCGGTCGGCCTAGTTGTAGCCCCCGAGGTACCAGCGCTGGTCGAGGTAGCCGCCGCACGGCCACACGTTGATCGGGGCGAGGTCCTTCTGGTCGTTGCCCGGCACCGAGACGCAGTAGCCGTTGGCGTAGTCGATGTACTCCGGGTAGGCCTGGCCGTTGACCCAGTACGTCCCCGTCGCCCAGAGCTGGGACTGGCTGCCGTTGTTGCCCTGGTAGCCGCACCAGTTGAGGGTGAGCTGGTTGGTGGTGCCCGGCGTGTAGGTCAGGCAGTAGTTGTTGTCCTTGCCGTTGTAGAGGTAGAACCAGCCCGGGTGGCTGCCCGAGTTGGACACCCCCCAGCCCTGGTCCGCGGCGCCGATGCAGCCGTACTCGAGGATGGGCACGCCGTTGGAGATGTTGCCCCAGTTGCCGACGGCCATGCACTTGCCGCTCCAGCCGTTCTGGAGGATGCTTCCGGCGTCGGCGCTCGCGGTGCCGCCGAGGCCGACGGTGGTGGCGGCGGCGAGCGCGACGGTGGCTGCGGCGAGCGCGACGGCGCGTCCGGGGTTTCCGAGTCTTCCGGGTTTTCCGGGTCTTCCGATTCCGAGCATGGGTGTCCCCCCTGGGTGTGGACGGCGGCCCCGATGGAACCGCCCGGACGTCCCCCGCGGTTCGTCCTGACGTCAGACTGCTCCTGCGCCGTCCGGCCGGGAAGGACGTTCGCCGGACGTTGCCCGGACACTTCACCGCAGGCCGGGCGGCCGCGACCGGGCACGGGGGCCGCATTGACCGCATATGGTTTAGACACCTAAACTGGATCCATGACCGCAGCCCCCGCAGACCCGAAGAGGCCGCTCCGGTTCAAGATCGGCGTCGCCTTCCTCCTCCTCAGCGCGCTCCTGTACCTGACCGTGCTGGTCGCCTTCTTCCTCCCACTGGACGGCACCACCAAGACCGCCGCCATCAGCGGGATGGTCGTCACCGCCGAGGTCTCCTTCCTGGTCGGCGCCGCCGGGGTCGGCAAGGAGACCGTCCGGGCGGTCAAGGCCCGACTCGGATTCCGCAAGCGCGACCGGCAAGGGGCCCGCGACGGCGTCGACGAGAAGGCCCCGGCCGCGGAGTGACCGCCGAGCTGCGCGCCCGCGGCGCCCGGATCAACCAGCTGTTCATCGACCTGTGGCTCCTCTCGGAGCGGCGCGGCCCCCACTACGACGACTTCGGCCTCACCGCCCAGCAGCACATCGTGCTCGGCCGGATCGTCGCCGACCCGACCGTCACGCCCAAGGAACTGGCCGAGGCCCTCGACGTCTCGAAGGGCGCCGTCAGCCAGCACCTGGCCCGCCTGGAGAAGGACGGCTACTTCTCCCGGCAGCGGAGCCCCGAGGACGGGCGGGTCCACGTCTTCCGACTGGCCGACCGCGGCATCGCGTACCGGCAGTCCCTGCACCGCTACGACGAGGAACTCCAGGCCGCCTACGCCGCGAAGCTGTCGGCGACGGACATGGCCGAGATCGAGACCGACCGGTCCACGCTTACGCGCTTATTCGTGTACTGACGCCCCCCGCGGGGCACGTCGGCCCGGCCGACTTCCCGCGCACGCGGGGGCCGCGCCGGCGCGGCCGCGGGTCACGCCGGGCCGGGCGGGGCCTCGGCCAGGGTGCGGTGGACGGCGGCCCGGATGCCGGGTTCGAGGTGGCGGGCCCAGGTCGGGTCCGGCTCGCCGCGCAGGCGGGCGCAGCGGGCGAGGGCGTGGGCGAACTGGTCGGGCGTGAGGTAGCCGAGGCGGTGCACGGTGTCGTTGCGCGACGCGCCGTTGAGGGTCCGGCTGGTCAGGTCGCCCATCGGCAGGACGGTGTAGCCGCGTCGGAGGGTGGCGTAGCTGTGGGCGGCGTTGGCGGTGAAGACGCCCATGCCGAGGTAGACGGTGACCAGGTCGGTCAGCTTCTCCTTGTCGGAGTGGCTCCACGGAGCCCGCAGGCGCCCTTCGCCGGTCAGGCGCAGATGGCCGAGTTCGTGGGCGATGAGCCCGGCGAGATCGGCGGGGCGCTCGACGTACTCCAGGTCGACTTCGATGACGTCCCGCCCGTCGGTGCGGTGGTAGCGGCCGACCGTTTGGCTCCGGCCGGCGTGGTCCGGGTCGAGGGCGCCGGGGGCGAACACCCGGAGGTCGACGTCCCGGGTGTCCGCGCCCATCACGGCGCCGATCCGGTCGACCAGTTCCAGGATGCGGGCGCGTTGGTAGCGGCCGGTGAGGACGGTCAGGTCGGTCGGCAGGAAGCCGGCGGTCGGCACCGCGAACTCGCGCCGTACGGCCTGCTCCCCGAACTCGGCCGCGCACCAGCGGAGGCACTTGTCGACCCAGGAGCGGTCCCTGGCGGCCGCGCGCTCGTCGCCGTCCTCCCGGCCCGAGACCGAACCGGCCGCCCGCGTCCAGGGTTTGACCCCGTCGAGGTCGATCCCGCCCGGGGCTCGCCGCCCGGACTGCCCACCGCCGAAGAACCCCGAGAACCCTGAAAACCCTGAGAACCCCGACATGTCAGCCCCCCGCTGCCGCTCCCGTGCTCCCCTGCCCGCCACTGTAACCACCCGGCCGGTCCGCGGGCAGGGCGCCGGCCGGAGCGACCGACCGGCGCCCGCCGGGCCTCCGCGGTGGGTTCAGCCGGTCGACCCGGCGCGGTGGGTTCAGCCGGTCGACCCGGCGCGGTGGGTTCAGCCGGTCGAGCCGGCGCTCCGCCGCCTCCCGTCAGGCACGGCTGCCGATCAGTGCGCGGGCCGGGGTGCGGTCCAGTCCGAGGTTGCGGTGGATCTCCAGTGCGGCGGTGGAGCGGTTCAGGGTGATGAAGTGCAGGCCGGGCGCCCCCTCCCGGAGCAGCCGCTCGCCCATAGCGGTCGCGTGCTCGACGCCGATCCGGTGCGCGGCCGCGCGGTCGTCGCGGGCGGACTCCAGTGCGCGGGCCAGGTCGGCCGGGAAGGTGGCACCGCTGAGCTCGGCGAAGCGGACGATCTGCCGCACGTCGGTGGCGGGCATGATCTCCGGGATGACCGGGGTGTCGCAGCCCGCCGCGGCCAGCCGGTCGCGCAGCCGCAGGTAGTGCTCGACCTGGAAGAACATCTGGGTGAGGGCGTAGTCGGCGCCCGCCCGGCACTTCGCGGCGAAGTGCCGGATGTCGGCCTCCCAGTCCGCCGAGCGCGGGTGGCGCTCGGGGAAGGCGGCCACGCCGACGGTGAAGGCTCCGCACTCCTTGACCAGCCGCACCAGGTCGGCCGCGTGCCGCAGTCCCTGGGGGTGCGGCTGCCACACCCCGTTGGGGTCGCCGGGCGGGTCCCCGCGCAGGGCGAGGACGTCGCGGATCCCGACGTCCGCGTAGCGCCGCAGCACGGCCTGGAGTTCGGCGGTGGAGTGGCCGACGGCGGTCAGGTGGGCGACCGGCCGCAGGGTGGTCTGGGCGGCGATCCGCTCGGTGGTCCCGATGGTGCGGTCGCGCGAGGAGCCGCCGGCGCCGTAGGTGACCGAGACGAAGGTCGGCGCGACCGCCTCCACCCGCCGGATCGCGTCCCACAGGGCGCGCTCGCCGGCCTCGTCCTTGGCCGGGAAGAACTCGAAGGAGTACGTGCGCTCGCCCGCGGCGAGGATCTCGCGCAGCCCTCGCGGGCCGCGCCGGGGGGTCTGGTCCATGGGTGTCACCTCGTGTGGTGGGGTACGCCGGCCGCCGCTCGGGCCGATCGGGCCATCCTGCTCATGGAGCGCAACAGGACTGCCACCAGAAGGACTTGAGGACCGGCAGGGCGCGGCTTCCGGCGGGGGCGGGGCCGCCTCCGCAACCCTTCCAAGTACCCTAGGGGGGTATGGTATGTTCGAAAGCGAAGCGGCCACCGGGGGCATCCCGGAAGGCGTCGCCCGCACCGACGACAGGAGCACACCATGAGCGAGACCACCGTCACCGTCGAGTCGTCCGCCGCCGAGGCCGAGGCCGCCGGCGGCTCCTGCTGCGGCTCGTGCGGCACCGGCACCGGAACCGGCACCGACGCCGCCCAGGCCTCCGCCACCGAGCGTGCGGTCTTCCAGGTGGAGGGCATGACCTGCGGCCACTGCGTCGGCTCGGTGACCGCCGAGCTGACGAAGCTCACCGGCGTCACCGAGGTCACGGTCGACCTCGCCACCGGCCGGGTCACCGTCGACAGCGCCGCGCCGCTGGCCGACGGCGAGGTCGCCGCCGCCGTCGACGAGGCGGGCTACGACCTGGTCGGCCGGCTCGACGCCTGACCACCCGCCGGCCCGCCGGCCCACCGGCCCGGGCGTCAACTCCCGTACGTCCGGGCCGACTCGCCTCCCATCGCCCCCGGTAGAGTGGGTGAACTCCTCACCGCACGGGAACCGGAGACGGCCATGGCCAGCTACAGCCCCCACAAGGACGACTTCCTCAAGCGGCTGCGCCGCGTCGAGGGCCAGATCCGCGGTCTGCAGCGCATGGTCGAGCAGGACACCTACTGCATCGACGTCCTCACCCAGGTCTCGGCCGCCAGCCGCGCGCTCCAGTCCTTCGCCCTGCAACTCCTGGACGAGCACATCGAGTGCTGCGTCCGCGACGCCATCGCCGAGGGCGGCCAGGAGGCCGACGCCAAGATCCGCGAGGCCAATCAGGCCATCGCCCGCCTGGTGCGCTCCTGAGCGCACCGGAGCACGTCGGGCCGCGGTCGGGCCGCCGTCGGGCCGCCGTCGGGCCGCGGTCGGGCCGCGGTCGGGCCGCCCGCGATCCTCCGCGGTACGGGGTAGGGGTATCAACGGGTGGGGGGTATACCGGCGGGAGGGCCAGGCCGAGGGGGCGTCCCGCCCGGGCGGTTCAGACCCGGTCGAGCGGCCGGTGCGGCCCCGCCGGCAGTTCCACGGTGATCGCGTCACCGGGCCGCACCGGCCCGCCCGCCAGGACCACGCCCATGATCCCGGCGCGCCGCACGATCGTCCCGTCGGCCGCCCGCCGGACCACCTGCTTCAGCAGCCCCGGCCGGAAGCCGTCGATCTGCAGGCACGGGTTGCGCAGACCGGTGACCTCCACCACCGCCTCCGGCCCGATCCGCAGCACCGCGCCGACCGGCAGCCCGAGCAGGTCCACGCCCTCGGTGGTGATGTTCTCCCCGAGGGCGCCGGGCGCCACGTCGAAGCCGGAACCGTCCAGCTCGGTGAGCAGTTCACGGTGGATCAGGTGCACCTGGCGCAGGTTGGGCACGGTCGGGTCCTTGGCGACGCGGGAGCGGTGCCGGACCGTCACCCCGGCGTGCACGTCGCCCTCCACCCCGAGCCCGGCGAGCAGCGTGATCCCCGCCCGGTTCGGCTTGCTGAACGAGTACTCGGCGTTGCTGCTGACCGCCACCACGGTCCCGCCCATGCGCGTCGACCTCTCTCTCCGGACCCCTGTTCGACCCGCGCCGGAGTCTAGGCCACTCCCCGGTCCCGCACCGGAGCCCGGAGCAGCGGGAGCACGATCTCGTCCAGCACCTCGGCGATCACCTGGTCGGAGGGCACCTCGCCATCGATCATGAAGGCGTCGCGCAGCAGGTCCAGCGGTAGTGCCACCACGCGCGGGGTGAGCCGCGCCGGGTCGATCTCGCCGCGCCCGGCGGCCCGCCGCATCATCACGCCGAGGGTCTCCACCGGCCCCTGGTGGGTGAGTCCGGCCCGGAAGACGCAGCGCAGTTCGGGGTCGCGCATCAGGTCGACCAGGAAGCCGTGCACGCCCTCGACCGGCAGGTCGTCGAAGCGGTGCAGCAGGCTCCGCAGGAAGCGGTACAGGTCGGTGCGGAGGTCGCCGGTGTCCGGCGGCTCCTGGTAGTCGGGGGCGTTGCGGCCGAGGGCGGCCACCACCAGTTCGACCCGGTTCGGCCAGCGGCGGTAGAGCACCGGCTTGCTGGTGCAGGCGCGGGCGGCGATGCCGTCCATGGTGAGCCGGCCGTAGCCGTGCTCGGTGAGCTCGGCCCAGACCGCGTCGAGGATCGCCCGCTCCAACTCGTCCCCGCGCCGCCGCGGGGCGCCCGTTCTTCCGCTCACCACAGGCCCTGGCACCCGACCTTCGTAGATACGTTGCGTTTCTTACGAAGGGCAGTCTACAGTCGAGAACAGGAAACGCGCCGTATCTTATGGCCGAATGGACAGGGGGCGTCCGCCATGCGCGCTGCACGCACGAACGACTTCAGCACCGTCACCGCACCTGCCACCGCACCCGTCACCGCACCTGCCACCGTCACCGCACCCGCCGACCCACCCGCCACCGACGTCCTGGTGGTCGGCGCCGGCCCGGTGGGCCTGGTGCTCGCCATCGAGCTGGCCCGGGCCGGCGTCGACTGCCGGATCATCGAGCGGGACCGGGAGTTCCGCACCGCCGGCGTCCGCGGCAAGGGCGTCAACCCGCGCACCCTGGAGGTGTTCGACGACCTCGGGGTGGCCGAGCAGGTCCTCGCCCGGGGCGCCCACCTCGGGGTCCGCACCTACGAGGGCACCCGGCTGGTCGAGGACGTCGACCCGTCGGCGACCAACCCGCCGACCCCGGACCGCCCGTACGCCGGCATGCTGCTGATCGCCCAGCACCAGACCGAGGCCGTGCTGCGCGACCGGCTCGCCGAGTTCGGCCGCAAGGTCGAGACCGGCACCGAGCTGGTCGGGTACACCGAGGACGCCGACGGCGTGCTCGCCACGCTCCGGCAGGACGACCGGACGGTCACGGTGCGCGCCCGCCACCTGGTCGGCTGCGACGGCGGCCGCAGCACCGTCCGCAAGCTGGCCGGCATCCCCTTCCTCGGCGAGACCTGGGAGGAGGAACGTTTCATCATGGCCTCGATGGACCTCGACGGCCTGGACCCCGGGCACATGCACATCTGGAACCACCCCGTGTTCGGCGCCGCCGCCATGACGCTCGTCCCGATGCGCCAGGACGACAAGTGGGCCGTGCACGCCGCCGCCGAACCGGACGGGCACGGCGAACTGCCCGCCCCCACCCTGGACACCTTCCGCCGGCTCTTCGCCGAACGGGCCGGACTGCCCGGGGTCCGGATGCACGAGCCGATCTGGTCCACCGTCTGGCGCCCCACCGTCCGACTGGTCGAGCGCTACCGCGAGGGCCGGGTGCTGCTCGCCGGGGACGCCGCCCACTGCCAGTCCGCGGCGGGCGGCCAGGGCATGAACACCGGGATCCAGGACGCCCACAACCTCGCCTGGAAGCTGGCCGCCGTGCTGCGCGGGGCGCCCGAGGCCCTGCTCGACAGCTACCAGGAGGAACGGATGCCGGTCGCCCGGGCGAGCCTCGCCGCCACCTCCGCCCACCACAAGGCGGCCTTCGGCGGCGGCCCGGACGGCGGCGCCGGCGTGCTGACCGCCCAGTTCCGCACCATGACCGCCCACGGCGTCGACCTCACCGGACTGTCCGTCGGCTACCGCGGCGGCCCGCTCGGCCGGGACCTGGGCACGGCCACCGGCATCCGGGCCGGCGACCGGGCCCCGGACGCGCCCTGCACCACCGCGGACGGCACGCCCATCCGGCTGTTCGACCTGTTCCGCGGGCCGCACTTCACCCTGCTCGCCTTCGGCGACCGCCCGCTCCCGCCCGGCCTCACCGACCTCCCCGGCCTGCGGGTGGCCGCCGTCCGCGACCCCGACGGCCACGCCGCCCGCGGGTACGGGCTGCGCGGCGACGCCGTGGTGCTGGTCCGTCCGGACGGCTACGTCTCCCTCACCGGCGCCACCGCCGACCGGGCCACGATCGCCGCACACCTGCGGGCCTTCGGGCACTGACCGCACGGACACCCCGCCCGAAGCCGCCCGACCCTGCGCGGACGGCTCGGGGCGGACGGTCAGGGACGGACGGTCAGGGGCGGACGGTCAGGGGCGGGCTAGCGGGCGGTCCGGGCGTCAGCCCCGGGCCGCCCGCTCGTCCGCCCCCGCGAGCCCGAAGTACACCGGCGGAAGCCCGAGTTCGACCGCCATCAGCACCAGCTGGAACCAGTGCGGCCGCCCGTCCACCGCGAGGCCCAGCACCCGGGCGAGCCCGCCGAGCAGGAGGATCCCCGCCAGCCACCGCACCGCCCACGCGGGCACCGGAGTCTGCCGGACGGCCCAGATCCAGGCCGCGCCGTAGCCGGCGAAGACCGCCCCCATGAAGCGGGCGAAGCTGTCCACCGTCGGCCCCGGATCCGCCGTCCCGGGCAGCGCCGCCGCCCCGGCCAGCAGGTGTTCGAGGCCGATCGCCACGCAGGCGACCCCCATCGTCCACGCGAGCACCCGCAGCACCTTCGCCATGAGCCGTCACCCCGTCCATCGCCGGCCGTTGGTGGACACGCGTCTACCAAGCCCCCGCCACGGTAGCGCCCACCGGTTGACACGTGTCAAGTAACCTGTCCGGCATGCCCGTTCCCGAACACCGCCGACGGCTCACGCCCGCCGAGCGCCGCGCCCAGCTGCTCGCCGTCGGCGCCCGGGCCTTCGCCGCCAGGCCGTACGAGGACGTGCTGATGGAGCAGGTCGCCGAACAGGCCGGGGTCTCCCGCGCCCTGCTCTACCGGCACTTCGCGGGCAAGCGCGAGCTGTTCGCGGCGGTCCACCGGCAGGCGGCGGACGACCTGCTGGCCCGGACCAGGTTCGACCCGGCGGACACCCTGGTCGAGCAGTTGGCCGAGGGCATGGACGCCCACCTCGACCACTTCGTCGCCAACCGGCACGCCGTCCTGGCCGCCAACCGCGAACTGGCCGGGGACCCGGTGATCCAGACCGTCATCGCCGAGGAACTGGACGCCCTGCGCGGGCGGTTGCTCGCCGTGCTGCCGCTCGCGGACGAGGAGGCGCGGCTCGCCGTCTCCCAGGTCCTGCGCAGCTGGCTGGTGTTCGTGCGGGTGCTGGTCGTCGACTGGCTGACCGAGCCGAGCTGCTCCCGGACCGAGCTGCGGGACGCCTGCATCGGCGCCGTACTGGGTGCGCTGCGACCGTTGCTGCCGGTCGACCCGGCGCCGGAATGGGGGCGTTGAGCACCCCGACGGAGGGTTCGGCGGCGTACCATCGGGCGATAACGGGAGAACCGCCCGAAGGTTCCAATTCCCTCAGAAAATATGACAGTTGGATGCCCGTGTCCCGCGTCCCCGCCGACTCCGGCCACCCTCCCGGAGGGCCCCGCGCCCGTCCGACCCACCCCTGTCCGGCCCGCACCCGACCGCCCCGCCCCCGGCTGACCCGCCACCCCCTGCCGCGACGCCCGCCCGGCCCCCGACGGCCCCCACCCCACCCGGAGCGGCCCGCCCGCGCCGCCCGCGCCGCCGATCGCCGACGACCGACAGGACGACGATCGACCGGACGACGGCGGACCGGACGACGACGACTACGCCCACAACCCCTCGCCCAGCGCGCCGCCCTCCGGCGCCCCCGGCAGCACGTACGCCACCGCCGAGGCGGTGTGCACCAGGAACGGGTTGAGCGCGTCCTTGGCCGCCAGCCGGTTCTGCACCCGGGTGAACTGCTCCGGGTCCCGCACGAAGGCGCAGAACAGCAGGCCCCGGTCGTCCGGGGCGTCGTCGTAGCTGTAGCCGCGCCGCAGCATCCGGGCGCCGGAGTCCAGCCGGGGGCTGGTCAGCCGCACATGGGCGGAGTTGGGGATGACGTACGAGCCGTCCGGGTTCTTGGTGTAGATGTCCGGGTCGTCGTGCTCGGCCGTGCCGGTGAGCGGGGTGCCGTCGACGAGGCGGCGGCCCATGGCGAGGTCCCGGCGGTCCTCGGGCAGGGCGGCGAAGCCGGCGGTGTCCATCCGGATCCGGCGGTACACCAGGACGGTGCCGTGCTCGTACGGGCCCGGCGGACCCCAGACCCACTGCTTCGCCTCCGCCTCAGCCGGGTTGGCGGTGCCGTCCTTGTAGCCGAAGAGGTTGCGCGGCGTGCTGCCCGGGGGCGTGCGCGGCAGGAAGCCGGGCTGGGTCCAGCGGACCGTCGCACCCGCCGACCGCGCTGCGGCGCCCAGGAGTTCGGCGACCACGGTGGGCGGCCAGCGGTCCGCGGCACACAGCTGGACCACCAGGTCCCCGCCGCCGCGGGCCGGTTCGAGCCGGTCCCCGGGGAAGGCCGGGAGCTCCGCCAGCGCGGGCGGAACGTTCAGCCCGAGCCTGGCCGCGAGCCCGGGGCCGACCCCGACCAGGCTGCTGAGCTGCGCCGGCTCCCCGCCGCGCAGCCGCGGGTCGGCGGCCGTCCCACCCACCGCCTCGGCCAGCACCCGGCTCAACTCCCCCAGCAGGGAGCGCAGTACGCCCCGGCCGTCGGAGACGGCGGCGGGCGCCAGGTCGAGGGCCAGCAGCAGGGTGGCCGGCTGCTGGGGTGCCGTCACCCCGGCCTGCCGCTCCCCGTGGAAGGGCGGCGCGGCCGCGACGGCGACCGGCGGGGGCGGGGCGGCCGACCGACCGCGCGTCAGGGCCACCGCCCCCGCGCCGACCCCCGCGGCCAGCACCGCACCGCCGCCCGCGATCAGCGCCCTCCGGTCCACGCCGTTCCTGGCGGCCCCCGGCCGTTCCTGTGCCTTTCCGGTTTCGGCATGCATGACCGACATTGGAGACGATAGAACACCCCGTATGCAACTTTTGACCGTCCGTCAACTCGCCGACGAAGCGCCCGCGCCACCACCACCCCGCCGCGCCCGCCCGGCCCGCGACCGCTCCGCACTGCCCGCCCTGGCACTCGCCCTGCTGGTCGCCGCCGCCCTCGCGCTGTCCGGCTGCTCCTCCGCCACCGGCTCCTCCTCCGACGCCCACCACCCGGACGGCACCGTCGTCCGGGTCCCGCAGGACGCCCCGACCATCCAGAAGGCCGTGGACGTGGCCCGCGAGGGCGACACCGTGCTGGTCTCCCCCGGGACGTACCAGGAGAGCGTGCGGATCACCAAGCCCCGGATCGTGCTGCGCGGCACCGACCGCAACACCGTGCTGCTGGACGGCGGCGTCCGGCTGGTCAACGGCGTCACCGTGACCGGCGCCGGCTCGGTGGTGGAGAACCTCACCGTGCACGGCTACCTCGCCAACGGCGTGCTGTTCACCGGCGTGACCGACGAGAAGCTCCAGCAGCGCGGCGGTGGCGGCTCCGCCTACAACCCGCTGGACACCGCCCGCTTCCCCGCCGTCCAGGGCTTCCGGGCGACCAGGGTCACCGCCTACAACAACGGCCTGTACGGCATCTACGCCTTCGACGCCCGGGGCGGGATCATCGAGGACTCCTACGCCTCCGGCGGCGCCGACTCCGGCATCTACGTCGGCCAGTGCAAGCCCTGCGACACTCTGGTCCGCGGCAACACCGTCGAACGCAACGCGGTGGGCATCGAGATCACCAACGCCTCCGACAACCTCTGGTTCCTGGGCAACCGGGTGACCGGCAACCGGGTCGGCGTCACCGTCAACTCCAACGACCTGGAGGCCCTGGCCCCGCAGCACGGCGCCGTGATCGCCGGGAACGCCGTGACCGACAACAACGCCTCCGACACCCCCGAACAGGCCGACGGCGGCTTCGGCATCGGCATCGGGATCGGCGGCGGCACCGCGAACCGGGTGGAGCGCAACCTCGTCCGGGGCAACCGCTCGGCCGGCGTCATCATCACCGACCCGCCCGGCCACCCGGCGGCCGGCAACCGGGTCCGGGGCAACCGCACCGAGGGCAACGGCACCGACCTGGTGCTCGCCTCCGCCGACCCCGGCAACTGCTTCACCGGCAACCAGCCCACCGGCCAGAGCCCGGACGGCCTGGAGGCCGCGGCCCCCTGCGACGCCGGGAGCCGCAGCCCGCTCGCCGCCGGCCGGGCGACGCCGGTCCAGGCGCCGCCCGGTGTCCCGTTCAACCAGGTCAAGGCCCCGCCCGCGCAGCCCTCGCTGCCCGACGCCGCCACCGCCCCAGGCCGCCCGGCCACCGACCTGCCCGGCCCGGTCGACCCGGACGCCTACCCGCTCCCGGCGACCGCCGAGTCCGTGCCCACCCCTGCGGCCACGGCCGCGCCCACCGCCCCGGCCGCCCCCTGACCGACCCCGGTCCAGTGGCCGTGGCCGAGTTCAACGGCCGCTGCCGGGTGGACGGTTCACCTCCTGCGTGGACCGTCCACCCGGCAGCGGTCCTTTCCGTTTCCGTTCCCCGTCCTTGACCCGAGTGCGACCCGGACGTGCGGCATGATCGGTACCGATCAACCCCCGACCGAGGAGCCACCGGATGAACCGCCCCGCGCGCACCGCCGCCCTGGCCGCGCTGGCCCTGCTCACCGCCGCCGGCTGCGCGACCACCCCCGCCCGGGCCCGGGCCCATCCGACCGCCACCCCCGGCACCGCGTCCGCCGCCCCTGCTTCCGCCCCCGCCGACGACAGCGCGGCCGCCCCCGCGTCGAGCGGCGCGGCCGCCTGGACCGGCCGGTTCAGCGGCTACGGCACCCCGCAGTGGCAGCACGCCTGGGGCGTGGCCGGCCAGGGCGCCTGGGGCGCCGACGACTTCGGCGCCGTCGCGGACCCGGCCGCCCCGGGCGGCGGCCCGGCCCTGAAGGTGACCTACGGCGCGGGCTCCTCCGCCAACACCTGCACCGACTGCCCCAACCCCGGCGGCGGCCAGTTCTACACCGACCTGAACACCCTCGGCCTGTCCGCCCTCGCCCAGGGCGCCACCCTGGACCTCAAGTACGCCGTCCGTTTCCCGGCCGGCCGCGACTGGGGCAAGGCCGGCAAACTGCCGGGCCTGTACGGCGGGAAGATCGGCCAGGAGTCCGGCGGCACCCACGGCGCCGGCTGGTCCACCCGCTACATGTGGCGAGCCGCCAAGGGCAGCCCCGACAACGGCGAGGTCTACCTGTACACCCCGAGCAACTCCGGCCCGACCGGCTACGGCGTGGACGAGGGCCTGGGCGACTGGCACTTCCAGGCCGACGACCGCTGGCACACCGTCGAGCAGTTGGTGAACCGCAGCACCGGCGACATCACCGTCTGGTACGACGGCCGCCAGGTGCACGCCGCCAAGGGCACCGCCTCCGGCATCGGCTCGATCCCCTTCGGCGGGGTGCTGTTCTCCACCTTCTACGGCGGCCACGACACCGGTTGGGGCCCGGCGAGCACCCAGCAGGCGTACTTCGCGGACTTCTCGCTCGCCGCGGGCGTCCAGCACTGATGGGCGGCTGGCCCGGCGAGCTGCTGCTGGGCCTGGTGGTGCTGGTCGGCGCCGCCGTCCAGCGGCTGGCGGGCCTCGGCTTCGCCCTGGTGGCGGCCCCCGTCCTGGTCCTGCTGCTCGGCCCGGGCGGCGGGGTGGCACTGGCGAACCTCGCCTCGCTGGCGATCAGTGCGGTGGGGCTGGCCGGGAGTTGGCGCCTGGTCCGGCCCCGGACGATGCTGCCGCTGCTGGCGGCCGCCGTCTGCACCGTCCCGGCCGGGACGTGGGCGGCGGCGACCGTCCCGCCGCCCGTGCTGCTGACCGGCATCGGCCTGCTGGTCACCGCCGCCGCCCTGCTGGTGATCCGGGGCGTGCGGGCCGCCGCGCTGCGCGGAACCGGCGGGGCGCTGGTCGCGGGGGCGACCAGTGGACTGATGAACTCCGCCGCCGGGGTGGGCGGCCCGGCGGTCTCGCTCTACGCGCTGAACTCCGGTTGGACCGCCGGGGAGTTCGTGCCGAACGCCCAGTTGTACGGTGTGGTGGTGAACGCCTGCTCGCTGGCGGCCAAGGGACTGCCCGAACTGACCGCACCCGCCTGGGAGTCGGTGACCGCGGCACTGGCCGCCGGGGCACTGGCCGGCCGGCTGCTGGCGGCCCGGGTGCCGGAGCGGCGGGCGCGGACGGTGGTGCTCGGACTGGCCCTCGCGGGCGGCCTGACCACACTGGTCAAGGGGGTTTCCGGACTCTGAACCCATCGACTGGAATTGCTCCGTGAAGGGGCGGTCAAAGATGTAGCGGTCATGCCATACTGCGTCGGTGACCTCAGCCAGCCTAGCGACTCCCCCAGACCGCACCAGGCCCCAACTGGGCCGGAAATTCACCCTGCTGTGGTCGGCGTCGTCGATCTCAGCCGTCGGGGACGGCATGCGGGACTCCTCGCTGCCGCTGCTCGCGCTGGCCATCTCGGACTCGCCGTCGGCGGTCTCCGTGGTCGCGGTGGCCGGATCGCTCCCCTGGTTGCTGATGGCCCTGTTCGGCGGCGTCATCGCCGACCGCTTCGACCGCCGCCGGCTGATGTGGACCATCGACTTCGGCCGCGCCGCCATCGTGCTGGGCTTCGCCGCCTGCGTCTTCGCCACCACCCCGCCGCTGGCCCTGCTCGCCGCCCTGGCCTTCGTCCTCGGCTGCGGCGAGACGGTGTTCGTCAACGCCGCCACCTCGAACATCCCGGACGTCGTCCGCCCCGACCAGCTGGACGTCGCCAACGGCCGGCTCCAGGGCGGCCTGCTGGTCGGCCGGATGATCGGCCCGCTGGTCGGCACCACCCTGTTCGCGGTCGCGGCCGGCTACCCGTTCACCGTCGACGGCCTCTCCTTCGCGGTCGCCGCCGCCCTGGTCGCCGGGGTCGGCCGCTCCGGCGCCCCGGCGGCGAGGACCGAGCGCCGGGTCATGGCCGAGGTCCGCGAGGGCGTCCGCTGGCTGTACCGGCACCGGCAACTGCGCCTGGTCGCCGGGCTCTCCGCGCTGGCCGGCGGCGCCTCGGCGCTCGGCATCACGATGATGGCGCTGCTGGTCACCCGGACCCTGCACGAGCCCACCTGGGCGTACGGCCCCGTGCTCGCCGCCGGGGTGGCCGGCGGCACCGCGGCCAGCATGGTGGCCGGGCGGCTCGGCGAGCGGATGGGCCGACGGGCCCGGATCACCCTCTCCTTCGCCCTGATGGGCTCGGCACTGCTGCTGATGGGCCTCAGCCCCTCGGTGTTCCTGGTGGCACCGCTGTTCGCCCTCGGCAACTTCGGCGTGGTCATCTGGAACGTCCAGGCGATCTCGCTGCGCCAGCAGACCGTGCCGAAGGAGCTGCTCGGCCGGGTCAACAGCTGCTACCTGATGCTCACCCGGATCGGGATGCTGGTCGGTGCCGGCCTCAGCGGCTGGATCGGCGCGACGGTCAGCATCCGCACCCCGATCGTCATCTCCGGCGCCCTGATCCTCGCCGCGCTGTTCGTGATCCCGGGGATGGGCGACCTGGAGCCCGCCCCGGCCCCGGCCGCCGACGAGCAGCCGGCCGGACAGCCGTCCCGCTGACGGCCCGCTGGGCTGGGCCCGCTGACTGTCCGCCGGGCCCGCTGACGGCAGACTGACCGCCCGCTGACGACCGGCTGACGACCCGCCGGAGATCCGCCGGAGATCCGCCGGCCGCGCGGGCGGCCCGGCGCCGACGGCCCGCCCGGTTCCGTCCTCGTGTGCGCACCCGTGCACCCTCGGCCTACCATGGCGGGATGAGCTCCGGCACCGAAGTGGCAGATGCGCACCGCTCGCAGCAGCGGGCCGAGGCGCGGCTCGACGAGGCCGTGGCCGTACTCGCCCTGCTCGCCGACCGCACCCGGCTGGCGCTGCTGGAACGGCTCGGCCGCGGCGAGGCGGACGTGACCACGCTGACCGAGGCGACCGGCGCCGCCCGGCCCTCGGTCAGCCAGCACCTGGCCAAGCTGCGTCTGGCCGGGATGGTGACCACCCGCAAGGACGGCCGGCGGGTGGTCTACTCGCTGCGGCACGGGCACCTGCGCCGGCTGGTGGACGAGGCGCTGAACGTCGCCGACCACCAGATCGGGCACCTTCCGCCGCACGACTGACCCCGGCCGGCCCTGACCGACCTGGCCGACCCTGACCGACCCGACCGGCCCGCCTGACCCCGGCCCGCTCTCCGCGCACCGGGGTCGCCCCATCAATAGGTGCACAGGTATGCACATATTGACTATGATGAGGCCGATCCCACTCCCCCACGTCCCGGGACGGGCCGATGCCGACCGTGCTGCGCAACCGCACCTACCGCCACCTGTTCGCCGCCCAGGTCGTCGCCCTGGTCGGTACCGGACTCGCCACCGTGGCGCTCTCCCTGCTGGCGTACTCGATCGCCGGGAGCGACGCCTCCGCGGTGCTCGGCACCGCCCTGGCGATCAAGATGGTCGCCTACGTGACCGTCGCCCCGGTCGCCGGAGCGCTCGCCGGGCGGATCCCCCGGCGCACCCTGATGGTCACGATGGACCTCACCCGGGCCGGGGTCGCACTCGGCCTGCCGTTCGTCGACCGGGTGTGGCAGGTCTACCTGCTGATCTTCCTGCTCCAGGCCGCCTCGGCCGCCTTCACCCCGACCTTCCAGGCCACCATCCCGGACGTCCTGCCGGCCGAAGGCGACTACACCCGGGCGCTGTCGATGTCCCGGCTGGCCTACGACCTCGAATCGCTGTTCAGCCCGGCCCTCGCCGCCCTGCTGCTGTCGGCGCTCTCCTACGGCTGGCTGTTCGTCGGGACGACGGCCGGGTTCCTCGCCTCCGCCGCCCTGGTCGTCTCCGCCGTCCTGCCCAAGCCCGGGCGGAGCCCCGACGCGGAGCCGGGCGCCGAGACCGGGCGGGGCGTCGAGACCGTGCGGGGCGTCGACACCGGGCGGGACGTCGAGACCGGGCGGGTCGCCGAGGCCGGGCTGGTCCGTCGCACCGGCGGGGTCTACCACAAGGCCTCCTTCGGCACCCTGCTGTTCCGGGCCACCCCCCGACTGCGGGCCCTGCTCGCGCTGGACCTCGCCGTGGCGGCGGCCGGTGCGATCGTCTTCGTCAACACCGTCAACGTGGTCCGCGATCACTTCCACCGCCCGGCCGGCGCCGTCTCACTGGCCCTCGGCGCGTACGGCGTCGGCTCGATGCTCACCGCGCTGCTGCTGCCCCGACTGCTGGCCCGGGTCAGCGACCGCGCCGTGATGCTGCCCGCCGCCTTCGCCCTGCCGGGCATCCTCGCCGTCGTCGCCGCGATCACCGCCGCCCCGGCGGGGCCGGGCAGTTGGCTCGCCCTGCTGGCCGCCTGGGCCCTGGTCGGCGCCGCCGGCTCGGCCGTGCTGACACCGGGCGGCCGGGTCGTCCGGCGCTCCGCCGCCGACCCCGACCTGCCCGCCGCCTTCGCCGCCCAGTTCTCGCTGTCGCACGGCTGCTGGCTGCTCACCTATCCGCTGGCCGGCTGGCTGGCCGCGGGCGCCGGCCTGCCGGTCACCGCCGTCGTCCTGGGCGCGGTCGCGCTCGCCGCCGCCACGGCCGCCACCGCCCTCTGGCCCGCCCGGGACCCGGACACCCTCAGCCACCTCCACACCGACCTGCCGCTCGGCCACCCCCACCTCGCCGACGCCCGCCCGACCGGCGGTGGCGCCTGGCGCCACGGGCACCACTACGTCATCGACCAGCACCACCACCGCTGGCCCCGGCTGCCCCGGCCCACCCCCGACCGAGCCTCCGGCTGAGGCCCCGGCCGTGGGAGCCGGCAGGGCCCCGCGGACCTTTCCGGCCAACTTCACGGCATGTCCACGGCGCGTCTATTGGATCGTTCCAACCATGCGTAGGCTCCCACCAGCTCCACAACACCCGGGCCCCGCACGGCCGTTCGTGCGGGGCCGGCCGGACTTGTCGATGGGACTGGTGTGAAGTGATCAGAAGGCAGCACCGACTGCTGAACCGTTCGTCCCGGGCCGCCCTCCCGGGCCGGCTCGCCGCCCTGGTGGGCGTGGTCGCCCTGCTGGCGGCCGTCCTCACCGGCACCGCGGCGGGCACCGCCGCCGCCGCGCCCGCCCGCGCCTCCGCCTCCGTCTCCGCTTCCGCCTCCGTCTCCGCTTCCGCTTCCGCTTCCGTCAAGGCGGCGGGCCCCGGATGGATCTGTCGCGGCACGCCCGCCACCCCCGGCTACGTGTTCACCATGCACACGAACAACGGCTGCAACGGCGCCGGCATGTGGTGGCAGACGCCCGTGAAGGACGGCATCTGGACCTGCGCCACCTCGCCGATCCCGTCCGGCTACGTCCTCTCCATGCACACCCCCAACGGCTGCGACGGCTTCGACTCCTGGTACATGCGGCTGCCCGTCGACGGCCTGTGGACCTGCGGCACCTCGCCGATCCCGCCCGGCTACGTGCTCACCCAGCACGCCGGCGCCGGCCGGTGGGACTGCACCAACATCGACGCCTGGTACATGCAGAAGGTCCGGGACGGCCTGTGGACCTGCGCGGGCTCGCCGATCCCGCCCGGCTACGTCAACACCCGCCACGACAACACCGCCGCCTGCAGCGGCGGCATCGGCGCCTGGTTCCTGCAACTCGCCCGGCCCTACCTGTGGATCTGCCCGTACCAGCCGGTGCCGGCCGGGTACCACACCACCACCTTCGACTACCGGGGGTGCAACGGCGTGGGAGCCTCACTGCTCCTCCGCAACTGAGCCCGATGCGGCACCCCGGCTGATCGTCGGCCGCCCCACCCGTTCCCCGGTGGGGCGGCCGACGCGCTCCCGCGGCGCTAACCCCGGGTCACCGGGATCCGGTGCTCGGCCATCGCCGCGACCAGCCGCCCCGGCTCGTCCGGGGTGATGACCGGCTTCACCCGCCTCCCGAGGTCGACGACGAAGGCGACGCTCTTGTCCACCCGGCCCAGGTCGAGGTTGAAGTAGTGCACGAAGTCCCCGGAGCCCCACAGCCGCCAGCGCCCGCGCAGCCGGGTCAACGGCACCTGCCGCAGCCCGCGGATCCGCTCGTACGGGATGCGCTTGGCGGAGGCCAACGGGAAGTAGTACCGGCGAATCACGAGCTCCCGGGCGGTGCACGCCACCAGACCGTCGTTGTACATGCGGGCCAGGCTAACCCCGGCCCCCGCCGTACGCCCCGCCATCGGAGGCCGGTCCGGACAGGTCCGCCCGGACGCCGCATTGGGGGGACTACCTGGTGATACGCATTCCGCCGCCAGGAATCTGACGATCATGTGAACACCTTTCGAACGGCATCTCACGCACCACCAAGGGCCACAAGGCCCGTGCCCGGCAAGGCGATCCGCGGCGCCACGGGTCGGCCGCGGCCGCCGTCCGATCCGGAGGAATGTGCGAATTGACAGGCCGTGGGACCACCCCGTCTACTGTCCGTCGCGACTCCTCGTTCGGTGAGGCGTCTGCACGGATACAGGCCACTGATCCCACGACGTCGAGAGACGCCCAGGGTCAGGACAGGTCTCCTCGGCTCAAGGGGTGACCCGAAGTGGCTTCCCGGCCGTCCCCGACGGAGGGGGATACGCCGTGCAGTGCCGAAGCTCTTACGTGAGAGGGGTCGTCGTCATCGTCATGCGACAGCCCTGCCCGGCCCCCGCGCCGGTGCCCGCGCCGTCCACGTCCGTGCGCGACCGAAGGGGGTGGGGCGCGATGAAACCCGGTCATAGTACGCGCTTCCGTCGCACCTCCTCCGCCACCGGGCACCGCTGACCCTCCGGCGTTCGCCGACGTGCACCGACTCCCCCGCGCAGGGCGCCCGTTCGCCGCCCCCGGGGCGCGGTCCGGCACGTCCCGACGCCGTGGGCCGGGGCGCCCGCCGCACACCCCGCGAGACACCCATGCTCCCGTCCCGTCACCCCTCGCCGCGTTCGGCTCTAGGCCAGCAACAGTGCCGCGTCCCAGGGCAGTTCGCCGTCACCGTGGCCCTCGCCGTCGTCCGTGCTGCCGCACTGCGCCAGCAGGGCCAGCGCGACACCGGCCGCACCCTCCAGGAAGCCCGCCCGGTCCGGACCCCGCTCCCGGGCCGGATCCTGTTCCCGGGCTCGCGTACCTCCCCCGCGCCCGCCGACCGGCGGGGTGGGGAAGCCGAAGGCCACCGCCCCGTCGTAGGACGCCAGCACCTCCCCGACCAGCCCGGGCAGCCGCGCCGCCAACCGCGCGTCACCGCTGTCCCGGGCCACCCGGCCCGCCACCTGGAGCAGGCCGGCCGTGCCGTGGCAGAGCATGGCGTCGTCCAGTCCCCACCGCTCGCGCGGGCGGTCGAGCGCGGCGTGCAGCGCCCGGACGGCCTCCGCCTCCCACTCCGGTACACCGAACGCCCGGCCCGCCAACTGGAGCGCCCGGGCGATCCCCGGCGATCCGTAGCACCAGGCGATCCTGGCCGGGGCACCCCCGGAGACGGCCGCCTCTCCGTCTGCGCCGATCACCGGCTCGGGGCCGACCGCCCTCCCACGGCCGACCGCCGCCTCGGGGCCGACCACCGCCGGCCAGTCGGACTGCGGCACGCCGGCCGCGTCCCGGAGCCGCTGCCCGAGCAGCCACCCGGCGATCCGGTGCGCGGCCCCGGCCGCCCCCGGGACGTCCACCCCCGCCAGCCGGGCGAGCGACAGCAGCGCCAGCGGCCCCGGGATGCCGTGCGCGAGGCCCAGGTTGAGGTGCCCGCCGGGGTACCGCGCGGCGACCGCGGGCGACGGCGGGCCGGGCACCCACCAGCCGGGCAGCTCCGAACCGTCGATCCGCAACGGCCGGCTCAGCGCCACCAGGTGCTCCAGCAGCGCGACCAGCAGGGGGCGTTGCCCCTCTCCGCAGGCCAGCAGGTAGCGGCCGAGCCCGGTCAGACCACCGACCACGTCGTACCCGGCCATCGCGGGGCCGGTCCGCGCCGCGTCCAGCCGCTCCCGCTCCAGCCGCAGCAGGGCACCCGTCCGGGCGGCCACCCGACGGTCCAGCGCCGCGAGCAGCCCGGCGTAGTCACCGGGACCGGCCACGGCGCGGCGCACCGCGAGGGCGAGCGCCGGGGCACCGGAGAACAGGCTGTCCGTCGGCCCGCCCGCGCCCAGGGCGGCGACGGCCGAAGACAGGTGCGCGTGCGTCACCGGACGCCAGGACCGGTCCCGCCGGGCCAGTTCGGCGTACAGCAGCGCGACCCCCGGATGCCCCTCGCCCAGCGAAGCCGCTGACCACGGGCTCGCGCCGGTACGGGCGTCCTCGTTCCCGGGACGCGCCGCGATCGCGCGCACCCGCTCGGGGTCGCGCAACCGCTCGGCGACCGCGGCCACCGCCGTTTCGGCATTCCGCATGGCGCACACCACTCCTCCGGCTCGTGCATTTCGGCAGGCCGGGGACACTCTGCCACAGAATTCGAAAGATTTCCCCGGTGAATCCGAGTTGACGTCGCTCCGGAAATCGATCTAACGTTTTGCCCAGGTCGAAAAGCCCGCCGAGCGGGTGATCCGGCCGAAATTCGCAATACCCTGAACCGAGTTTTCCATCCCCTATTCCCTGGGAGCAGACCATGCAGAACACCGCTTTCATCGAGGCCGCCGAGCTGCAGTTCGACGCCTTCGACCTGGACCTCCAGGAGACCGCCAACCAGGCCGGCGAGACCGCCCAGGTGCAGCACCCCTCGCTGGCCACCTGCTTCTGCACCTACTCGCACTGCCACTGATCCACGGCTCCACCAACGCTCCGGGCGGGTGCACCGCCCGCCCGGAGCGGCATTTTCCGCACGCCCGAAGAAAGGTTTTCCCATGCCTGCACGAGAGATTTTCCGGGAGCCTTTCCGAGGAAATAGAGCGCGGCTTTTCCGGTGTACGGACACCGCCCTGCTGCGGGCCCCCGCCCTCCCCCGGAACCGATTCGACACCACCCGCACAGAATTCCCCGAGAATGCCCCCGGGGAATCCGCGGAACTGGTCCGACTGCTCCACCGACTCGGCGCCGACCAGGAGCTGCGCGACGCCGTGGCACTGGCCAGCCCCTCGCTCGACCGGCTGCTGACCGAGGTCGGGGAAGGCCGTCCGGTCGAGCCGAAGCGGCTGTGCAAGGCCCTGCTCGCACTGAGCCGCTACCTGCTCCGGGCGACGTCCAGGCCCACGCCCTTCGGCCTGTTCTCCGGCGTCGCCGCGGTCCGGATCGCCGACCGCCCCACGACCGGGCCCGGCTCAGGCTCCGGCTCCGGCTCCCGTGCCGCCTCCGAGGCCGGTGCGGCCCCCGGCTCCCGTACCGACTCCGAGGTCCGCGCCCGGCTCGGCGGCGCCCACCGGGTGGCCGTCCGCCCCGACATGGGCTGGCTGACCGCCGTCCTCGCCGAGCTGGAGCTCCGGCCGGACACCCTCACCGAGCTCCGGATCACCGCCAACGACCTCGCCTTCGTCCGCGGCACCCGCCTCGTCCTGCCCTACGTGCCGGAGCGCCACGGCACCGCCCAGCAGGCCGGCGGCACCCTCGTCGAGGTCTCCGTCCGCTGCACCCCCGCCGTCCGGGCCGTGCTGGAGCTGACCGAGCGGCCCGTCCGGTACGCCGAGCTGGCACAGCGCCTGGGCGAGCGCTTCCCCGGGGTGCCGGCGCAGCGCGCGGCCGACCTGCTCCGGCAGTTGGTGGAGCGCGAGTTCCTGCTCACCGACCTCCGCCCGCCCGCCACCGCGACCGACCCGCTGGCCCACGTCCTGGAACGACTGCCGGCCGGGCCCGCGCGCTCCGAACTCACCGCCCTCCGGCGGGAACTGGAGCGCTCCGGGACGGCCACCGACCGCTCCGCCGCCCTCGCCCGGATGCGCCGCCTGCACGACGCCGACCGCCCGCACCACGCCGACCGCCCGCACGACGCAGGTCGGCTGCTCCAACTGGACCTCGCCCTCGACGCCGAGGTGACCCTGCCCGCCGCCGTCGCCGCCGAGGCGGAACGCGCCGCCGAGGTGCTGTGGCGCACCTCGCGGGCCCGGGACGTCCCCCATCTCGCCCAGTACCACCGCGACTTCGTCGAGCTGTACGGCACCGACCGGCTCGTCCCGCTCACCGAACTGCTCGACCCGGACCGCGGCCTCGGCGCCCCCGCCGGCTACCTGCTGCCGCCCAGCGAACGCGAGCGGCCGGCCCCGGCCGGCCCCTCCCCGCAGGACGCGGTGCGGATCGAACTCGCCCAGGCCGCCCTGCTCGACGGCCACCCCGAGGTGGTGCTCGACGAGGCCCTGATCGCCCGCCTCACCCCCGACTCCACCCTGGCACCGCCGCGCTCGCTCGACCTCTACGCCCGTGTCCTGGCCGGGTCCACCGAGGAGTTGGCGGCCGGCCGGTTCCGGCTCTGGCTCAGCCCGGAGAGCGCCGCCGACCACGCCGGGGCGACGGTCGGCCGCTTCTCCCACCTCCTGCCCGAGGCCGCCGAGCGGATCGCCGCGGCCGGCCGGGAGGCCGAGGGCCGCGGTGCCGACACCGCCCAACTGGTCCTGCGCGCCGCGCACTCACGGTCCGCCAACCTCGACCGGGTCCGCCGCCTGCACGACCGGCGGATCACGGTCGGCGCCTTCACCGACCGCACCGACCCCGGCACCGTCCCGCTCGCCGACCTCGCCGTCGGGGCCGACCTCGACGCGCTGCACCTGACCCGGCTGAGCACCGGCCGCCGGATCGTCCCGCTCGCCTGGAACATGCTCAACCCGCAGGCCCAGGCCGGGAACACCGGCCGCCTCCTGCGCGAACTCCGGCTGTCCGGCGTCCGCCCCGGCTTCACCTGGGACTGGGGACCGATGGAGCAGGCGCCGTACACCCCGCGGGTCCGCTACGGCCGCACCGTGCTCGCCCCCGCCCGCTGGCGCCCCACCGCACCCTTCTTCACCGACGCCGCGCTGACCCCGGAGCAGTGGCGCCGCGACCTGGACGGCTGGCGGGAGCGCTGGGCCGTCCCCGACCGGGTCCTGCTGTGCGTCGCCGACCGCGCCCTCGAACTCGACCTCACCGCCGGGCTGCACGTCCGGCTGCTCCGCCAGGACCTCGCCCGCCACCCGGACGCCGTGCTGCGCGAGGCCCCGACCGGCGCGGAGGCGTACGGCTGGCTCACCGGGCCGCAGGGCGCCCACACGGCCGAGGTCGTCTTCCCCCTGCTCGCCGACCTCCCGGCCGACCGCACCCCGACCGCACCGCCCGCCCCCGAACCCGCACCCCGCCTCCAACCCCCGGGCGGCGCCTGGCTGTACGCGAAGCTCTACACGTCGAGCCGCCGCCAGAACGAGATCCTGGTCCACCGACTCCCGCAGCTCCTGGCCCAGTTGCCCGCCGCCGTCGACCACTGGCACTTCGTCCGCTACCGCGACCCGCAACCGCACCTCCGGCTCCGCTTCCACGGCGAACCCACCGCCCTCAACGGCGAGTTGCTGCCGACGCTGCACGACTGGTCCGCGGACCTGCACCGCGCCGGCCTGGCCGGCCGGCTGGTGCTCGACAGCTACGAACCCGAGTGGGAGCGCTACGGCGGCCGCGCCGCGACGAGCGCCGCCGAACAGGCCTTCCACGCCGACAGCACCGCCGTACTCGCCCAGCTCACCGCCCTGGAGTCCGGCCTGCTCACCCTGGAACCGGCCCTGCTCGGCGCCCTCAACCTGATCGACCTGCTGCGCCAACTGCACGGCGAGGACCACTTCGCGGACCGCCTGCTGACCACCTACCCCCGCGCCGCCGCCCCGCGCGGGGCCCGCACCGCCGCGATCCGCCTCACCGACCCGGCCGCCCTCCGCGCGACCCCCGGCGGCCCCGAACTGCTCACCGCCTGGCAGCACCGCGCCGAGACCCTCCGCCGCCACGCCCCCACCCTCGCCCCCGCCGCCCCCTCCCTCATCCACATGCACCACAACCGCCTCCTCGGCATCGACCCCACCACCGAGTCCCGCGCCCACGCCATCGCCCGCGCCACCACCGAAGCCCTCCACCACCGCCCCTGACCCACCGCCTGGGCCCGGCCCACGACCCGGCGGCCCCTGCTTCCTCGTCGGGCCGTCTCCCCTTCCCCCAACCGAGTTGGCACGTACGATGACCACATGTATGCCAGCCGTCACAGGCATACCGGGGGCAGGGGGACACATGAACGACATCCACGTCCGTACGGACGTACTACGGCAGTCCGCGAGCGATCTGAAGGATGCCGCTGCGGCCGTCGGGCCGGACGGGCACTGGCTCGACAACAGCTTCACCGCCGCGGCCACCATGACCGCCTGGGAGTCCGGGCCCGCGCTCAAGGACTGCGCCACGGCCTGGCAGACCCACATGAAGTCGGCCGTCGACCAACTCCACCGCTACGCAGAGCAGTTGCACGGTTCGGCGCACTCGTACGACCAGGCCGAACAGGAAGCCAACCGCCGGCTCGCCGCCGCACTCACCGATCTCCAAGGGGCGGGAGGACCGGGGCAGTGACCATGACCATCGCAGCGCTCAAGGCGGCCCGCAGCATAGACGTGGATGCGGCCGCAGGCTCCTGGTTGGCCCTGTCCAAGCAAGCCTGGCAGGCCGTCAACGACATCCATGCCAATGGTGTCGACCCGCTCAAGGAGAACTGGAAGGACCGCGTCGGCGAGGCCGCCGGCCGCAAGCTCGAGGAACACGCCCGGATCCTGGAGACCGGCGCGGACATCATGCGCGGCGTCGTCATGGTCCTCGACGCGCTCAGCACCGCCATCACCCGGGCGAAACTGACGATGAACTCGGCCCTCGACATGGCCAAGGAGCACGGACTGACCGTCGATGAGGTGTCCGGTACGGTCCGTGCCGCCTCGGGTGGCGCGGACGGCTCGACGGACACCGCCGTCCAGGAGATCGACGCGATGCTCCAGGAAGCCCTGCGCGAAGCCACCCAGGCCGACGGGCTGGCAGCGGCCGAGCTCCGGAAACTCGCCGCCGCCACCTGCGAGACCGATCCGCAGAAGGCCCTGGACATCCTCCAACGCGAGGCTTCCCAGGTCGAGTTGAACATGTACACCGGAAGCATCCCCAGCGGTGACGACCCCCGCCTGGTCGCCGATTGGTGGAAGGCGCTGACCGACAACCAGCACAAGCAACTGATGCTCTCGGACCCGGTCACGCTGGCCCACCTCCCCGGCATCCCGGAGGACGTCAAACTGGGCCTCCGCGGAGGCCCCGGCGCCAAGTACGACCGCGTCAAGACGGTGCAGTGGGCGCTGGAGCACTGGGACGACAAGAGCATCGACGTCTTCGGCGACAACTGCACCAACTTCGCCTCGGAAGCCCTGCGTCAGGGCGGCCTCCACGCCAAGTGGGACGGGCTCTGGGGCTGGCGGGGCGACGACACCTGGGGGCGCAGCCAGGACGCGGGCGGCGACTGGCTCTCCCAGCGCGTCGACTACTCGAAGAGCTGGGCCGGCGCGCAGAACATGCACGACTTCATGGTGCGCCACGGCGGCGAGGAGATAGCGGCGGATCAGGTGAAGCCCGGAGACCTCGTGTACTACGAGGAGGACTCCGACCACGACGACCAGGACAAGAAGGGCGTGGTCCACCACACCGCCGTGGTGACGGCGGTGACCCCGGACGGGGACATCCGCTACACGCAGCACAGCGGCGGCCAGAAGAATGCGAGCCTCGACGGGCGGATCGACAGCTTCCAGGAGCAGCGCGGCCACCAGAAGATGCACTTCGTCCGCGTCCACCCGGATTGGTACTAGGCCGGTGCCCGAAGAACAGCGCTCCCGCCCCCGCTTCCAAGGCTCCGGCCCGTTGCTGCTCGCCCTCGCGGGCTGGGCGTGCGCCCTGCCGACCCTCGCGGCAGACGACGACGTCCACGCGCTCGTCAGCCGGTGCCACGACAGTCCCGGCGCCCCGGGTTACGTACTTCCGCTGGCCTGGGCCGGCCTGACGTTGGGAGTCGGCGCCCTCTGCTGGGGCGGGCGGCAGGTCGTCGTCGCCTACCGTCGACGATCGGCTCGGGCCCGTCCGGTTCACCTCCTGCTCCTCGTCCTGCTGCCCGCGGTGGCCGTCGGCCTCCCTTTCCAGTACGCCCTGGCGCAGACAGCCGTCCACGACACGGGCCGGCAGCGGAGCAGTTGTTTCGGGCACGACCGCCTGACTCCCGCGCTCGATCCGGCAGGGTCCCTCCGGGCCGGCCCGAGGGTCTGACGCCGCCGCTCGGCGAGTGGAGGTCAAGGTGCCCGACCGCGGCCCGGTGGCCACGGTCACGGAGTCCTCCGTCGCGAAGTCTCCGGTCGCGGACGTCGGCGCGGCCGGCTGCCCCACGGCCCGGCGTCGTCGCCCTGGTTACGCTGCCGGTATGGCCGAACAGGGAAGTCATCGTCGCGAATCCGCTCGGGTGCTGTTGATCGACGAGCGGGACCGCCTGCTCCTGCTGAAGTTCCACGTCGACCCGGATGCGCCCGGGAGCGGTCACGGTTGGTGCACGCCCGGCGGCGGTGTCGAGGACGGGGAGGGCCTGGCAGCGGCGGCAGCCCGTGAGCTCCGGGAGGAGACGGGCCTCGCGGTGGCGCCGGAGGCCCTGGGAGCGCCGGTCGCGGAGACCTCCGGTCATGCGGATCTCGGGTGGGCCGCGGGCTTCTTCCGGGACGTCTTCTTCCACCTCCGCGTCACCGGCCACCAGGTCGACGTGAGCAGCCAGGAGGCGCACGAGAGCAGGTACCACGCCGGGTACCGCTGGTGGCCGGTCGCCGACCTGGCGGCCACCGACGAGACGGTCCATCCGTTCGGTCTGGCCGCGTTGACGGCCGACCTGGTGGCCGGGCGGACCCCCGCCGATCCGGTCCGACTGCCCTGGCACCACTGAGCCCGCCCCGAAGCCCGCACCCCCGGGCGTCGGGGCGGCCTCAGCGCTCCCGCCCGCGCGGCTTCAGCGGCAGGTCGGGCAGCTCCGGCGCGGCCAGGCGGGCGCCGGCGTAGCCGTGGACCTCGCCGAAGCGGTCGCCGGTCGTCCAGGCGGTGCGGGCCTCGGCGATCTCCTCGGTGGTGCGGCCGATGAAGTTCCACCACATGACGATCCGCTCCTCGAAGGGCGCTCCGCCGAGCAGCAGGACGGAGGCGTCGGAGTGGGCGCGGAGCGGGAGTTGGCGGCGGCCGCAGCCGAGGTAGAGCAGCGAGCCGGGTTCGACCGGGACGCCGTCGACGTCGATCCGGCCGGTCATGGCGAGGACGGCGTACTCGAACTCGGGGACCAGCGGGAGGGCGGGGGACGCGCCCTCGGTGAGGGCGAGGTCGGCGCCGACCAGGGGGGTGTGGGTGGTGCCGGGCGAGGTGGCGGTGTCCAGGGTGCCGAGGATGACGGTGGCGCGCAGGCCCGGGGCGGTGACCAGGGGCAGCTCGGGGTGGTATTCGAAGGCGGGCGCGGTGTGCCGGTGGGCGTCCGGGAGGGCGACCCAGAGCTGGGCGCCGTGCAGGTAGCGGGCGTGCGGGCGCGGGGACTCCTCGGAGTGGGAGATCGCCCGGCCGGAGGTCATCAGGCCCAGTTCGTACGGCCGGACGGTCTGCAGGCTGCCGAGGCTGTCGCGGTGCAGCACCTCGCCCCGGTGCAGCCAGCTGACCGTCTGCAGGCCCATGTGCGGGTGCGGCGGGACCTGCATGCCGGGCTCGTCGGCGATGTCGTCCGGCCCGTAGTGGTCCACGAAGCACCAGGCACCGACCATCCGGCGGCCCAGGCTGGGCAGCAGCCGGCGGACCACCGTGCTCTCGCCGAGACGGACTTGACGGCCCGTCAGCAGATCCCGGACCGGGCCGCCCGCGGCCTCCCCGCCGCAGCTGGTCGGGGCGGGCCTGAGGTCGAGGTTGCTCATCGCGGTTCCACCACCGTACGGAGAGGGGGCCGGGCCGGGCGAAGGGGGCCGGGTGAAGGGCGTTCGCACCGATCATCCGCCACGGTGCGGGGTTCCTCCACCCGTGCCCGGCCATCCGGCGGTGCCACGGGGAGCGGGCGGTGCCTCAGTGCTCGCAGGCCCACCAGGCGTCCGCCGAGGCCCTGGTGGCCAGGTCGCGCAGGTTGCGGACGGCCTGGGCCGGGTCCTCCGCCCCGTACACCGCCGAGCCGGCCACGAAGACGTCCGCGCCGGCCTCGGCGCAGCGCTCGATGGTCGCCGCGGAGACGCCGCCGTCGACCTGGAGCCACAGCTCCAGGTCGTGCTTGGCGATCAGCTCCCGGGTGCGGCGGATCTTCGGCAGCATGATGTCCAGGAAGGCCTGGCCGCCGAAGCCGGGCTCGACCGTCATGATCAGCAGCATGTCGAGCTCGGGCAGCAGGTCCTCGTACGGCTCGATCGGGGTGCCGGGCTTGAGCGCCATCGAGGCCCGGGCGCCCTTGGCGCGGATCTCGCGGGCGAGCCGGACGGGCGCGGCGGCGGCCTCGACGTGGAAGGTGATCGAGCCGGCCCCGGCCTCGACGTACTGGGGGGCCCAGCGGTCCGGGTCCTCGATCATCAGGTGGCAGTCGAGCGGGATGTCGGTGGCCCGGGCGAGGGACTCGACGACCGGGACGCCCAGGGTCAGGTTCGGCACGAAGTGGTTGTCCATGACGTCCACGTGCAGCCAGTCGGAGCCCCGGACGGCCTCGGCCTCGTCGGCGAGCCGGGCGAAGTCGGCGGAGAGGATGCTGGGGCTGATCTGGGGCATGGCCGACTACCTTCGTGCGGGGGCTTGCGCGGGCTGGGCGCCCGCGGGCGGACGCCTCGGCACCCGGGGCCGGGCGCCTCGCCCCATCATCCCGCGCCGGGCCCCCGGCGGCCGCACCCCGCGGGCGCCGGGTGACGGTGATCACACCCCGGGCGGGTTGCCGGAACCGCCCCGGCGGCGGTCAGCTCGTGGGCGGTTCGCGGCGACGAGAGCCCGGCCGAGCCCCGCCAGGAAGAGGAAGGTGCCCCGATGTCCGACCCCGCCGTTCCCGCCCCCGTCCACCCCGCCCGCGCCCTGTGGTGGCTCTTCGAGCCGGTGTACGCCGTCACCTTCCTCCAGCCCGAGAGCCGGGCAGCCTTCGAGGCGATCGGGCTGGACGGCGGCTGGCGCGGCTACTTCGCGGCCCGCTCGGCCCCGCTGGGCGCGGCGGACGCGCCGACGGTGACGGCCGCGTTCTTCAGCTTCGCGCCCGCGCTGGTCGGGGAGGCCCTTCCGGAGGTGTGGACGCACGCGAGCCCCGAGCAGGCGCTGGCCGCCCGGGCCGCGGGTTCGGCGGCGGTGCTGGCCCGGCTGCTGGCGGCGGTGCCGCCGGCCCGGGTCGAGGAGGCGGCGACCGCGCTGGAGCGGGCCGCGGCCCGGGCGGACTGCGCCGGCCGGGTGCTGGCCGCCGCCAACGCCGCACTGCCGCGCCCCGCGGACGCGTACGGACGGCTGTGGCACGCCGCGACCGTGCTGCGCGAGCACCGCGGGGACGGCCATGTGGCCGCGCTGGTCGCGGCCGGCCTGGACGGCTGCGAGGCGTCGGTGCTGCACTGCGCGACGGGCGCCGTGCGCCGGGTGCTCCAGCCGATGCGCGGCTGGACGGACGCCGAGTGGGAGGCCGCCGGGGACCGGCTGGTCGACCGCGGCTGGCTCACGGCGGCCGGGGCGAAGAAGGCGGCCGGGGCGAACGGGACGACCAGGACGGCCCGGGCGACCACCGAGCTGGGCCGACTGCGCCACCGGGAGCTGGAGGCGGCCACCGACCGGGCCGCCGGCCGGGTGTGGGAGGGGCTCCCGGCCGGCGAACTCGACCGGCTGACGGACGCGTTGACGCCACTGGCGGCGGTCTGCCGGGCGCAGATGCCGGTCGACCCGCTCGCGATGCCACCGGTGCGCGGCTGACCGGCGCCGCCGCGCCGCCGGGGCACTGACCGGCCGTCACGCCCAACCGCTCACGCCCAACCGCTCACCACTCACGCCCCCACCGCTCACCACGCCCGACCGCTCACGCCCGCCCCGCGCCCGCGGACCGGCCCGAGTGACCGTCATCACACCCCCTCCGGGGTTACCGGGACCACCCCCGTGGTCATCAGCAGTTGAACGACCCGCGCACCCGCCCGGGCGGCCCACACCCCGCCGCCCGCGCGACCGCCGGGCCCGTGCCGTCCAGCCGAGCTCCCCGCCCCCGCCCGGAGCCCCGTCCGAGGAAGGTCTCCCGATGGCCGATCTCGTCCATCCCGCCCGCGCGCTCTGGTGGCTCTTCGAGCCGGTGCACGCCGTCACCTACTTCCAGCCCGAGGCCCGCAACGCCTTCGAGGAGGCCGGGCTGCGCGGCTTCTGGCGCGGGTACTTCGCGGGCCGCTCGGCGCCGCTGGGCGCGGTGGACGCCGCGCCGGTGACCGCCGCCTTCTTCAACTTCGCCCCGGCGATGGTCGAGCGCGCCCTGCCGGCGCTGTGGTCGCTGGCTAGTCCGGAGGAGGCGCTGGTCGCCCGGACCAAGGGTTCGGGCGCGGCGCTGGCCCGGCTGCTGGAGCACGTGGACCGCGCGCAGGTCGAGCGGGCGGTGGAGACGCTGGAGCAGGCCGCGGCCCGGCTGGACTGCGTCGGCCGGGTACTGGCCGCCGCCAACGCGGCGCTCCCGGCGCCGACCGGGGTGTACGAACGGCTGTGGCAGGCCGCCACGGTGATGCGCGAGCACCGCGGCGACGGCCACGTGGCCGCGCTGGTGAGCGCCGGACTGGACGGCTGCGAGGCGCTGGTGGTCCGCTGTGCGATGGACATGCGGCGCGACCAGCTCCAGCCGGTGCGCGGCTGGAGCGACACCGAGTGGGACGCGGCCGCGGCGCGCCTGGTCGAGCGCGGCTGGCTGACCGCCGCCGGCACGGTGACCGAGCTGGGCCGGATCCGCCACCAGGCCCTGGAGGCGGCCACCGACCTGGCCGCGGCCCGGGTCTGGGAGGACTACCAGCGGTCCGAACTCGACGCCCTGGCCGCGGCGTTGAAGCCGATCTCGGCGCTCTGTCGCAGCAGCATGCCGCCCTACCCGGTGGGGCTGCCGGACAACACCTGACCGACGCCCGCGCCGGGCGGGCCGAGCACGATCCCCCGCCCGGCGTAGAACGGCCCGAACGAGCGCCACGGCACCCGGGCGAAGGCCTGGGACTCCCCCGGGAAGCCGGAGGGGTTGTGGATCAGCAGCGCCGTGTCGGTGGCGCCCACCGCCAGCACCAGGTGGCCGCCGCGCCGGACCGGCTCCGGCCCGTCCGGCTCCCGGATCGACGGGTGCACCGACAGCATCACCAGCCGCCCGCCGGCCACCTCGGCCGCCACCTCGGCGGGCGTCAGCTCCGCCGCCCGGGCGGCCAGTCCCCAGCGCCGCCGGGCGTAGTCGGCGAACGGCGCGTGGACCAGCCCGCGCAGGCTCTCGCCGTCCCGGACGTACGCCCCGGCCTTCAGGCACTCGGCCGCCAGCGCCATCGCCGCCGGGGTCACCCCCCACCAGTGCTCCAGGGCCATCCGCAGGCAGGCCACCCCGCACAGCCGCCAGGACCACCACGCGTACTCCTCCGGGGTGGCCGCGCCCGACTGGCCCCAGCGCGGGTCGCGCGCCGCGTCCAGCCGCCCGTCGACGATGTCCCGCACCAGCTCGGCGGACTCCCACTGCGCCCGGTACGGCACCTCGTGCACCACCCGCGCCGGTCGCACGGCGCCGTCCTGATCGACCATCCCCGAACGCTCCCACACCGGGGCGGCCGCAGGGACTCACGACACTCCTGGCGCCTCCGCCCGGGCGTCCGCACCGGTCACGGCACCGCTCGCCCCACTCTCCGCGCTCCCCCCGCCGTCCCCACTGCTCCCGCCGTTCCCGCCCGACCGGAAGGCCAGCCGCTGGGCGGCGTGCCGGCCGCGCTCCTCCACCGGCAGCTGCCCGGTGGCACCGGCCAGGCCGAAGGCCGGCATGTCGAAGTAGATCGACTCGTAGCCGCCCTCGGGCACGATGTACGTCTCGTGCCAGAGCCCGACGTGTCGGCGCGACCTGCCCTCCCGCACCATCCGGTTGGCGATGCCCCACACCGTGTGGTGGAAGCCGTCCGGCGCGGTCGCGTAGCGGTACAGGTGCTCCTTGGACTCCCAGTACTGGACGACGTAGTAGGTGCGCGGCGAGGCGGTGAGCAGGATCCGGCCGCGCAGGCCGCGCTGCGGGCTGCGGGCCAGCTCGTAGAGCATCCGGAACATCGCGAACATCACCGGGCCCCAGTGGTGCACCGCCCAGAAGCGGTTGATCCGCATGCCGATCAGCAGCACCACGGTGTCGCCGGTGGCCGCGGCGGTGGTGTAGCCCGGCTGTGGCTTGGCGAACAAGGACATCTGCGCCTCCCCGAACTGGCTCTCATGTAATCGGTGATTACATCAGCGCGCAGCAGACCGGTCAAGGCTCGCTGCAGCCACAATTCCGTTACTGCTCAGGGGCGTTGACGGACCCGGCGATCCCCTGCCGGAAGGTGTCCAGCACCCGCACGGCCAGCTCCTCCGCCCGCTCGGCCGGCAGGTAGCCGTCCACGATCATCTGTGCCAGCCCGTAGACCAGCGCCTGCCCGGACAGCAGCACCAGCTCCGGATCCCCCGGGCCCACCCGGCCGGCCTCCTGGTCCGCCACGACGAGCTCGGTGAACGCCCGGTCCAGTCCCTCCAGTTGCTCCCGCAGCCCAGGATCCCTGGAACCCGCGAACACCCGCGAGCGGACCAGCTCGAACCGGCGCGGATGGCGCAGCGCGTACCGGACGAACCCCAGCCCGAGCGCCCGCATCGCCGACCCGCCGACCGCCTCGGCGGCGGCCACCTCGGCCTCCTGCCAGCGGGCGAAGTCCGCCAGCACCCGGTCCGCCACCGCGGTCAACAGCGCCTGCCGGTCGGCGAAGTGCCGGAACGGCGCCCCCGCCGACACCCCCGCCCGGCGCGCCACCTCCCGCACGCTCACCTTCTCCTGGCCCTGCTCGTCCACGACCTCGAACGCCGCCGTGACCAGCGCCTCCGGCAACGCCCCGTGGTGGTAGGCCTCCCGCTCCCTCATGGGTGCCTTGCTACCACAACCGGCCGGCCGACTCCGCTCAGTCCAGGGTCTGGGTCAGCTCGCTGCGGCCCGGCGCGTGCACGACGCGGGCGCGCGCGCCGTTGACGAGCGGAAGGAAGGGCGGCACGTGCCCGCACTCCACGTCCGCGAGGATCGGCACCCCCAGGGACCCGAGGGCGTCGAGGACCGCCTCGTGCTGACTGAGCGTCGGGGTGTCCGGCGCCGCGGTCCGGCCGATCAGGACCGCGTTCGCGCGGTCGAAGAAGCCGGCGAGGCGCATGCCGTGGAGGTTGCGGCAGATGGCCGGGGCGTCGGCCTCGCAGGCCTCCAGGTACACCAGCAGCCCGTCCGGGGCGGCTTCGGCCGCGAAGGCCGAGGTGTCCAGGTACCGGGTGCCGGCCAGACCGCAGAGCGTCTCGATGCAGCCGCCGATCAGCCGGCCCCCGGCGTCGACCGGGCCGCTCCCGTCCAGTCTGGTCCAGCCCCCGACGGCGTCCAGGGTGAGATCGCGGACCTCCGGGCGGGTGGCGTAGTCGTCGTAGCCGGTCGAGCGGTGACGGCCGGGCGGGGTCTGGGTGAACCGGTGGCCGGCCGGCGCGGCGACGACGTCCAGCCAGGAGAGCAGGCCCTCGGGCGTCCGGTACGGGGTGTCCATCAGGTTGTTGCCGTGGACGGTCGCCGTGCCGGTGAGCAGGGTCAGCGGGGCCAGCACGGTCGACACGTCGGAGTAGCCGACCAGCCAGGTCGGCTCGGCGGCCCGCAGCCGCTCCCAGTCCAGCAGCGGGATCAGGTCGATCGCCGTCTCCCCGCCCCACGGCGGCACCACGGCCCGGATGGTGGGATCGGTCAGCATCGCGGTCAGTTCGGCCGCCCGCTCGGCGGCCGGGGCGCTGACGTGCCGGGAGCCGTCCATGCACCGCCCGAGGACGACCTCGTAGCCGCGGGCCTCGACGGCCCGGACGGCGACCCGCAGGCGCTCGTGCAGTTCCGCGGCGACACCGGCGGACGGGGAGGTGACGCCCACGCGGTCACCGGGCTGCAGGGGGCGGGGGTACCTGATCGTCATGGATCGGAGCCTGACACGGCGTCGTGCCCGGGCGACACCGCTTTTCCGCCCCGGCCCAGGCCCAGGACCGCCCCGGGCCCCGGCCCCGGCCGTGGCAGGCACGGCCGGGGCCGGGGAAGGCGGCGGGGAAGCCTGCGGCGGGGCCTACCAGGCGTAGTCCTCCGGGGCGGGCCGGTGGCCGGGGAAGAGTTCGTCGAGGCGGTCCAGGGTCTTCCGGTCGAGCTTCAGGTCGAGCGCCCCGAGGGCGGCGTCGAGGTGGGCCGGGGTGCGGGGGCCGATGATCGGGGCGGTGACGGCCGGGCGGGAGAGCAGCCAGGCGAGGGCGAGGTCGGCCGGGTCGGTGCCGAGTTCGGCGGCGAAGTCCTCGTACGCCTGGAGCTGGTCGCGGTGCCGCTCCAGCAGTTCGGCCGCGTAGCCCGTCGCGCTGCGGCCGCGGGTGCCCTCGCGCTCCTTGCGCAGGATGCCGCCGAGCATGCCGCTGCGCAGCGGGGACCACGGGATCAGTCCGAGGCCGTAGTGCTGGAGGGCGGGGATGACCTCCAGTTCGACGGTGCGGTCGAGCAGGTTGTAGAGGGACTGCTCGCTGACCAGGCCGAGGAAGTGCCGGGAGCGGGCGGCCTCCTGGGCCTGGGCGATGTGCCAGCCGGCGAAGTTGCTGGAGCCGACGTAGATGACCTTGCCCTGGGCGACCAGGAGCTCCATCGCCTGCCAGATCTCCTCCCAGGGCGTGTCCCGGTCGATGTGGTGCATCTGGTACAGGTCGATGTGGTCGGTCTGCAGCCGCCGCAGGCTGGCCTCGACGGCCTTGCGGATGGCGAGCGCGGAGAGCCGGCCCTCGTTGGGCCAGTCGCCCATCTCCGCGTACGCCTTGGTGGCGAGCACGGTGCGCTCGCGGCGGCCGCCGCCCTGGGCGAACCAGCGGCCGATGATCTCCTCGGTGCGGCCCTTGAGGTTGCCCTCGGGGTCCCGGCCGTAGGCGTTGGCGGTGTCGAAGAAGTTGATGCCGCGCTCGTGGGCGGTGTCCATCAGGCGGTGGGCCTCGGCTTCCTCCGTGTGGGGGCCGAAGTTCATGGTGCCGAGGCAGAGGCGGGAGACGGTCAGGCCGGTGCGGCCGAGGTGGGTGTACTCCATGGCGCCCCACCTAAAGCCACACCGGCCACGGTGTCCAGCACATTCACCGACCTGGGCGAATCAGCGCCCGTGAGTGGCGAACTTCCGTACGGCCAGCGGCCCACAGACCGCGAGCAGCGCGGCGCACCACAGCAGGGTGGAGAGCAGGGCGTGCTGCATGGGCCAGGCGTCGCCGGGGGCGGACGGGTTGCCGAAGAGTTCCCGGCAGGCCTGGACGACGGAGCTGATCGGGTCCCAGTCGGCGATCACCCGCAGCCAGTCGGGCATCCCCGTGGTGGGCACGTAGGCGTTGGTCAGCATCGCCACCGGGAAGACCACGACGGAGAGTTGGCCGGCGGCCTCCTCCTTGCCGACGGCCAGCCCGAGCAGGGTACCGACCCAGGTCATCACGAAGCGGAAGAGCAGCAGCAGCGCGAACGCCCCCAGCGCGTCGGCGACGCCGTGCCGGGCGCGCCAGCCGGTGGCCAGTCCGACCAGGGTGAGCAGCGCCAGGACGACCACGGTGACCAGCAGGTCGGCGAGGGTCTGCCCGAGCAGCAGGCCGGTGCGGGAGACCGGCATCGAGCGCAGCCGGTCGGTGACCCCGCGGCCGACGTCGCGGGCGGCGCCGACCATGGTGGGCATGATGCCGTTGGTGGCGACCATGGCGAACAGGCCGGGCATCAGGAACTCCCGGTAGTCCCCGCCGCCGGGCACCTGCATGGCGCTGCCGAAGACGTACCCGAAGACCACCACCATGACCACCGGCACGCCCAGCGAGGCGGCCAGCAGGCCGGGCGAGTGCCGGTAGTTGAGCAGGATGCGGAGCATCGAGGTGCCGGTGTCGGCGACCAGCCGGGCCCCGGTCGAGGGGCGCGCCGCGGCACGGGAGGCGGTGGCCGGGAAGGCGGAAGAGCAGGAGGAGGCGGAGGAGGGGGAGGAGGCGGTGGACATCAGGCGGCCTTTCCGAGGTCGGCGGTCTCCCGCGGCTGTCCGGTGAGGGCGAGGAACACGTCGTCGAGCGAGGGCGCGCGCACCGCGACGTCCTCGGCGACCACCCCGGCCGAGTCCAACTCCCGCACCAGCGAGGGCAGCAGGACGTTCGTCCCGGGCGCGGTCAGCACCGTGACCATCCGCCCGGCCACGTCCACCTGGGCGTCCCCTCCGGACAGCCCGAACAACACCACGGCGGCGAGGCCGAGTTGGCCCGGGTCGGCGAGGGTGACGGAGACCTGGCTGCCGATCGCCGCCTTGAGCCGGGCCGGTGGGCCGGTGGCGATCGCGGCGCCGTGGTCGACCACCACGATGTCGTCGGCCAACCGGTCGGCCTCCTCCAGGTACTGGGTGGTGAGCAGCACGGTGGTGCCGCCGTCGGCCAACTCCTTGACGGTGTCCCAGATCTCCTGACGGCTGCGCGGGTCGAGCCCGGTGGTGGGCTCGTCCAGGAAGAGCACCGGCGGGCTGGTGACCAGGCTGGCGATCAGGTCGAGGCGCCGGCGCATGCCGCCGGAGTAGGTGCGGACCAGCCGGTCGCCGGCCTCGGCGAGGCCGAAGCGGGTGAGCAGTTCGTCGGCGCGCGCCCGGGCCCGGCGGCCGCCGAGGCGGTGCAGCCGGCCGAACAGGTGGAGGTTGTCGCGACCGGTGATGCCCTCGTCCAGCGCGGCGTGCTGACCGGCCAGACCGATCGCCCGCCGGACCTCCTCGGCCTCGCGGACGGCGTCGTGCCCGGCGACCCGGACGGTGCCGCGGTCGGGGGCGACCAGCGTGGCGAGGACGCGGACGGCGGTGGTCTTGCCCGCGCCATTGGGGCCGAGGAGGCCGCAGACGGTGCCGGCCGGGACGGTCAGGTCGAGGCCGCGCAGGGCCTCGGTGGCCCCGAAGCGTTTCCGCACGCCGGTCATCTCGATGGCGGGTCGGGTGGGGTCGGACATGGCTCTGCCCTTCTCTAGGTACGGCGTACGTAGAAGTGCGCGCGGAGGCAACTGTACTACGTACGTCGTACGTATCTAAGATGGGTGGGCGAGGTGATCTTCCAGTGCCGTCCAGCAAGCCCCCCAGCAGCTCCGCCAGCCCGGAACAGCCCGGCAGGCCGGTGGCCCCCGAGGCCCCCGAACTGATCTGGCTGCGCCCCGAGCGCACCGGCCGCGGCCCCAAGCCGGCCCACAGCCGCGACTCGATCGCCGCGGCGGCGATCACGATCGCCGACGCCGAGGGCCTGGACGCCGTCTCGATGCGCCGGGTCGCGGCCGCGCTCGGCGCGGGCACCATGTCGCTCTACAACTACGTGCCGAAGAAGGAGCACCTGCTCGACCTGATGCTCGACGCGGCCTGCGGCGAGTACCGGCTGCCCGCCGAGCCGAGCGGTGACGTCCGGGCCGACCTGACGGGCCTCGCGCACGAGCAGCTCACCATCTTCCGCCGCCACCCGTGGCTGCCCGGGCTGGTCATCGCCCGCCCGGGCATCGGCCCCAACGCCCTGCGCTACACCGACCACTTCCTCGCCGTCACCGCCCCCACCGGCCAGCCGGGCGGCACCCGGATGGAGGCGATGGCGATGTTCAACGGCTTCATCTGCCAGTTCGCCCAGTACGAGCAGAGCGCCGCGGCGGGCGCCAAGTGGCAGGCGGAGATGGTCGGTTACCTCACCCAGGCGGCGATGAGCGGCGCGTACCCCCACCTGGCCCGGGCCTTCGCCACGGCCGGTCCGCCGGCCGACCCGGACCAGGCCTTCGAGCGCACCCTGGACCGGGTCGTCCTCGCCATCCTGGCGCCCACTCGGTAGCGGCTAAGCGAGACCCTCCCGCGACAGCACCCCGGCCACCCGGCCGTCCACCAGCACCGCCACCCCCGGGTGCCCGCCCGCCAGGGCCGCCCGCGCCTCGGCCGCCGACTGCCCGACCCCCACCGTCGGCAGCGCCGGCCCGAGCAGCGGGCGCACCGGGCCGTCCGGCTTCGCCCCGCCGTCGGCCAGCGCCGCCGCCAGCACCTCCCGGGACACCGAACCGACCACCTCCGGCGCGGCCACTCCGTGCGGCCGCGCGACCCGCGCCAGCACCGCCGGGGCGACCCCGCCCGGCGCGGCCCGCAACGCCTCCAGCGCGTCGCCGACGGTCGCGTCGGCGGACACCGCCACCAGCGGGCGGGCGGCGTCCAGCAGCGGGCGCAGCCCGTCCTCCCCCTCCAGGAACCCCCACGCGCGCATCCAGACGTCGCTGTGCACCTTCGACAGGTACGAGCGGCCCGAGTCCGGCAGCAGCACCACGACCAGGTCGTCCGGCCCCAGCCGGCGGGCCGCCCGCAGCGCCGCCGCAACCGCCGTGCCGGACGACGGACCGACCAGCAGTCCCTCCTCGCGGGCGAGCCGGCGGGCCGTCAGCAGCGACTCGCGGTCCGGGATCCGCTCGAAGGAGTCGACCACCTCGGAGCGGTAGGCCTGCGGCCAGCGGTCCTCGACCGTCTCGGGGTGGAGGAAGTGGCCGATGCTCTCGACGAACCACGGGCTGCCGTCCCCGCCCCCGTAGGTGGACGCCTCCGGGTCCGCGCCGATGACGGTCACCGACCCGCCGGAGGCCTCCTTCAGGTACCCGCCGGTGCCGGTGACGGTGCCTCCGGTGCCGACGCCCGCGACGAAGTGGGTGACCCGGCCGCCGGTCTGCTCCCAGATCTCCGGGCCCGTGGTCCGGACATGGGCATCGGGGTTGGCCAGGTTGTCGTACTGGTTGGCCAGCCAGGCACCCGGGATCTCCTCGGTGAGCCGCCGGACCACGTTGAACAGGTGCCGCGGGTCCTCCTGCGGCACCGAGGTCGTCGCCAGCACCACCTCGGCGCCGTACGCCCGCAGGATGTCGGACTTCTCGGCCGCGGACTTGTCGGAGACCCCGGCGATCACCCGGTACCCGCGCTGCCGCCCGACGATGGCCAGTCCGATCCCGGTGTTGCCGGAGGTCGCCTCGACGATGGTGCCGCCGGGCGCCAGCGAGCCGTCCCGCTCGGCGGCCAGGATCATCGACAGGGCGGCGCGGTCCTTGACGCTGCCGCCGATGTTGAGGAACTCGGCCTTGGCGTAGATCGGCGCGGCGATCCCGGCGCCGAGCCGGGCGAGCCGGATCAGCGGCGTCCCGCCGATCGCGTCGAGGACGGATTCGTGCACTGCGGTCATCGGTAGCTCCCTGATAGAGGTTTCCGATCGAGCCTGCCCACACCGACCGCCCGGCAGACTCCGGTACGCACGCGAAGGGGAATGGCCGGTTCTCCCCCTACAAACCGCCCCGGCCGTACCCGGAGGATCGAAGCGCGGCCCTTGTCAGGAAAGGACCGCACGTACCCACACCATCGAAGGGACCGACCGATGCGCATCACCGTCCGCCGCACCGTCGCCGCCGTCGCGGTGACCGCGGCCGCCGCCGTGCTGACCACCCTGGGCGCCGGCACCGCCCAGGCCTCGACCTGGGACAACTGCCCCGACGGCGCCGTCTGCGTGTACGGACAGGACCAGCCGGCGAACACCCCGATCCTCACCCTCTGGTCGTACGGCCCGCACAACCTCAGCAACATGAACGGCAACCACTGGGTGCTCAACAACCAGACCGGCGGCGCCGCGGCGCAGCTGTGCGACGGCTACAACGGCACCGGCACCTGTCACGACTACATGCCGTCCCAGACCGGCGTGTACGCCAACCTGACGCCGGTCAACTCCATCGTGCTGATCCGCCCGTAGCGGCGGCCCACCCGGTCCGGGTCGACTCCCCCGCCCGAGGGAGTCGGCCCGTACCGCAGCAGGACGACCACCGGGCCCGGCTCCGCGACGGTGGAGGCACCACCCACCGAGGATCCGAGGAGCGGGCGATGACCCGACAGCACCGACGCACCGTCACCGCCTGGGCAGCCGGCCTCGCCCTGCCGTACATCGCGCTGAAGTCCTACTGGGCGGCGGGCGGCCGGGCCGGGGTCGCGGACGGCTTCGACATCGCCGACGAGTTCCGGCGCAACGGCGCACCGACCGCCCTGGTCCAGTTGGAGCGGCACGGCGTCGACTTCACCGCCGTCCTGGCGGCGACCGGCGTGGTACTGGCCCTCGCCCTCGCCCTGCGCCCGCCCCGACACCCGCTCCCCCGGCGGCTGTTGCTCGCCGCCGCCTGGGCGGGCACCCTCCTCGTCCCGTACGGACTGCTCACCGCCGTCCTCGGCGCGCTCGGCCACAGCTCCCCCGACACCCGGCTCACCGGCTGGGTGGTCCCGGCGGGAGCGTCCGCCTTCGTCGGCATCGGCACGGCCCTCGCGCTCGCCGCCTGGCCGCACCGGCCCGCCGGGGTCCGGGCATGACGCGCCCGGAGACCGGGCCGTCCGCCCGTCCGTCCGTCCGGACGAGGAGGCGGTGGTCAACGTCCCGCCGCCGTACGACCCCGCCGCTGTACCACCCCGCCGACGACTGAACCCCGCTGAACCCCGCCGCCGTCCGAGCCCCGCCGGGAACCGGACCCCCGGCGGCGGTCACACCCGCCCCTCCCGTCCCGGCCTGGCGAAAACCTGTCGTCCCGGCCCGTTCCAGCCCGTACCGTGGACCGGTCGACGATCTTGGCATACGCCAGCCGCACAGAACGGGGCACCACGATGCAGCAGTACCAGGGCTGGGCCGACGAAGGCTACGGTGCCGTCGTGGACGCCTTCGCCGGCAACTTCGCCGACTTCCCCGAACTCGGCGCCGCGTGCACGGTGTTCGCCGACGGCCGGAAGGTGGTCGAGCTCTGGGGCGGCACCGCCGACCAGCGCACCGGCCGGGCCTGGACGCAGGACACCCTCGTCCCGGTGTTCTCCTGCGCCAAGGGCCCGGTCAGCATCGCCGCCCTGCTGCTCGCCCAGCGCGGCCGGCTCGACCTGGACGTCCCGATCGCCCGCTACTGGCCCGAGTTCGCCCGGCACGGCAAGCAGGCGATCACCACCCGGATGATCCTGGGCCACCGGGCCGGCCTCCCCGCCCTGGACGCGGTGCTCCGCTTCGAGGAGATCGCCGCCTGGGAGCCGGTGATCCGGGCGATCGAGGCGCAGCAGCCGCTCTGGGCGCCCGGGACGGCGTACGAGTACCACGGCCATGTGTTCGGCTTCGCCGTCGGCGAGGTGATCCGCCGGATCACCGGCCTGACCCCGGGCGCGTTCCTGCGCGAGGAGCTCGCCGAGCCGCTCGGCCTGCCGCTGTGGATCGGCCTTCCGGAGAGCGAACTCCCGCGCCTGGCACGGCTGGTGGAGGCCGACGGCCGTCGCCCGATGCCCGGCCCGGAGCACCTGCTCACCCGGATCGTCACCATGAACGGCGCCCTGGTCTTCCCCGGTCTGGACGTGCCGCACGGCTGGAACGACCCGGCGCTGCACGCGATCGAACTGCCCGGCGCGGGCGCCGTCGCCTCCGCCACCGGACTGGCCGGCCTGTACGCGGCCGCCGCCACCGGCCTGGACGGCGGCGCGCGGCTGCTCTCGGCGGCGACGGTGACCGACGCGGTCCGCGAACTCTCCTCCGGCCAGGGCTACCTGGGCTTCGACGCCGGCGCCCGCTGGGGCTCCGGGCTGCTGCTGGACTCCCCCGGGTTCCGCCCGCTGCTCGGCGCCCGCAGCTTCGGCAACGACGGCGCGGGCGGCCAGTTCGCCTTCGGTGACGACGAGTTCGGCATCGGTTTCGGCTACGTCGCGAACCGGATGATCGGCCACGGCGACGCCCGGGCCAACCGGCTGGTCGACGCGGTCCGCGGGTGCCTGGGGTGACGGACTTCCTCGACCGCCTCACCCGGCTCTTCGCCACCGGCGCCCTCGGCGAACTGCGCTACGGCGCCCTGCTGTCGGATCTCTCCGCCCGCTACGGCGATCCGTGGGACGGCGGCCGGATCCACCGCGAGCGCCACTGGCCGCACGCCTTCGGCTTCGGCGACGTGCTCACGGTGTTCTGCCGTTGCCGGCAACTGCGTTCGGTGTCCCTGCTGACCTGGCAGGGGGAGCTCGACCTCCCGGTGGAGGGCGGCGGGTCGCGGACGTACCGGACCCGTGTCGCCGAGTCCGAGCTGGTCGCCGCGCTCACCGCGGCGGGCTGCACCTGGCGGACGGTGACGTACGAGAACCTGCCCGACCAGCGGACCCTGGAGTTCTCGCCGACCGAGGACGTCTGGGTGGCCCTGATCCTCACCGACCGCGAGAACAGGGACGATCCGCCGCTCGCGGACTGGATGCTGTACAAGGTGATGATGTGGGGCTGGGACCACGTCGACTGCCCCGGGCCCGACCCGGCGCTCCCCGACGACGGCTGGGGGGCCTCCGAACGCTGAGGCGGTGGCGGGCCGTTCCGTCCCCTGTGCGGAACGGCCCGCCACCGGCGCTCACTTCAGCAGGAAGTCGTAGACCGCCTGCCGTCCGACCGGGTCGGCCGCCCGGGACTGCACCGAGTGCGCCGCACCGGGGACGATCACGATCTGCGGGTGGTGGACGGACTCCGCCTCCTGGTACAGCCACTCGTACGGGGTGGAGAGGTCGCGGTCCCCGCCGAGCAGCAGCACCGGCACGTCGGGCAGCTTGCGGTGCGCCGGCGGCAGCGGCGGCACCGGCTCGCGCGGCCAGTCCAGGCAGACCAGCAGGGAGCCCAGCCCGGTGGCGGTCGCCGGGTCGTACGGCCAGGTCTCCTCGGCGGTCAGGTCCTGCCGGGTCCGGTCCAGCGCGGCGGCCCGGCCCTCCACCGGGGTGTTCCCGGAGCCCCACGGGTAGCGCCCGTCGGCGCACAGGGTGGCGGCGTGCAGGCCCTGGCTGAGCGCCGCGGCCGGGGCGGCGTCGCCCTTGTGCACGTCGTCGAGGAAGGCCTGGAGCTTCTCCGGGTGTCCGCCGGCCGCTTCGTGCAGGGCTTCCGGCACCCCGCCGTAGTCGGGGTCGGCGAACTCGTAACTGGTGAGCGCGTCCAGGATCTGCGCCCCGTTGCCGTACTGCCGCACGGTGGCGGCGAGGTCGGCGGCCGGGTCGGTGGTGCAGCCGGTGGCCTGGCAGGCGGAGCGCAGCACCCGGGCGGTGGCGGGCAGCGCGGCCAGGTCCATCGGGTCGTAACCGCCCTGCGGCACCACCGAGTCGAGCACCAGCCGCTGGACGTGGGCCGGGTGGGCGAGGGCGTACCGCTCGGCGACGAAGGTGCCGTACGAGACGCCGTCGAGGGTCAGCCGGCGGTCGCCCAGGGCCCGGCGCAGCAGGTCCATGTCGCCGACGGTGTCCGCGGTGCCGTAGAAGCGGGCGTTCGGGCCGAGGGCGGTGGCGCAGTCGGCGACGGACTGCTTGCGCGGCACGGCGAGGTCGGAGGAGCCCATGTCGGTCTGGAGGCCGGGGCACTGCAGCGCCCGGGCGCCGGTGCCGCGCTGGTCGTACATGACCAGGCGGTAGTCCTTCAGCACCGGCGCCAGCTTGGCGGCGATCCGGCTCATCAGCGGCACCCCGGGCTGGCCGGGGCCGCCGGTGAGGAACAGCAGGTCGCCCTTGGGGGCGTCGGCGTTGCCGGTCATCGCCACGTCGAGCCGGAGGGTGCCGGGGGTGGCACCGCTGTGGTCGAGCGGCACGGTGATGCTCCCGCAGGTGAACTCGGTCGCGCCCGGGCAGGGCGCCTGCCCGGTGATCCCGCCGCCGGGCCGGTGCCGGGGTTCGGCCGACGCCGTGGCGGCGGGGCCGGCGAGGGTGGTGCCGGCGACCACCGCGACGACGCCCAGGAGGGCGGCGACGCGGCCGCGCGTGCTCGTCATGTTCGTCCTTCCGTCGACACCGCGTCCGTACCGACGCGGTCGCGGAAGTAGCTTGAGCCCGGGGCGACTTCGAAGGCGAGCGTTCGGGTCAGGATTCGACCAGAATCGAAGGGTCCCGATCGGAAAGGGTGACGAAACCGGCCGTTCCGCTACTCCCCCGCTACGGCACGTTTCACCCCAGCGCGCGCGGAAGCACCACCCGCACCCATTCCTCCGGCTGCGACACGTGCGGAGCGTGACCGGCGCCCGCGTACACGTACCGCTCCGCCGCCGGGAGGGCGAGGTCGATGAGGTCCAGCACCTGCCCGTACATCGGCGGACTGTCGTCGCTCTGCGTGAGCAGGGCCGGCTCGGCGAACCGGGACAGCGCGTTCAGGTCCAGATCCAGCGCGTCCGGGTCCCGCAGCTCGTCCAGGTAGGTCGGCGCGTTGCGGATGAAGGTGTGCCGCACCGGCGCGGGCAGCTGCGCCCACGCCCCCGGCGCGAAGGCCACCGTCTCCACGAACAGCTCCGCCGCCGCGGCCGACTCCGCCTGCTCCAGCAGCTCCCGGACGGCGGCGACGCGCCCCGCGAGCGCGGTGCCGATCGGCCGCAGCTCCGGATCGGTGAGCAGGAGGCTGGTGCCGGGCGGCTCGTGGACGGCGAGCCCGCGGAGCAGGTCGGGCCGGACGGAGGCGAGCCGCAGCGCGATCAGCGAGCCGTACGAGTTCCCGCAGACGAAGGCCGGTGCGAGTCCGAGCCCCTCGATCAGCCCGGCCAGGTCGGCCGCGTCCTCGTGCACCGATCCCTGGGTGAGCGGGTCCTCGCTGCGGCTGTGGCCGCGGCGGTCGTAGGCGACCACCCTCGTCGACCCGGCGAGCCCCGGGACCACCCGGGACCAGGAGTCCGCGTCGCTCCACGAGCCGTGGACCAGGACGACGCCGGGGCCCTCCCCGTCGGCCTCGTAGTGCAGTGAGACCCCGTTCACCCTGATCTCGGCCATCACGAGCCTCCCGGCCTCGGCGGTGCCCCTCCACCAGCCTGACACAAGCGCCTGGAACGCTCAGCCCGCGCCGCCGGCCCCCGCCGAGCGGCCCGTCCGGCCGATCCGGCCGAGCGGCCCGCGCCACCGGCCCCGCGCACCGGCCCGTTCAGCTGATCCCGCGGACGGGCGGCTCGTCCCTGGTCCCGTCCTCCGCGACCACGGTGAACTGCTCGCGCCCCGCCACCGCCAGGTCCACCGGGTACAGCGAGGCGGTGTCGTTGACGTCCAGCTCGCGGCTGCGCCGACCGGTCGCGGCGTCGACCCGGGTCAGCTTGTCGCGGGTCATCGCCCAGACCGAGCCTCCGTCCACCAGCACGCCGGTGACCTGGTCGTCCAGGCCCGCCGTCCAGCGCTTGGCGCCGTCCGCCAGGGAGTACGCGACCAGCCGCCCGGTGGCCGTCCGCCTCGGGCGCTTGCCGCCGCTGATGCTGACGTCGCCCGGCCGCTCGCCCGGGACGATGAACAGGTCCCCGACCACCACGCCGCCGAACAGCGGCCGGGCGCTGAACTCGTCGAAGGCGTGCACCCCGCCCAGCATCACGTCCAGGTCGTACTCGTCGCCGGTGACCGGTATCGCGGCGCGCTGCCGGCCGGCCGCGTCGTAGCTGAGCACGGCATGGGTGCCGTGGTCGGCCTGGGCGTCGACCCAGACCGCGAGCGGATCGACGGACACCACCATGAAGTTCTTCAGCCCGCCCTCGGTCGGCAGGTCGATCCGGGTCCGCCCCTGCCCGTTCCCGGGGGTCAGCGAGCGCAGGACCGCCGCCCCGTCACCGCACTGCGCCGCCGTCACCACGTCCTGCTCCCCGCCCGCGACCTCCAGCGGGACGCAGCCGGTGTCGGGCGCGCTGCGCCACTGTTCCCGGCCGTCGGTCAGCCGGACGGCCCGCCAGCCGTCCGTGCCCTGCAGCACGGCCAGGGTGCCCGCCACCGCGACGAGGTCCGAGTCCGCACTGTCCCCGTCCCGGGCGGGCGCGTTCACGGCGGCGGTCCAGCCCGCCCGGCCGTCCGCGAGGTCCAGCGAGGTCACCGCCGCGCAGGGCTTGCCGCGCGGCGCGTGACCGACCAGGCCGACGCCGCCGGAGCCGATCCCCCGGCTCATCGTGCACACCGAGTCCTGGCCGGGCGGCGTCCACTGCCAGGCCACGGACCCGCTGTCGCTGCGGTACGCCACCACCTGGTCCGGGCGGACCCGGACGACCAGGTTCCCGCTGGTCCAGCTGCCGACGGCGCGGACGGTGGACGGGTGGTCCGACTCGGCCTTCCAGTCGTCGTTGACGCCGTCCCCGGCGAAGCAGACGAAGACCCCCAGCCCCAGCACGGTGCCGAAGGCCACCGCGGGAAGCCCGCGCCGGGGGTGGATCAGCGCCCAGACGAAGCCGGCGCCGCAGGGCAGCAGCCCGACGATGCTGATCGCGCCCATGAAGGCGAGGCTGTCGCCGCCGAACCCGTTCGCGGGACCGAACAGCACGGCCAGACCCAGGCTCGCGAACAGGGCCCCCAGGACACCGCCGAAGACCACCAGCCCGTCCTCCCGGTGCTTGACGAACCTGGCGCGCCACTTCGTCCTCGCCCGGACGCCACTGTCCTCGGGCCCCTTGGCCATGCCGGTCTCTCCCCTGCGAACCTGCGAAGAGCCGCCCAGACAAAGCAGGACGACGATCATCGGATCGTCGCAGAGCAGAGCAAGATCCTGAACAAAGAGCAGGAAAAACCCCGGCCTCCCCTGAACGGGCACGGGTCGCGAGCCGTCCGTCACCCCCCGTGGCCGCGCCCCTCCCGTCCCTTCGGCCCCTCCGGGCCGCCCCTCCCGCCTCTTCGGCCCCTCCGGCCCGCCCGGACCCGTCCGGGCGGAACACAGCAGACCGCACCCGTCCGGGCGGCGAGCGCGCGTCAGTCCGTGAACACGGGCCGGCTCCGGTCGAACTCGACGTACTCGAACACCGCCCCGCCCGGGTGCCGGGCGGTCGCGTTGCGCCCGGTCGGCACCTGGTTGGGACCGTTCAGCAGTTCCCCGCCCAGGGTCCGCAGCAACTCCCCGAGGCCGTCCAGGTCGTCGACCAGCAGAGTGCCCTGCACCTGCCGGAAGGGCGCCAGCGCCTCCTCCGTGCCCGCGACGACCAGCAGACCGCCGATCCGGGCCACCTCGACACCGGCGTGCGGGAAGCGCAACCCCTCGCGCTCGCCGGTGAGTTCGCGCAGCGTGGGCAGTGCCGCGTCCAGTTCGTCCACGTACACCCGGGCCAGCGTCGCCAGCACCTTCATGCTCGGACCTCCGTCTCTCCGAACGACCGGGCTGCTCCGGGTCGATCCGCGTCGATCCGGATCGACTCCGGCCCGGTCCCGATGGAACCCAAGATCAATTCGACTGTCCCGAACTATCGGAACGAGATACTAGGCTGCCCGCCGAGCCCGCCACCAGAGCCGGCCGCCGCCCACCCGAGGAACCCGATGCGGACCCTGCCCCAGCCCCACCCCGAGGACCTCGACCTCGCCACCGTCCTGCACGCCCTCGGCGACCCGGTCCGGCTCGAACTCGTCCGCCGCCTCGCCGAGGAGGGCGAGACCACCTGCAGCCCCGAGGGCCTCACCGTCCCGCGCTCGACGCTCTCCAACCACTGGCGGATCCTCCGCGAGGCCGGCGTGGTCGCCGTCCGCAGCAGCGGCCGGACCCGCCTGGTCACGCTCCGCGGGGACGCGCTCGACGCCCGCCTCCCGGGACTGCTCGGCGCCGTCCTGGCGGAACTGGCCGGCGACCGCGACGGGTGACCAACCACCGTACCCTCACGGTAGGTTGACACCGACGGGCCGCGGGCACCGGAGCCCGGACAGCGGGGCACGGAAGGGGCGCGGGATGCAACCGGGCGAGGTACTCGACGGGCGGTACGAACTGGTCGAGCAGATCGGCGAGGGCGCGTTCGGCGCGGTCTGGAAGGCCCGCGACGCGCGCATCCGCCGGCTGGTCGCCGTCAAGGTGCTGCTCCCCGGCGGCACCGGCTCCGCCAAGGACGCGGCCCGGTTCGCCCGGGAGGTGGCGACGGCCGGCGCGCTCAACCACCCGTCCATCGTCACCGTGCACGACTTCGGCCGGCACCTGGGCGCGGAGCGCCCGTTGTTCTTCCTGGTGATGGAACTGCTCGACGGCGCCCCGCTCAGCCGCCACCTGGCCGACGGGCCGCCGCCGCTGCCCCGGGCCCTCGACTGGGCCGCCCAGATCGCCGGGGCGCTGGGCACCGCGCACCGGGCCGGCGTCGTCCACCGGGACGTCAAACCGGCCAACGTGATGGTCCAGTCCGGCGGGACGGTCAAGGTGGTCGACTTCGGCATCGCCCGCACCGGCACCGCCGACGACGGCGTCACCAGCACCAACGTGATCGTCGGCACCCCCGCCTACATGGCCCCCGAACGCTTCGACAGCCGCGTCCTGGACGCCCGTTCCGACCTCTACGCCTTCGGCTGCCTGCTCTACGAACTCCTCACCGGCCGCCCGCCGTTCCGCGGCACGCTGTTCGAGCTGATCCGCCAGCACGGCGAGACCCGGCCGGCCGCCCCCAGCTCCCTGCGCGCCGGGTCCCCCGGGCCGGCCGGAGCGCCCGCACTGCCTGCGCTGCCCGCACTGCCCGCCGAACTCGACGCGCTGGTCCTGGAACTGCTCGCCAAGGACCCGGCCGACCGCCCTGCCGACGCCCAGTCGGTCGCCGAACGACTGCGCCGGTTCGCCGAGCGCCCCGACCTGTCCGAGCGGCCCGGCCGGCCCGGTCACCACCCGGCCACCGTCCCGAACGCCCCCGCCCACACCACCGCCGAGCAGGACGCCTACGTGCTGGCCCGCCGCCGGGAGGCGGACGCACTGCTCGCCCGGGCCCGCGAGGAGGCCACCCGGCGGCAGGAGCGCTTCGACACCGAGGCCGCCCGACTCCGCCACCGGGCCGAGCAGGAGGTGGCCGAGCTCAAGGCCCTCACCGAGGCCGCGGCGCAGCAGATCATCGCGGACGCCCGGGCCCGTGGCGAACAGCTCGAACGCGAGTCCGCCGCCCGGGCCGCCGCCAGCCTGCGGCAGCTCAGTGAGAGCGAGCAGCGCAACGACCTGCTGAGCCGCCAGACCGAGAAGCTGCGCAGCGACGCCGAACACCTGCGGCGCAGCGTGGACAACGCCCGACGGCAGGCCTCGGAGTTCCTCGCCGACGCGGTCGCCAAGGCCGGTCTCGGTCCGGCGCCGGAGCCCCGGCCGCAGCCAGCCGGACCGCCCGCCCCGTCCGGGCCGCAACGGCGGAGCCTCTCCGGGATGCGGGAGCTGCTCTCCGGGCGCGGCCGGTCGGCCGAGCGGGGGCCGCAGGGCGCCGAGGACGGACCGCGGCGTCGGGAATAGGCCAACTCGGCGCCGTGCACGGCATGTTGACGGGGGTAGCCGGGGGAACAAGCTTGGCCCGCCGGAGTACCACCGTCCGCGCTCGCCCGACCGGGTGAGCGTCGGCGCGCGACCGTACGCACACACACGGCGGCTCGTTCTGCTGTACATGATCCCCGCGCTCTCCACCGCTTCCGCACGCCCCGGGCACAGCGCCACCCCGAGGCCGTCGTGGCGGTGATCGGCCGGGCGACGGCCGCGGTGCTCTCCCTGGCCATCCTGCTGGTCCCGGCGGCCGTCACCCCCGGTGAGCAGCGGGTCCCCCGGGTCGGCACCGGGTGGTGGGAGGTCTCCGCCAACGCCGCCAACGTCCGGCGGGACCACTTCGGCGGCGACACCGTGATCGGACTGGCCCGCTCCGGCGACCGGGTCGAGGTGGTGGACACCTGGACCTCACCGCTCGGCGCCCGCTGGTCCAAGGTCCTGGTCACCCGCACCCGGGTCACCGGGTGGATGCTGTGGTCCCTGTTGGCGCACCACGACCCGCTGCCGGATCCGTAGTCCCGGACGCCCCGCGGCTCCGCCTCCGCCCTGCGGATCCGCGCCCGCCCCGGGAAGCCCCCCGCCGGCCGCGCGTCGCGCCCGTCCCGGGAAGCCCGCCCGCCGGAGGCGTCCCGCGATCCGACAGAATCCACGGGACACGCCCCTGGCCGCACCACCCCCGGAAGGACCGGCATGTTCCGAGCGCAGCGCCCGCGCACCGCACAGCTCACCCCGCGGGAGGTCGACGGACCCGTCTCCGGCGTCGCCCTGCTCCTGCCCGGCGGGTTCGTCCGCAGTCACTTCGGTCCGCTGCGGATCGCCGAGCTGGGCCTCCAGGGTCTGGCCGCCGAGCTCACCGAACGCGGCCGCCCGCACGGCCTCGCCGTGCACCTGCTGCGCTACCGCTACAGCGGCTGGAACGGCGCCGACGCCGACACCGCGGTCGACACCCGCCGGGCGCTCGACGAGCTCGCCCGCCGGCACCCGGGCGCGCCGGTGGTGCTCATCGGCAACTCCCTCGGCGGGCGGGCGGCGTTCTGGTGCGCCGACCACCCGAGCGTCGCCGGGGTGGTCGGGATCGCCCCCTGGCTGCCCAGCGGCGACCGGGTCGACCACCTCGCCGGGCGCCGGGTGCTGATCGTGCACGGCACGGCCGACCACAGCGCGGCCAACGCCGCCCAGTCCCTGGAGTACGCGCTGCGCGCCCGGCGGGTCGTCCCGGACCTGGCGCGCTACGAGGTGCCCGGCGGCAACCACTACCTGGTCCGGCGGAGCGCCGACATCAACGCGCTGACCACGGACTTCACGCTCACCGCGCTGGGCGCGGAGACGGCGCCGCTGGCGACGGGGGCGGTCTGCGCCCCGCTGCCGGTCCGGTCGTAGCCGACGGCGGGTGAACTCCCGGGCCGGCCCTGCCGATCGGCAGGGCCGGCCTTCGGATTCGGTGCCGACTTCCTGCCGATCGGCACATGTGCGGAGGGGGTGACGACGGCCAGTCTTGGAGTCACCGAGACGGCGGCCACCGGGGCCGCCGAAGAAGGGAGCCGCCACCGTGTTCCGCACCGCACGCACCGCACGCACCGCCTCGGACGTCGAGCCGTTCGGTCGGCGCCGCCGCCACAGCAGCAGCAGCCCGACGTCGATCGGACAACACACCGCAGCACGGCAACTGAGCGATCGTCACCGGCGTATTACCTCTGGGTCGACCACGTTCGAACCAAGCGAACCAAGCGCCCCGACCGGCCCGACCGGCCCGACCGGCTTGACCGCCCCTACGACCTCGGAGAACCCATGCCCATCGCCCAGCGCGCCGCCCTCGCCCTCACCGGGCTGCTCCTCGCCGCCGGTACCACGCCCGCCCTGGCCGCCGACCGGGCACCGTCCGGCGGCCCCGACCGGGCCGCCCTGAGCGCCGCGATAGCCGCCCGCCCGGGGGATCCCCTCGCGGGCGCGATCGCCCGGGTGACGGTCGACGGTCACGCCTGGCGCGGGTCCGACGACGACCCGGTGAGCGGGCAGCCGGTCCCATCCGACGCCGCCTTCCGGATCGGCAGCATCAACAAGACCTTCGTGGCCGCCGTGCTGCTCCAGCTCGCCGCCGAACAGCGGATCAGCCTGGACGGCACCGTCCAGCAGTACCTGCCCGGGGTACTGCCCGACGGGGTGCTGCCCGACGGCTCGACCGGCGGTCCGGCCTACCAGCCGATCACGGTCCGCCAACTCCTGGACCACACCAGCGGGCTGCCCCCGGTCAAGGAGGGCCCGGACGTCAAGGACAACGACGGCATGATCGCCCAGCGCTTCCGGGTCGAGACCCTCGAGGAGGTCGTCCAGCGCACCCTGCGGCCCACCACCGGCCCCTGGCCCGAGCCCGTCTTCGCCCCCGGAACCGCTCAGCTGTACAACAACGTCAACTACCGGCTGGCGGGCCTGCTCGTGGAACGCGTGACGGGCCACTCGCTCCGCCAGGAGGTGACCACCCGCATCCTCCGGCCGCTCCACCTGCGGCACACCGAACTCACCGACGGCGCACCCGAGATGCCCGAACCGCACCTGACCGGGTACCTCCTCGACACCGCCCACGTCCCCACGGACGTCTCCGAGCAGGGCGGCAACCCGGAGTCCATGGTCTCCACCCCCGCCGACCTGGACCGCTTCCTGCGCGCCCTGCTGGACGGCGAACTGCTGCCGCCCCAGCAGCTCCACGACCTCCTCACCCTGCCGCGCGACGCCTCCGGACAGCTGGTGCCCTACCACGACTCCGACGACTGCCAGTTGGGCCCCGACAAGGGCAAGGCCTGCTACAGCGCCGGGCTGTTGGCCCTCCCACTGGCGGACGGCACGCTGCTCTGGGGCAAGAGCGGCCACGACCTCGGCTACTCCGACGGCTTCTTCGCGACCGCCGACCTGCGCAAGCGTCTGGTCTACTCCGTCGGGGTCTCCGGCGTCACCCCGCCCCAGGCCCTGCGCCTGGCCGCCGTCACCTTCGGCCCCTTCGCCCGCTGAGCCGACCGACGCCCTCCCCGCTCTCGCCGCCCCTCCTCCCTCGGCCCTACTCCCTCACCCCTGCTCCCTCACCGCCCGGCCGCGGCCTCGCGCCAGCGGCCGGGCGACGCCCCGGCCAACCGGCGGAAGAAGGCGGCGAAGTTGGCGGCGTCGTCGAAACCGACCCGCTCCCCGCAGCGGGCGAGCGGCAGGTCGGTGTGTGCCAGGAGCCGCTTGGCCTCCAGCAGGATCCGCTCGTCCAGGTAGCGCTTCGCCCCGAGTCCGCTGGCGGCACGGGTCGCCCTGGTCAGGGTCCGCACGGTGTAGCCGAGTTCGCGCGCGTAGCCGGTGACATGGTGCCGCTCCGCGAAGCCCTCCTCGACCGCCCTGCGGTACCGGTGGAAGACCTCCCGATCTCCCGCCGCACCCGCCGCACCCGCCGCACCCGCAGGCCACACCGGCCCGGGCGGGCCCACCCGAAGCAGCAGCGCCGCCAGCAGGTGCCCCAGCAGCGCCCGGGAGCCGGCGCTGCCCCGCGCCACCGCCGCGGCGTGCTCCCGCTCCAGCAGCTCGACCCCGGCCAGGGCCAACTCCCAGTCCTCCTCGCCGATGTACCGGCACGGCGGGCCGAAGTCCGTCATCGCCTCCACCGGCGCTCCCAGCCCCGAGAAGGCGACCTGCTCGAACAGCACCAGCGGCCCGTCCACCCCGTCGACGTCCGCCCAGCGGTGCACCACCCCCGGGCGGATCCAGACCGCGCTGCGTTCCCCCAACGGGTGGTCGACGAAGTCCGCCGTGTGCCGACCACGGCCCGACCGCACCAGCGCCAGCACATGGAAGTCCGGCCGCTGTGGCCGCTCCCGGTGCCGGGCCGGGTCCATCCGGCGCAAGCCCTCGAAACTCAGCACCTCCAGGCCGAACCCCGCCGACTCGGCCGCCGGGCTGTACCGCACCTGCCGGATAGCGGGCAGCTGTCCGTTTTCCACCATCACCGCGCACCTTTCGACCGGGCCGTCCGCCCCGTCCCGACCGTAGTCTCCGAGACGTACCCACCCCGAGGAGATCACCATGTCGCCGGAATCCACCAGCCACCCGTTCCCCGCACCTGCCCCTCCCTCGTCAGCCCCCACCCCCGTCCCCGTCGACGGCGGCACCCTCCACGTCCGACGCCAGGGCCGGCACGGCCCCGCCCTGGTCCTCGTCCACTACTGGGGCGGTTCGGCCCGCACCTGGGACGCCCTCGTCCGCCACCTCCCACCCGACCGCGCCACCGTCCGCTACGACCAGCGCGGCTGGGGCCGCTCCCGCGCCCTGCCCGGCCCCCACCACCTGGAACAGCTCACCGAGGACCTCCTCGCCGTCACCCGTGGGCTCCGCCTGGACCACTTCGTCCTGGTCGGCCACTCCATGGGCGGCAAGGTGTGCCAACTCGCCGCCGCCCGAAGGCCGGAGGGCCTGGCCGGTCTCGTCCTGGTCGCCCCCGCCCCACCGCGGCCCGCCCCCACCGCGACCCCCGACCACGGCCGGGGCCTCGCCCGCGCCTACGACACGGCGGAGTCCGCGGGCCACGCCCTCGACCACGTCCTGACCGCTGCCCCGCTACCGCCCGCGGTCCGTGCCGCCGCCGTCCGCGACAGCCTGGCCGCCGACACCCCGGCGCGCGAGGAGTGGCCGCTGCACGGCCTGGCCGCCGACATCACCGCCGCCTGCGCCGGGATCCGGGTCCCCACCCTGGTCCTGACGGGTCGGCACGACCGGGTCGAGCCGGCGGACCTGCTCCGCACCCACCTGCTGCCCCACCTCCCGCACGCCCGGCTCACCACCGTCCCCGACGCCGGACACCTCCTCCCCCTGGAGGCCCCCGCCGTGCTCGCCGCGGCCGTCGAGTCCTTCACCGCCGGCCTTCCCGCCCCGAGCCCGGCGGGCCCCCGGAATCGCATTGGCGGTCCACCGCCCCTCCTGCCTATCGTCGGGGCATGACCACTCGAACCTTCCGCATCATGGTGCGCGGCGTCTTCGGCGGCCTCACCGACGAACAGCGCGCCGAACTCCTCGCCGCCGCACCCGAGCACGACGTCCTGCACGCCGCCTTCACCCGCGAAGGCCACCTCAGCTACGACCTCACCGCGCGCACCGCCTTCACCTTCCGCTTCCTGGACGAGGGCGAGGCCGAGGAGGACATCCTGGAGGCCACCGAGCGGGCCGAGCAGGCGGCCCGGGCCTGGCTGGCCGACCGCGGCTACGGCCACAAGAACCTCCGCTCCCAGGCCGAGGACCTCTCCCAGGCGCCGCTCGGCAAGCGGCAGCGCCGCGCCGCCAACACTGCGGGCTGACCGACCCCCTCCCCCCTCCGCCACCTCCTTGACGGCTCCGCCCGTGCTTATACTTGAGTAGTCAAGGAGGTGGCAATGACAACCCCGCTGAACCCCGCCGACCCGCCGAACCCAGCCGACCCGCCGAACCCCGGCGCCGACACCGGCTCCCGCCCCGACCCGCTCGACACCGCGCTGCGCCTGGTCCGCGCCCAGACCGCCGTGGTCAAGCGGTTCGATGCCGGCCTCAGCGGCCTGCACGGCGTGAGCCTGTCCGACTTCACCCTGCTGCTCCACCTCGCCCAGGCCCCCGGCGGCCGGATGCGCCGGGTCGACCTGGCCGAGGCCCTCGGTCTCACCGCCTCCGGCGTCACCCGCGGCCTCGCCCCGCTCGAACGGATCGGCCTGGTGGCCCGGGAGGCCGCCGCCCGTGACGCCCGGGTCGCCTACGCCACCCTCACCCCCACCGGCCGCGAGCGACTCGCCGAGATGCTGTACACCGCCCGGCAGATCGCCGCGGAGCACTTCGCCCCCGACCGTTGGAGCAGCGAGGACCTCACCGGGCTGTCCACCCTGCTGACCCGCCTCGGCGGCACCGCCCCCGCGCCCACCCCGCCCGCCGGCCCGAACCCCGGCGCCAACCCCTGACCACTCCCCGCCCCGCCCCACGCCCTACGCTGGACCCGCACCACCCGCACCACCCGCACCACCCGCACCACCCGCACCACCCGCACCACCCGCACCACCCGCACCACCCGCGCGAAGGGCAGCACGATGACCCGCACTCCCGGCACGCCGCCCGGGGCCTCCCCCGGCGCGTCGCCGCACCGGGAGTCCGAGCCCGCCCTCGCCGACGCCCAGCGCACCCACTGGCAGCAGACCTACCGCGCCCACCCCGCCATGTACGGCGAGCAGCCCTCCGCCCCCGCAGAGCACGCCGCCCGGGCCTTCGCCGCCGCCGACGCCCACCAGGTGCTCGAACTCGGCGCGGGCCACGGCCGCGACGCCCTCCACTTCGCCCGCTCGGGATTCCGCGTGCTGGCCGCCGACTTCAGCCCGACCGGCCTGGACCAGTTGCGCAGCGCCGCCGCCGAACAGGGCCTGGCCGAGCGGGTCCGCACGGTCGTGCACGACGTCCGCGAGCCACTGCCGCTGCCCGACGCCTCCGTCGACGCGGTCTTCGCCCACATGCTGCTCTGCATGGCGCTCAGCACCCAGGAGATCGAGGCGCTGGTCGCCGAGGTGCGCCGGGTGCTGCGCCCGGGCGGCAGCCTCGTCTACACCGTCCGCCACAGCGGTGACGCCCACTACGGCGCCGGCACCGGCCACGGGGACGACATCTGGGAGCACGGCGGCTTCGCCGTCCACTTCTTCCCCCGCGAGCTGGTGGACCGGCTCGCCGAGGGCTGGCACCTCACCGAGGTCCACCCCTTCGAGGAGGGCGAACTGCCCCGCCGCCTCTGGCGCATCACCCAGGAGACCCCCCGATGACGACCCCGGACACCACCTCGGACCAGGCCCCGGCCGAGACCCCGGCCGCCGCGTCCGCCCCCACCACCCGCTCCGCCCCCGACCTCACCATCGACGGCACCGGTCTGCTCTGCGTCCAACTCCTGCTCCGCCTGCGCGCCCGGATCGCCCACCTCCCGGCCGGCGCGGTGGTCCACATCCGGACCACCGACCCCGCGGCCCCGCTCGACCTGCCCGCCTGGTGCCACCTGACCGGCCATGGGTACCTCGGCCCGATCCCCTCCCCCGCGCCGGACCACGAGGTGTACGGCCTGCACCTCACCTCGGCCCCGGTCCGGACCCGCCCCGACCGCCCCTGGCACCCCGCCCCCACGGCGACCCCCGACCCGGCCCCCAGCGCGGACTGACCGGGAAATCCCCGCGCGCCCGCCGCCTCCCCGGGTGAAGACTGCCCCCGTGCCCACCGCAGCCCCCACCCCGACCGACGACGATCGGGCGGGTGCGCCGCACCGACGACGAGGTCCCGGTCTCCCCCGAGACCCACCGGCCGATCGCCGAACACGACCCCGCCCTGCCCGACCGCCGCCCGCTGCAGGAAGCCTGGCAAGCCGCCCGAGGACGGGTCACGCCGCGCCCGCCCCGGCCACCCGGTGTGCCACGATGGCAAGAAATCACAACGGCCGGACCCCACAGGGAGGTTGACCACCATGGATCCGATCCTCGACTGCCACTGGCGCGACCAGGACGGCGGGTGGGCGCTGACCGTCGGTCTCAACGGCACCGACTGGGAGCTGTTCGCGGCCGGACCGCAGTGGTCCGAGTCGCTCCCCTTCGCCGGACCGGACGAAGTCCGCCGGCTCGCCCAGGCCCTGCTCGACCTGCCCGCCGACCCCGAGCCGTACGAGTGCGCGTGGCGGCTCGCCCGGAAGGGCCGCGCGGCCGCCGGGGAGCAGCACGGCCGCTACGCGACCCTCACCGTCGGCCTCGACCCCGCCGACGACCACCGCCCGTACCTCGCCTACCGGTCCTTCCACGACCCGGGCCACACCACCGGCCCCGGCTTCGAGGTGATCTGCGAGGACCCGCCGGTCGACCACCTCCGCGCCCAGGCACACGCGTTCCTCACCAACTGCCCGGGCCCACGGCCCCGGTGGCCGTAGCCCCGGCCGACCGCCCCGGACCGCCCCGGACCACCGCCGACCGGCCCGGCTCCCACCGGACCGACCGGCGACGCGAAGCCCGACCGACACGAAGCCCGACCGACACGAAGCCCGACCGGCGAAACGAAGCCCGGCCCGAGGGCCCGACCTCAGCCGGTCCGGCGCAGCAGCGCCAAGTACATCGCGTCGGTCCCGTGCAGGTGCGGCCACAGCTGCACGTCCGGCCCGTCCCCGAGCGCCGGGACGCCGGGCAGCAGGGGTCGGGCGTCGATCCACTCGACCCGGCCGCCCTCCTCGCGCAGCACGTCGTCGACCACCGCCCGGGTCTCGGCGAGGTGCGGCGAGCAGGTCGCGTAGCCGACCACCCCGCCGACCCGGGTGGCCTCGACCGCCGAGCGCAGCAGGTCCCGCTGCAACGGCCCGAAGGCGGCGACATCGGCCGGGCGACGGCGCCAGCGCGCCTCCGGGCGGCGCCGCAGCGCGCCCAGCCCGGAGCAGGGCACGTCGACCAGGACCCGGTCGAAGCCGCCGGAGCGCCAGGCCGGGCGCGTGCCGTCCGCCGCGATCACGGTGTACGGACCGGGGTTGCCCTCCAGCGCCCGCGCCACCAGCCGGGCCCGGTGCGGCTGCTTCTCGCTCGCGACGAGCCCGGCACCCCGCTCCGCGGCCAGCGCGCCGAGCAGCGCGGCCTTGCCGCCCGGCCCGGCGCAGCCGTCCAGCCAGAGCCGGTCCGGGCCCTCCAGCGGCGCCGCGGCCAGCGCCAGCGCGACCAGCTGGCTGCCCTCGTCCTGCACGCCGGCCCGGTTCTCCCGGACGGCGGTCAGCGCACCCGGGTCGCCGCCCTCGGCGAGCCGCAGCGCGAACGGCGACCAGCGGCCGGGCTCGGCCTCGGGCAGGGCCTCGGCCAGCTCCTCGACGGTGGCCCGGCCGGGCCGGGCCACCAGGGTGACCTCGGGCCGGGCGTTGTCGGCGCGCAGCAGCTCCTCGATCGCGGAGCGTCCGGAGGCGTCCGGCTGCCAGCGGCCGAGCGAGTCCCAGAGCGCGGAGACCACCCAGCGCGGGTGCGAGTGCACGACCGCCAGGTGGTCCTCGGCGTCCCGGTCGTACGGCGGGGCGACCTGCTCGATCCAGGTGTCCAGGTCGCGGGCGCTGATCCGGCGCAGTACGGCGTTGACGAACTTGGCCTTGCCGTCGCCGAGCACCACCCGGGCCAGCTCCACGGTCGCCGAGACGGCCGCGTGGCTGGGGATGCGGGTGGTGAGCAGCTGGTGGGCGCCGAGCGAGAGGACGTCCAGCACCGGCGGGTCGACCTTGCTCAGCGGCCGGTCGACGCAGGCCGCGATGATCGCGTCGTAGGTGCCCTGGAGGCGCAGGGTGCCGTAGACGAGCTCGGTGGCGAGGGCGGCGTCCCGCCGGTCCATGCCCTTCTGCTCGGCCTCGCGGAGCAGGGAGGGCAGGATCAGGTTGGCGTACGCGTCGCGCTCGTCGACGGCGCGCAGGGCGCGGAACGCGACGATCCGGGCCGGGTCCTTCTTCGGCCGGCGGTGCGGACGGGGGGCGCGCTTGGCGCCGGCGGGGGTGTTCGGGGGCGTGCTCACAAGGACCTCAAAGTGCTGCGGTGGTTATGTCGTACGAACGGTAACGAGAACAGTAACGCCGATCCGGAACTTCAGCCTCCGAACCGTTCCCCGGCCTCCAGCCGCGCCCCGCGCGCCCAGTCGGCCGCCCGCATCTCCTTCTTCCCCTGCGGACGCACCTCACCGAGCTCGATGTCGTGGCTGCCGGTGCCGACCCGCACGCTGTTCTTGCCGGCCATCGCGACCTCGCCCGGCGCCAGCTCGGCGGTGTCCGGCAGCAGCCTGACCGGCCCGGTGACCTTCAGCCGCTCGCCCCGGAACTCGGTCCAGGCCCCGGGCGCCGGGGCGCAGCCGCGCACCACCCGGTCGATCCGCAGGGCCGGGTGGGCCCAGTCGATCCGCGCGTCCTCGACGGTGATCTTCGGCGCGAGGGTGATGCCGTCGGCGGGCTGCGGCACGGCCTGGAGCGAGCCGTCCTCGATGCCGTCCATGGTGGCGGCGAGCAGCCGGGCGCCCGAGAACGACAGCCGGGTGAGCAGTTCACCGCTGGTGTCGTCGGGGCGGATCGCCTCGGTGATCACGCCGTAGACCGGGCCGGAGTCCAGCCCCTGCTCGATCAGGAAGGTGGAGGCGCCGGTGACCTCGTCGCCGGCCAGCACCGAGTGCTGGACGGGGGCCGCGCCGCGCCAGGACGGCAGCAGCGAGAAGTGCAGGTTGACCCAGCCGTGCTTGGGGATCTCCAGGGTTCCGGGCCGCAGCAGCGCGCCGTAGGCGACCACCGGGCAGCAGTCCGGGGCGAGTTCGGTGAGCCGGGCGACGAAGTCCGGGTCGCTGGGCTTCGCCGGCTTGAGGACCTCGATCCCGGCCTCCTCGGCGCGCTGGGCGACGGGGCTGGCGACCAGCTTGCGCCCGCGCCCGGCGGGGGCGTCGGGGCGGGTGACCACCGCGACGACCTCGTGCCGGTCGGAGGCGATCAGCGCGTCCAGGGCGGGAACGGCGACCTCGGGGGTGCCGGCGAAGACGAGACGCATCAAGTGCCTTTCTGCAGACGGGAATTCGATGATGACGGGAGAGTCAGCGCGCGGCGCCGAACGTGCTGTGCGGCGACACCTTGACCACCGGCGCCGGGCCGGAGCCCCACTCGGCGTCCCGGATCGCCTTCAACGCGGCCTTGCGCTGCTCGCGGTCGAGCCGGTCGATGAAGATGATGCCGTCCAGGTGGTCGGTCTCGTGCTGGATGCACCGGGCGAGCAATTGGGTGCCCTCCAGGGTGACCGGATCGCCGTACATGGTGAAGCCCTTGGCCACCACGCCGTACGCGCGCCTGGTGTCGTAGCGCAGCCCGGGCAGCGAGAGGCAGCCCTCCGGGCCCTCCTGCTCGTCCTCGCTCAGCGACAGGTCCGGATTGATCAGGTGCCCGGTGACGCCGTCCACGTGGTACGTGAAAACCCGCAGCGAGACGCCGAGTTGGGGCGCGGCGAGGCCGGCGCCGGGGGCGTCGAGCATGGTCTCGGTGAGGTCGGCCACCAGGTTGCGCAGTTCCTTGTCGAAGGTGGTCACCGGCTGGGCGGTGGCCCGCAGGACGGGGTCTCCGAAGAGACGGATCGGCTGGATCGCCACGGGGTGCGGGCTCCTGTCCGGGTGGGCGCGGGCTTCGGGCAACGACTGGTTCCCCCGCAAGTCTATGCAACCGTCCGGGCGTCACGACGGCCGTCCCCGGACGCCCGCACCGGCTTCTGGCATATCCCGACTCTGCCGAGCCGCGTTACCCCGGCCCCCGCTTCGGCGTTGGTCAAGAGAGATTGACCGGGGCCGGGCGCACGGGACACCGCGCCCCGGCCGAGCTGAACCGTACGGAAGGTGGCACGTAGGCCATGGCCGAGCAGATCAACCACGACGCCCGGGCGCGGGCGAGCCTGCACCTGCTGGTGCGGGACATCGAGCGGGTGAGGCGCCAGGTCGACGCGCTGCGGACGCTCACCGCCCAACTGGGCAACGTCTACCGTCCGCGCCGTCCGAGCACGTCGGCCGGCTTCGTGGTGTACGGACGGGCGCCCGCGCCGACCGTGCGCCTGGCGCAGGAGCTGCGGGAGAGCGTGGAGACCCTGGTCGCGGCGGCGGTCGAGTTCGACCGGGCGCTGGGGTTCTCCTGGGACTCGGTGGGCTCCGCCCTCGGGGTCACCAAGCAGGCCGTCCACCGCCGTTACGGCATGCGCCGCCCGACCAGCGAGCTCCTCGCCGCCAGTGGCGCCGTCCCGGGCCCCGGCCGCCCGGACCGCTCCGAGGAGCTCCCCGCCCCCGCCGAACGCGGCGGCCTGGCCGCCACCGTCCCCGCAGCCCGCCAGGGCGGCCTGGACCGCTCCAGCCTGGACCGCGGCGCCCTCGACCGCGCCCCACTCGACCGCGGCGGCCTCGACCGCACCCCGACCGACCGCAGCACCGTCGACCGCGCCGGCATCGAGCGCACCGGCATCGAGCGCACCGGCATCGACCGCCCGCAGGCCGACCGCACCGGCATCCCCCTCCGCGGCTGACCGACCCCGCAGCACCGGGCCATCCCGGGGCGGGGTGGCCCACTCACCCCGCCCCCAGCGCACCGACCGTCACCACCACCCGGGCCGCCCCCGCACCCACCGGACCACCCGGCCCGGCCCGCACCAGCGGCCCGCCCCACCCCGCCCCACAGAGCCCCGCCCAGCCCCCGCCCCGCTACCCGATGTCCGTCGGATCCACCCGCACCCGCACCGGCTCCGCCGTCCGCAGCGCGATCCGGGCGATCTGCGCCGCCTTGAGCGCCGCCGCCAGCGCCGCCCCCTGCCCGGGCGCCACCCGCAGCAGCGCCCGCTCCTGCTCCTCCCCGCGCAGCGCGGGCACCGGCACCGGCCCGAGCACGTCCGCACCCTCCGGCAGCCGGATCAGGTTGAGCAGGTCCGCGACGGCCGCCGGGCTCCCGCTCACCGCGGCCATCCGCGACACCGGCGGGAAGTGCAGCTGCGCCCGTTCGTCCCGCTCCAGCCCGGCGTGGCCCAGCGGGTCCCAGCGCACCAGCGCCTGCACCGGCCGGGCCGAGGGCTCGGCCACCACGACGACCGTCCCGCCCTCGGCCGAGGGCCGGGCGAGCGCCGCCGCGGCCAGCCAGAGCCGCAGCGCCTCCTCCCCGGCCCGCAGGTCGGGCCGGCTCAGCAGCGCCCAGCCGTCCAGCAGCAGCACCGCCCCGTAGCCGGTCCCGCCCTCGACCACCGGTTCCGCACCGGGGGTGGAGATCACCAGCGAGGGTTCGTCCGGCACGGTGTCCAGCACCGCGTCCCGCCCCGAGGTCCGCACCGGGATCCGCGGGAAGGACTTGCCCAGCTCCTCCGCCGTGCGCCGGGCACCGACCACCTGGGCCCGCAGCCGGAAGGAGCCGCACTCGGGGCAGTGCCAGTCGTTCTCCGCCTGCCCGCACCAGGCGCAGGACAGCGGGGCGTCCGCCGAGGCCGCCTCGAGCGGCCCCTCGCAGCGCCGGCAGCGGGCGGGCGTGCGGCAGCGTCCGCAGGCCAGCCGGGGCACGTAGCCGCGCCGGGGCACCTGGATCAGCACCGGGTGCCCGGCCGCCAGCGACTCCCGGGCGGCCTCCCAGGCCACCGAGGGCAGCCGGGCGGCCTGCGCGGCCGCGTCCCGGTGCTGGTCCTGGTCGGTGACGGTGCGCACCCTCGGCGCGACCTGCCGCACCGTCTCCCGGTCGGCCGCCAGCGGCCGCGCCCAGCCGGTGCTGACCAGTTGGGCGCCCTCCACCGTCACCGCGTGCCCGCCGAGCAGGACGGCCGCCCCCTCCTCGGCGGCGCGCAGCAGCGCCACCTCGCGCACGTGCGGGTGCGGGGCGCGCGGGTCGCTGTGGCTGCCGTCGCCGTCGGACCAGACCACGACCAGTCCGAGGTCGCGCACCGGCGCGAACATGGTGGCCCTGGTCCCGATCGCGGCGTGCACCGAGCCGCGACTGACCGCGAGCCAGCGCCGGTAGCGCTCGCGCGGCCCGAGTTCGGCCTCCAGGGCGACGTGCATCCCCGCTCCGAGCAGCTCGGTCAGCGCCCGGTCCACCCGGGCCACCGACCGCCGGTCCGGCAGCACCACCAGCGCGCCGCGCCCGCCGGCCAGCGTCGCGGCGACCGCCCGGGCGATCTCGTACGGCCAGCCGGGCCCCGGCAGCGCCGCCCACACCGCGCGCGGCGAACCGCCCCCGGCCAGTGCGGCGAGGAAGTCCGGCCCGGCCGGGTAGCGCTGCCAGCCGCCCGGGGCGGGCACCGACGGGCGGGGCAGCGGCGGCGGCGAGGGCTCGGCCTCGGCCTTGGCGTGCCGGGGCGGCACGGCGAGCTGCAGCACGTCGGCCAGGGTTCCGGCGTAGCGGTCGGCGACGGTGCGGCACAGCCGCAGCAGCTGCGGGGTGAGCACCGGTTCGGGCGAGAGCACCTGGGCGAGCGGGGCGAGCGGCCCGGCGAAGTCGCTCTTCTCCAGCCGGGCGACGATGAACCCGTCGTGCAGTTCCCCGCCCTCGCGCTGGCCCTTGACCACCCGCGCCCCGAAGCGCACCCGCACCCGGACGCCCGGCTGGGCCTCCTCGGCCATGGCCGCCGGCACCTCGTAGTCGAAGAGCTTGTCGATGGTGAGCACGCCCTTGTCCACCACCACCCGGGCCACCGGCAGGTGCTCGGCCCGCTTGGCCCCGCGCCACGACCGCGGTTTGGCCCGCTTGACCGTCTCCCGGATGAACGCCAGCTGCTCCGGCTCGGCGGCCCCGTTCTCCCCTGTGCTGCTCATCGCTCCCAAGTACTACCAGGTCACACCGACACCGCGCACAGAACGGAGCGGCGCCCGCCCCGAACAGGGGCGGACGCCGCTCCGGAGAACGCCGGGAGGTCAGTCCCGCACGGCAGCCTTCAGCTGCTCCACCCGGTCGGTCCGCTCCCAGGTGAAGTCCGGCAGCTCACGGCCGAAGTGGCCGTACGCGGCGGTCTGCGAGTAGATCGGGCGCAGCAGGTCCAGGTCGCGGATGATCGCGGCCGGGCGCAGGTCGAAGACCTCGGAGACGGCCTTCTGGATGGTGAGGACCGGCACGGTCTCGGTGCCGAAGGTCTCCACGAACAGGCCGACCGGCTCGGCCTTGCCGATCGCGTACGCGACCTGCACCTCGGCGCGGCTGGCGAGGCCGGCGGCGACGATGTTCTTCGCCACCCAGCGCATCGCGTACGCGGCCGAGCGGTCCACCTTGGACGGGTCCTTGCCGGAGAAGGCGCCGCCGCCGTGGCGGGCCATGCCGCCGTAGGTGTCGATGATGATCTTGCGGCCGGTGAGGCCGGCGTCGCCCATCGGGCCGCCGATCTCGAAGCGGCCGGTCGGGTTGACCAGCAGGCGGTAGCCCTCGGTGGTCAGCTTGATGCCCTGGTCGGCCAGCGCCTTCAGCTCCGGCTCCACGACGAACTCGCGGATGTCCGGGGTGAGCAGCGACTCCAGGTCGATGTCCGAGGCGTGCTGGGTGGAGACGACCACGGTGTCGAGGCGGACGGCCTTGTCGCCGTCGTACTCGATGGTGACCTGGGTCTTGCCGTCGGGGCGCAGGTACGGGATGGTCCCGTTCTTGCGGACCTCGGTGAGGCGGCGGGAGAGGCGGTGCGCCAGGGTGATCGGCAGCGGCATCAGCTCGGGCGTCTCGTCGGACGCGTAGCCGAACATCAGGCCCTGGTCGCCGGCCCCCTGCTTGTCCAGATCGTCCTCATCGCCCTCGACCCGGGCCTCGTACGCGGTGTCGACACCCTGCGCGATGTCGGGCGACTGCGCGCCGATGGACACCGACACGCCGCAGGAGGCGCCGTCGAAGCCCTTCTTGGAGCTGTCGTAGCCGATCTCCAGGATCTTGTCCCGGACGAGCTGGGCGATCGGGGCGTACGCCTTGGTCGTCACCTCGCCGGCCACGTGCACCTGGCCGGTGGTGATGAGCGTCTCCACGGCGACCCGCGAGGTCGGGTCCTCCCGGAGGAGCGCGTCAAGGATGGTGTCGCTGATCTGGTCAGCGATCTTGTCGGGGTGTCCCTCGGTCACGGACTCCGAGGTGAACAGGCGGCGAGACACAGCGCTCCCTGGGGTTGCAGCGGCTGCTGACTGAAGGCCCCCGGCGAACCGGGGACATCCGGAAAGACTTGATTCCTGCGAGTCTAACCGGCTGGTTCCGCCGAACGTCACCCGCTTCCGGAAATCAAGACCGTTCTCCAGCGGGACCCGATCAGTTCCGTACCGGTTCCAGCCGGTTCGCGACCAGGTCCCAGACCACGTCCGCGAGGGCCTCCTTGGGCCCCACCGGTACGGGGGTCTCACTGCCGTCCGCGCCCAGCACCACGGCCTCGTTGACGTCCTGCCCGAAAGCCTTGCCGTTGCCCACCTCGTTGACGACCAGCAGGTCGCAGCCCTTGCGGGCGAGCTTGGCGCGGCCGTTGGCGAGCACGTCGTCGGTCTCCGCCGCGAAACCCACCACCAGTTGACCCGAACGGGGCCGGTGGGCGGACAGCTCGGCCAGCACGTCGGGGTTGCGGACCAGCGCGACCGGCGCCGGCTCGACCCCCTCGACCTTCTTGATCTTGCCGGTCGCGTACTCGGCGGGCCGGAAGTCGGCCACCGCCGCGGCCATCACCACGGCGTCCGCGTCCGCGGCCGCCTTCAGCGCCGCCTCGCGCAGCTCCAGCGCGGTGGAGACGTGCACCACGTCCACCCCGGCCGGGTCGGGCAGTTCGGCGTTGGCCGAGACCAGGGTCACCCGCGCCCCCCGTGCCGCGGCGGTCGCGGCCAGCGCGTAGCCCTGCTTGCCGGAGGAGCGGTTGCCGAGGTAGCGCACCGGGTCCAGCGGCTCCCGGGTCCCGCCGGCCGAGACCACCACGTGCCGCCCGGCCAGGTCGGTCGGCACCGGGCCGCCGCGGCGCAGCACGGCCCGGCAGGCCTCGAAGATCGCGCCGGGCTCGGGCAGCCGCCCCTTGCCGGTGTCCTTGCCGGTGAGCCGGCCGACGGCCGGTTCCAGCACGATCACCCCGCGCCGGCGCAGCGTGGCGACGTTCTCCCGGGTGGCCGGGTGCTCCCACATCTCGGTGTGCATCGCGGGCGCCAGGACGACCGGGCAGCGGGCGGTGAGCAGGGTGTTGGTCAACAGGTCGTCGGCCAGCCCGTGGGCGGCCTTGGCGATCAGGTCGGCGGTGGCCGGGGCGACCACCACCAGGTCGGCCTGCTGCCCGATCCGCACGTGCGGCACCTCGTGCACGCGCTCCCAGGTCTCGGTGGCGGCCGGCCGGCCGGACAGCGCGGCCCAGGTGGCCTCGCCGACGAAGTGCAGCGCCGCCGCGGTGGGCACCACGGTGACCTGGTGGCCGGACTCGGTGAACCGCCGCAGCAGCTCGCACGCCTTGTACGCGGCGATCCCGCCGCTGACACCCAGAGCCACCCGAGGAGCGTCCACCGTCAGACACCGACCTTTCTCCCGATCCGGAACCCGCCCACCCTACGACCCCCCGGCAGCCGCCCGCACCGCGGCCCGGCCCCCACGGCGACCCGGCCCCCGGCCGAGCCCCCGGGCCGAGGACGGGAACGCCGGAGGGCCCGGCGGAATGTTCCGCCGGGCCCTCCGGGACAGGTGACGGGGCTGCCTCAGGCGGCGCCCTCGACCGCCTCGGCGGTCAGCATGCCCGCGTTGATCTCGCGCAGCGCGATCGACAGCGGCTTCTCGTGCACGTGGGTGTCGACCAGCGGGCCGACGTACTCCAGCAGGCCCTCGCCGAGCTGGGAGTAGTACGCGTTGATCTGGCGCGCGCGCTTGGCGGCGTAGATCACGAGGCTGTACTTCGAGTCGGTGGCCTCAAGCAGCTCGTCGATCGGCGGGTTGATGATGCCCTCGGGCGCGGTCATGGAAGAGGACACGCGAAAACCTTCCGAAAGGGTGGAAAAGACTGACAGGTCAGGCTACACCGAGCAAGGCTAGCAGTTCGGCCGCTACCTGCTCGACGGAGGTGTTGACAAGGGTCGAATCGAACTCGGCCTCGGCCGCGAGCTCGACCTTCGCCGCCTCCAGCCGCCGGTCGATCACGTCCTGCGACTCGGTGCCCCGGCCGGTCAGCCGACGGACCAGCTCGTCCCAGCTCGGCGGGGCCAGGAAGACCAGCTGGGCCTCCGGCATCGACTCGCGCACCTGACGGGCGCCCTGCAGGTCGATCTCCAGCAGGACGGGCTCGCCGCGCTCCAGCTTCTCCAGGACGGCCGCACGCGGGGTGCCGTAACGGTTCCCCGCGAACTCCGCCCACTCCAGCAGCTCGCCGTTGGCGACCAGCTTGTCGAACTCGTCGTTGTCGACGAAGTGGTACTGGACCCCGTTCTTCTCGCCGGGCCTCGGGTGCCGGGTGGTGGCCGACACCGAGAGCCAGACCTCGGGGTACATCTTCCTCATATGAGCGACGACCGTGCTCTTGCCGACCCCCGAGGGGCCGGAGAGCACGGTCAGCCGCGGACGCTCACTCATGCACCGATTATCCCGGATCGCGGACGATCCCGGGACCACGGGGGCACGGTCAGGCGGCGCCACCGCCGAACTCCCGCTCCAGGGAGGCGATCTGGTTCGTTCCGAGACCGCGGACACGGCGGCTCTCGCTGATGCCGAGACGCTCCATGATCTGCTTGGCCCGAACCTTGCCGACGCCCGGAAGGGACTCCAGCAGGGCCGACACCTTCATCTTGCCGATGACGTCGTTGTCGTTCTTGCCGGCCTTGATCACATCGTGCAGGGAGGCACCGGAGTGCTTGAGCCGGTTCTTGACCTCGGCGCGCTCCCGGCGAGCCTCGGCGGCCTTGGCGAGCGCGGCGGTGCGCTGTTCAGGGGTAAGGGGCGGAAGAGCCACGCCGTTCACCTCAGGGTGTGGAAGGAAGGGATTGAGCTATGACTGGTTTGGTACCGGGGACACCGTCCGCAAGGGGAGCCCAATGGGGAACCACAGGGCCCTGACCTGCGGGAGCTACGGGTTTCGCGGCTCGCCGATGACCTATCGCCGGACACTACCCGCATTGCGGCGCCACGTCAGGAAAAGAACACGAAAAGTCCTGGTCAGCCAAGGCCGACCAGGACTTTCCAGGGCAAAATGACCGCGATTGCGAAACTTTGACGGGCCCAGTGTGACGGCGCTCACGTCAACCGCGGAGCCGACCCGCCGTCCTGCGGACACTGCGGACGGTCACCGGGCCGCTACCACCGGGCTACCGGCCGCGCCCCTTCCGCTACTTGACGGTCTCCGCTCCCACTACTTGACGGCGTCGGCGAACTCCCCGACGAAGCGCTCCGCCGCCTCCCGGAGCGCCGGAACCGACGGTCCGTGCTTCAGCACGTCCCGGCTGACGCTCGGCACCACGTTGAGCACCGAGGCGCCGAAAACCCGCGGCAGGTCCGCCATGGTCGCGCCCTGGGCGCCGATCCCGGGGGCCAGCAGCGGGCCGTTGATCGCCAGGTCCACGCCCGCGTCGGCCAGCGTCGCGCCGACCACCGCGCCGAAGGAGCCCAGCGGCGCGGCGTCCGCGTTCTCCGCCGCCAGCTGCCGCAGCACCGAGGCCGCGACCGGCTCGCCGGCCGCACCGACCGCGCGCTGCACCTCGGCGCCCTCCGGGTTGGAGGTGAGCGCCAGCGCGAAGACGCCGCAGCCCTGCTCGCGGGCCAGGTCCAGGGCCGGGCGCAGCGAGCCGAAGCCCAGGTACGGGCTGACCGTGACGGCGTCCGAGAACAGCGGGCTGCCGGGCGACAGGAAGGCCTCCGCGTAGGCGGCCATGGTGGAGCCGATGTCGCCGCGCTTGGCGTCCATCAGCACCAGCGCGCCGGCCTCCCGGGCCTCCGCCACGCTCTTCTCCAGCACCGCGACGCCCTTGCTGCCGAAGCGCTCGAAGAAGGCCGCCTGCGGCTTCAGCACGGCCACCCGGTCGGCCAGCGCCTCCACCACGGTGCGGCTGAAGGTCTCCAGCCCGGCGAGGTCGTCGCCGAGCCCCCAGGCGGAGAGCAGGGAGGCGTGCGGGTCGATCCCGACGCAGAGCTGGCCGCGGGTGTCGAGGGCCTGGCGCAGCCGGGCGCCGAACGGGGCGAGGGTCATGTCGTCCACTCCGAAGGTCGTACGGGGGTTCAGGAAGCGTTCTTGGGGTCGCGCACGTCGCTCACGTCGCGCACGGCATCCGCGTCGCGCACGGCGCTGCCGACGGCCGCCGCGAGGTCACGGAAGCCCGCGGCGCGGATCCGGGCGGACAGGCCCTTGTGGACCCGGCGGCACCAGAACGGCCCCTCGTAGATGAAGGCGCTGTAGCCCTGCACCAGGTCGGCCCCGTGGATGATCCGCTGCCAGGCGTCCTCGGCGGTCTCCACGCCGCCGACCGAGACCAGGGCCAGCCGGCCGCCGGTGCGGGCGCGCAGCCGCTGCAGCACCTCCAGGGCGCGGGCCTTGAGCGGGGCGCCGGACAGGCCGCCCATGCCGATCTCCTCGACCCGCCGGGCGTCCGCCCGCAGGCCCTCCCGGCCGATCGTGGTGTTGGTGGCGATGATGCCGTCCAGGCCCAGCTCCAGGGCGAGGTCGGCGACCGCGTCGACGTCCTCGTCCGCCAGGTCGGGGGCGATCTTGACCAGCAGCGGCACGTGGTGCGCGGTGGTGCGGTCGGCGGCCTCGCGCACCGCGGCGAGCAGCGGGCGCAGGTGGTCGACGGCCTGGAGGTTGCGCAGCCCGGGGGTGTTCGGCGAGCTGACGTTGACCACCAGGTAGTCGGCGTACTTGGCCAGCCGCTCGGTCGACTTGACGTAGTCGGCGACCGCGTCGGCTTCCTCGACCACCTTGGTCTTGCCGATGTTGACGCCGATCACCGGGGTGGAGCTGGTGTGCGGGCGGGCGGCCAACCGGGCGGCGACCCGGGCCGAGCCCTGGTTGTTGAAGCCCATCCGGTTGATCAGCGCGCGGTCCTCGACCAGGCGGAACAGCCGGGGCGCCGGGTTGCCCGGCTGGGCCTCGCCGGTGATGGTGCCGATCTCGACGTAGTCGAAGCCGAGCATCGCCAGGCCGTCGATGCCGACGCCGTTCTTGTCGAAGCCGGCCGCGAGCCCGAACGGACCGGGCAGGTCCAGGCCGAGGGCCCTGGTGCGCAGCGCCCGGTCGCGGGGGGCGAGCACCAGCCGGACCAGGGTGCGCAGGCCGGGCACCGAGGAGGCGAGCCGGATCCAGAAGAAGGCGAGGTGGTGCGCCTTCTCCGGGTCCATCTTCTTGAAGACGAGGTCGAACAGGAACTTGTACAAGGGGGGTCAACTCCCGGATCGATGACCGGACTTGGTCATGGAAGTGGGGGGCACCCGACTGGCTCCGGTGCCCCCCACTGCGGTGGTGCTACTTGCGGCCGGCGTTGATCAGCTCGGCGTGCTCCTGGAGCGACATCACTCCGACCTCGTCCCGCAGCTGCGCGTCCATGCCCTGGACGGCGGCCCCCATCGCCTGGACGGTGGTCAGGCACGGGACGCCGCGGGAGACCGCGGCGGTGCGGATCTCGTAGCCGTCCAGGCGCCCGCCGGTGCCGTACGGCGTGTTGATGATCAGGTCGACCTCGCCGTCGTGGATCAGCTGGACGATGGTCTTCTCGCCGTTCGGGCCCTCGCCCTCGCTGTGCTTGCGCACCAGCGTCGACGGGATGCCGCCGCGGTGCAGCACCTCGGCGGTGCCGGCGGTGGCGAGCACCTCGAAGCCGAGGCCGACCAGCGCCCGGGCCGGGAAGACCAGGTTGCGCTTGTCCCGGTTGGCGACCGAGACGAAGACCTTGCCCTTGGTCGGCAGCGCGCCGTACGCACCGGCCTGCGCCTTGGCGTACGCGGTGCCGAAGACCCGGTCGATGCCCATGACCTCGCCGGTCGAGCGCATCTCGGGGCCGAGCACGGTGTCCACGCCGCGGCCGTGGATGTCGCGGAAGCGGCTCCACGGCATCACGGCCTCCTTGACCGCGATCGGGGCGTCGGCCGGCAGGGTGCCGCCGTCGCCCTCGGTCGGCAGCATGCCCTCGGCGCGCAGCTCGGCGATGGTGGCGCCGAGCGAGATCCGGGCGGCGGCCTTGGCCAGCGGCACGGCGGTCGCCTTGGAGGTGAAGGGCACGGTGCGGGAGGCGCGCGGGTTGGCCTCCAGCACGTAGAGGATGTCCCCGGCCAGCGCGAACTGGATGTTGATCAGGCCGCGGACGCCGACGCCGCGCGCGATCGCCTCGGTGGAGGTGCGCAGGCGCTTGATGTCGTAGCCGCCCAGGGTGATCGGGGGCAGCGCGCAGGCGGAGTCGCCGGAGTGGATGCCGGCCTCCTCGATGTGCTCCATGACGCCGCCGAGGTAGAGCTCGGTGCCGTCGTAGAGCGCGTCGACGTCGATCTCCACCGCGTCGTCCAGGAAGCGGTCGATCAGCACCGGGTGCTCGGAGATCAGACCGGCGTGCCGCTCCAGGTAGGAGGCGAGCGAGGCCTCGTCGTAGACGATCTCCATGCCGCGGCCGCCGAGCACGTAGGACGGGCGGGCCAGCACCGGGTAGCCGATCTCGTCGGCGATCGCCTTGGCCTCCGCGAAGGAGAAGGCGGTGCCGTGCTTGGGCGCGGGCAGACCGGCGTCGCGCAGCACGCGGCCGAAGGCGCCGCGCTCCTCGGCGAGGTCGATCGCCTCGGGCTGGGTGCCGACGATCGGCACGCCGTTGTCCTTGAGCGCCTGCGCCAGGCCCAGCGGGGTCTGGCCGCCGAGCTGGACGATCACACCGGCCAGCGGACCGGCCTGCTGCTCGGCGTGGACGATCTCCAGCACGTCCTCCAGGGTGAGCGGCTCGAAGTAGAGCCGGTCGGAGGTGTCGTAGTCGGTGGAGACGGTCTCCGGGTTGCAGTTGACCATGACGGTCTCGTACCCGGCCTCGGCCAGCGCGAAGGAGGCGTGCACGCAGGAGTAGTCGAACTCGATGCCCTGGCCGATGCGGTTCGGGCCCGAGCCGAGGATGATCACGGCCGGCTTGGTGCGCGGGGCGACCTCGCTCTCCTCGTCGTACGAGGAGTAGAAGTACGGGGTCTTGGCGGCGAACTCGGCGGCGCAGGTGTCGACGGTCTTGAACACCGGGCGGATGCCGAGCGCGTGGCGCACCTCGCGGACCACGTCCGGCCGCAGGCCGCGGATCTCGCCGACCTGCTGGTCGGAGAAGCCGTGCCGCTTGGCGTGGCGCAGCAGCTCGGGGGTGAGCTCGGCGGCCTCGGCCAGCTCGCCGGCGATCTCGTCCAGCAGGAAGAGCTGGTCGACGAACCACGGGTCGATCTTCGTGTACTGGAAGACCTCCTCCGGGGTGGCGCCGGCCCGGATGGCGTCCATCACGGTGTTGATCCGGCCGTCGGTCGGCACGGTGGCCTTGACCAGCAGCTCGGCCTTGTCGCCGAGCGGGCCGGTCCAGCTGAACTGGGAGCCCTTCTTCTCCAGCGAGCGCAGCGCCTTCTGCAGCGCCTCGGGGAAGTTGCGGCCCATGGCCATGGCCTCGCCGACCGACTTCATGGTGGTGGTGAGGGTGGCGTCGGCGCTCGGGAACTTCTCGAACGCGAACCGCGGGACCTTGACCACGACGTAGTCGAGGGTCGGCTCGAAGGAGGCCGGGGTCTGCTCGGTGATGTCGTTGGGGATCTCGTCCAGGGTGTAGCCGACGGCCAGCTTGGCGGCGATCTTGGCGATCGGGAAGCCGGTGGCCTTGGAGGCGAGCGCCGAGGAGCGGGAGACGCGCGGGTTCATCTCGATCACGATGACCCGGCCGTCCTCGGGGTTGACCGCGAACTGGATGTTGCAGCCGCCGGTGTCGACGCCGACCTCGCGGATCACGGCGATGCCGATGTCGCGCAGGATCTGGTACTCGCGGTCGGTGAGGGTCATCGCCGGGGCGACGGTGATCGAGTCACCGGTGTGCACGCCCATCGGGTCGAAGTTCTCGATGGAGCAGACGACCACGACGTTGTCGTTCCGGTCGCGCATCAGCTCCAGCTCGTACTCCTTCCAGCCGAGGATGGACTCCTCCAGGAGCACCTCGGTGGTCGGCGAGAGGGCCAGGCCCTGACCGGCGATGCGGCGCAGGTCCTCCTCGTTGTGGGCGAAGCCGGAGCCGGCGCCGCCCATGGTGAAGGAGGGGCGCACGACGACGGGGTAGCCGCCGAGCGTGTCGACGCCGGCCAGCACGTCGTCCATGGAGTGGCAGATGACCGAGCGGGCGGACTCGCCGTACCCGATCTTCGCCTTGACGGCCTCGACGACGCCCTTGAAGAGCTCGCGGTCCTCGCCCTTGTTGATCGCCACCACGTCGGCGCCGATCAGCTCGACGCCGTACTTCTCCAGCGTGCCCGCCGAGTGCAGCGAGATCGCGGTGTTCAGCGCGGTCTGGCCGCCCAGGGTCGGCAGCAGCGCGTCGGGACGCTCCTTGGCGATGATCTTCTCGACGAACTCCGGGGTGATCGGCTCGACGTAGGTGGCGTCGGCGATCTCCGGGTCGGTCATGATCGTGGCCGGGTTGGAGTTGACCAGCACGACCCGCAGGCCCTCGGCCTTGAGGACGCGGCAGGCCTGGGTGCCGGAGTAGTCGAACTCGGCGGCCTGGCCGATGACGATCGGGCCGGAGCCGATCACCAGGACGGACTTGATGTCAGTGCGCTTAGGCACGCTGGCCCTCCATGAGCTTCACGAAGCGGTCGAACAGGTAGGCGGCGTCGTGCGGGCCGGCGGCCGCTTCGGGGTGGTACTGCACGCTGAAGGCGGGCACGTCGAGCGCCTGGAGGCCCTCGACCACGTCGTCGTTGAGGCAGACGTGGGAGACCTCGACCCGCCCGTAGGGGGTGTCGCTCACCTTGTCCAGGGGCGCGTCCACGGCGAAGCCGTGGTTGTGGGCGGTCACCTCGACCTTGCCGGTGGTGCGGTCCTGCACCGGCTGGTTGATGCCGCGGTGGCCGTACTTGAGCTTGTAGGTGCCGAAGCCCAGCGCGCGGCCGAGGATCTGGTTGCCGAAGCAGATCCCGAAGAACGGGGTCCTGCGCTCCAGCACGCCCTGCGCGAGGGCGACCTGGTGGTCGGCGGTGGCCGGGTCGCCCGGGCCGTTGGAGAAGAACACGCCGTCCGGGGCGACCGCGTAGACGTCCTCGAGGGTGGAGTCGGCCGGCAGCACGTGCACCTCGATGCCGCGCTCGGCCATCCGCTGCGGGGTCATCGCCTTGATGCCGAGGTCCAGCGCCGCGACGGTGAACTTCTTCTCACCGACGGCGGGCACGACGTACGGCTCGGTGGTGGCGACCTCGGCGCACAGGTCGGCGCCCTTCATCTCGGGCGACTGCTGCACCCGGGCGAGCAGCGCGGCCTGGTCGGCCAGCGCCTCGCCGGAGAAGATGCCGCAGCGCATCGCGCCCCGCTCGCGCAGGTGGCGGGTCAGCGCGCGGGTGTCGACGCCGCTGATGCCGACGACGCCCTGGCGGGCCAGCTCCTCGTCCAGCGAGCGGCGCGAGCGCCAGTTGGAGGCGACCCGGGCGGGGTCGCGCACGACGTACCCGGCGACCCAGATCTGCTTGGACTCGTCGTCCTCGTCGTTCCAGCCGGTGTTGCCGATCTGCGGCGCGGTCATCACGACCACCTGGCGGTGGTACGACGGGTCGGTCAGGGTCTCCTGGTAACCGGACATGCCGGTGTTGAAGACCGCCTCGCCGAAGGTCTCACCGGTCGCGCCGTAGGCCTGACCGCGGAAGGTCCGGCCGTCCTCCAGGACGAGCACGGCGGGGACACGCTCCCGCCGTTGGCGCTGCGTGGTGGGGGCAGGTGCGGTCATTGCGCGGCCTCTTCCGTCTTCTTCGTCTTCGTCGTGGTACGGGTGACGAGCTCGTTGATCGCCTCGACCCAGGCGGCGTGCTCGTCGGGGTGGTCGGCCCGGAACCCGGAGTCCAGCTCGGCGCCCTCGTGCGCCCAGCCGACCACCAGCAGTCCGGAGGGGACGACCTTGCCGGCGATCCCGGAGTCGGTCCGGGCCCCGGTCAGGTGCTCGGCCGGGATCCAGAAGTCCACGTCACCGGGGCGCTGGACCAGCAGGCCGTCCTCGCCGAGGGTGAGGTCGGCCCGGCTGCGGGTGCCCAGGCCGTGCGCGACGACCCGGTCGAGCCAGTTCCCGGCGGTGGTGGTGCCGTGGTACCGGCCGCTGGTCTCCAGGATGGTCCGCCCGGCGCGGGCCGGCACGGCGGGCAGCGGCGGGATCCCGGACTGCAGGGTGCGCCGCCAGTTCCAGCCCTGGCGCATCAGCCAGTAGATCAGGCCGATGACGATCAGGAGCCCGATCGACCAGCCGATGTAGCCGGGCCAGTCGGTGACCTTCGCCTGCTCCTTGGCGAGCGTGGCGTGGTCCATCACTCCTGGCCGCCCTGCTCGGCCAGCTCGCCGGCCAGCACGGTGGCACGACCGCGCAGGAAGGTGGCGTGCACCCGTCCAGGCAGGTCCATGCCCTTGTAGGGGGTGTTGCGGCTACGGGTGGCGAAGGTCTCGGGGTTCACGGCACCACGGTACGCGGGATCGAAGAGGACCAGGTTGGCGGGCTCACCCACCGAGACCGGCCGGCCGTGCCCGGTGAGACGGCCGATCCGGGCCGGGCGGCGGGACATCCGGTCCGCGACGCCCTCCCAGTTCAGCAGGCCGGTGTCGACCATGGTCTGCTGCACGACCGACAGCGCGGTCTCCAGGCCGACCATGCCCATCGCGGCCACGGCCCACTCGCAGTCCTTGTCCTCGGCCGGGTGCGGCGCGTGGTCGGTGGCGACGGCGTCGATGGTGCCGTCGGCGAGCGCCTTGCGCAGCGCCTGGACGTCCTCGGCGGTGCGCAGCGGCGGGTTCACCTTGTACACCGGGTCGTAGGAGCGGACCAGCTCGTCGGTGAGCAGCAGGTGGTGCGGGGTGACCTCGGCGGTGACGTCCCAGCCCTTGGACTTGGCCCAGCGGACGATCTCGACCGAGCCGGCCGTGGAGAGGTGGCAGACGTGCAGCCGGGAGCCGACGTGCGCGGCGAGCAGCACGTCGCGGGCGATGATCGACTCCTCGGCGACGGCCGGCCAGCCGCCCAGTCCGAGCTCGCCGGAGACCTGGCCCTCGTTCATCTGGGCGCCCTCGGTCAGCCGCGGCTCCTGGGCGTGCTGGGCGACGACACCGTCGAAGGCCTTGACGTACTCCAGGGCGCGGCGCATCAGCACCGCGTCGTCCACGCACTTGCCGTCGTCGGAGAAGACCCGGACCCCGGCCGCGGACTCGTGCATCGCGCCGAGCTCGGCGAGCTTCTTGCCCTCCAGGCCGACGGTGACGGCGCCGACCGGCTGCACGTCGCAGTAGCCGGCCTCCTGGCCGAGCCGCCAGACCTGCTCGACCACACCGGCGGTGTCGGCCACCGGGGTGGTGTTGGCCATCGCGTGCACGGCGGTGAAGCCGCCCATCGCGGCGGCCTGGGTGCCGGTGAGCACGGTCTCGGCGTCTTCGCGGCCGGGCTCGCGCAGGTGGGTGTGCAGGTCGACCAGGCCGGGCAGCACGATCATGCCGGTGGCGTCGATCTCGATGTCCGCCTCGACGGCCAGGCCGGTGCCGATCTCCTTGATCACGCCGTCGGCGAGGTGGAGGTCCTGCGGGGCGCCGCCCAGGATCTTGGCGTTGCGGATCAGGTAGCTCGTCACTGGGAGGTCTCCACGGAGTCGGTGCGGGGGGCGTCGGCCAGGGTGGCGCCGCCGAGCAGCAGGTACAGGACGGCCATCCGGATCGAGACGCCGTTGGCGACCTGCTCGACCACGGTGCAGCGCGGCGAGTCGGCGACCTCGGCGGTGATCTCCATGCCGCGGACCATCGGGCCGGGGTGCATCACGATGGCGTGCTCGGGCAGCTGGGCCATCCGCAGGCCGTTCATGCCGTAGCGGCGGCTGTACTCGCGCTCGGTCGGGAAGAACGCGGCGTTCATCCGCTCGCGCTGCACCCGCAGCATCATCAGCGCGTCGGTCTTGGGCAGCACGGCGTCGAGGGAGTAGCTGACCTCGCAGGGCCAGTTCTCGATCCCGATCGGCAGCAGGGTCGGCGGGGCGACGAAGGTCACCTGGGCGCCGAGGGTGGTCAGCAGGTGCACGTTGGAGCGGGCGACCCGGCTGTGCAGGATGTCGCCGACGATGGTGACCCGGCGGCCGGCCAGGTCGTTGCCGAGGCCGGCGTTGAGGTGGCGGCGCATGGTGAAGGCGTCGAGCAGCGCCTGGGTGGGGTGCTCGTGGGTGCCGTCACCGGCGTTGATCACGCTGCCGTGCAGCCAGTCGGACTGGGCCAGCCGGGCCGGCGCGCCCGAGGCGTGGTGGCGGATCACGACGGCGTCGGCGCCCATCGCCTGGAGGGTCAGCGCGGTGTCCTTGAGGCTCTCGCCCTTGGAGACGGAGGAGCCCTTGGCGGAGAAGTTGATGACGTCCGCGGACAGTCGCTTCTCGGCGGCCTCGAAGGAGGTCTTGGTCCGGGTGGAGTCCTCGAAGAAGAGGTTGACGACGGTGCGGCCGCGCAGCGTGGGCAGCTTCTTGACGGCCCGGCCGGAGAGCTGGGCCAGCTCCTCGGCGGTGTCCAGGATCAGCAGCGCGTCGTCGCGGCTGAGATCGGCGGCGGAGACGAGGTGGCGCTTCACGCGGGCTACTCCGGGAGGTGCGGTTCGGTGGGCTGGGAGGCCAGGGCCTGCGAGCTGCGGGCGGTGTAGTCGCGGTCGCCGACCAGGACGGCGTCCACGCCGTCGGTGTCGGCGAAGCGGACCTGCACGGCCTCGCGCAGCGAGGTGGGGAGGTTCTTGCCCACGTAGTCGGCCCGGATCGGCAGCTCACGGTGGCCGCGGTCGACCAGCACGGCGAGCTGCACGGCGCGCGGGCGGCCGATGTCGCTCAGCGCGTCGAGCGCGGCGCGGATGGTGCGTCCGGAGAACAGCACGTCGTCGACGAGGATGACCAGCTTGCCGTCGATGCCGCCGGGCGGGATCTCGGTGTGCTCCAGCGCGCGGGCGGGCTTCAGCCGCAGGTCGTCCCGGTACATGGTGATGTCCAGGGTGCCCAGCGGGATCTCGCGCCCGGTGATCTGGGCCAGCCGGTCGCGCAGGCGGCGGGAGAGGTGGACTCCCCTGGTGTGGATGCCGAGCAGCACGACGTCCTCCGCGCCCTTGGCGCGCTCGACGATCTCGTGCGCTATCCGGGTGACGACCCGGGCGATGTCCGTGCCGTCCAGCACCTGGTGCGGTGCGCGCGGCGTCGGTTCGTGGTGTGTGGTCATGCCGAAGCGGACCTCCTTCCCCGCCTCACTGGACGGGCCTTAAAGGATGTCTGGGAATCAGCCCCCGCCGACCGGGCGTGGGCTTCGGGTCATCCTATCAGCGCGCCGCACGGCAAACGGACCTCCATGGTTCCGCTTCGCCGGGTTCACGCACCGGATGCGCCGAGGATGCGGGCTATTCGCACGACTGCCCCATTCGGCTTGACGCAACTACCTTACTCTACGTAACCTCACAGTGAGTTACGAGACGGACGTCGAACCCACCGGTAACGGCGTCGGCCAATCGCCCGTGACCCACCACTGAACGCGAAGCAATCTCGTCCGGGGAGATCAATGTCCAGCGACTACGCGAAGCAGCTCGGAGGCAAGCTCCGAGCGATCCGCACTCAGCAGGGGCTCTCCCTGCACGGTGTCGAGGAGAAGTCCCAGGGGCGCTGGAAGGCAGTCGTCGTCGGCTCGTACGAGCGCGGCGACCGTGCGGTCACCGTGCAGCGGCTGGCCGAGCTCGCCGAGTTCTACGGCGTGCCGGTACAGGAACTGCTGCCCGGCGGCACCCCCGGCGGCGCGGCCGAGCCGCCGCCGCGCCTGGTCCTCGACCTGGAAAGACTGACCCAGGTCCCGTCCGAGAAGGCCGGACCGCTGCAGCGCTACGCGGCGACCATCCAGAGCCAGCGCGGCGACTACAACGGCAAGGTGCTGTCGATCCGCCAGGACGACCTGCGCACGCTGGCCGTCATCTACGACCAGTCGCCGTCGATCCTCACCGAGCAGCTGATCTCCTGGGGCGTGCTCAACCCCGACGCGCGCCGCGCGGTGCGCGAGGAGGACGCGAGCTGAGGCTCGCCGTCGGTAGGCACGCGAGTGCCGAGTAATACCAAGCAGAAACGTCACGGCGCGACCCCGGGATCCCGAGGTCGCGCCGTGGCGCTCAGCAGCCCCGGGCGAGGCGTCGGCGGCCCCTGCCCCGGGGCTCAGCAGACCGTTCCCAGGCTGTAGCCGGGCTGCGCCTCGACCCCGTCCAGCCGTACCGGGCGGGCGGCCGGCGCCCAGTCCGGCCCGGCGCTCGACCAGGCCCAGGCGGCCGGCCGGAAGTGTCCGTCGGCGGCTCCGCCACGGGCGGCGCCGGGCACCGCCGTGCCCTGCGAGCCGTGCAGCACGGCGACCGCGGGCAGTTCCAGCGCCAGCCCCGCGCAGAGCACCGCGCAGACCAGCTCCAGGTCCTCGTCGTTGACCCGCACCACACCGTCCTCCCACTGGAGCACCCGGGCCGACGCGGTCAGCTGCCCGCCGGGCGCGTCCACCCGCAGCCGCAGCTCGTACACCCCGGCGCCCGCGCCGACCAGCATCCGGCGGAACACCTCGCTCCCGCGCTGGTAGGCCGCGCGCACCCAGCGGGCGTGCTCCTCGTCCGGCTCCTCCGGAGCGGCGCCGCCGTCGGGTCCGCCGCCGCACGGGCCGCCCCCGTACAGCCCGCCGTCGAGCAGCAGGTCGGCGTGGCAGAGCGTCAGCCCGTTCTCCCGGGCCCGGACCAGCCGGGGCAGGAAGTCCCCGGCCAGCTCCTCGCCCTGGTAGACCAGCAGTTGGGTCTGCAGCGGCGGGTTGACCAGGTAGCGGTCGCGGGCGGCGGGCTCGGCCGGGTCCAGGCCGTGCAGCAGGCAGAACTCCGCGAAGTCCTGCGGGTGGAACATCCGGGCCCGCACGGTCTCGAACCGCTCCAGCGCGTCGGCCAGCAGCTCGGCGGTGTCGGCCAGGTAGCGCTCGTAGTCGGGGGCGTCACAGACCCCCCGGGCGCGCGCCCGCGCGAAGTCCGCGGCGTTGGTCAGCACCCCGATGACGAACGCCTGCTCGGTCCCCTCGACCCGCCGCGGCCGGTGCGGCCCCCGCAGCGCGGGGCGCGGGCCGCCGGTGGTGCAGTCGGAGTTGCGGCGGGCGCGGCCCTTGCGGCTGGTCATCTCGGAGGCTCCTGGCATCGGCGGGCGGGCCGTCGGGCGGTGACGGTCAGCGGCGGGGCTCGCCGCTGACCGTGTTACTCCCCAGTTCCGCGCGCCACACACGTACGGCGTGTCACAGGAATGTAACCACCGGTAATAGTCGCCCCGGTGGCCCCGTCGGACCCTCGGCCGGACCGGGCTCAGCCGCGCGGCACCCGGGCCAGCTGCCGGGACTGGGCGACCAGGCGGCCGGCCTCGTCCCAGACCTCGGCGTCCTCCTCGAAGTAGCCGCCGGCCAGGTTGCGGGTGGCGTGGACGACCCGCAGCCAGCCCGGGGCCGGCTTCGCCCGCAGGTGGACGGTCAGCTCGACGGTCGGGGCCCAGCCGGGCATCCCGAGGTCGAAGGTGACCGGCGGCAGCGCGTCGGCGACCAGCAGGAGCAGCAGCGGATCGGGCTCGCGGCCGTCCCGGAGCCGGAACCAGCCCTGGATCCGGCCCTGGCCGGAGGGCTGCCCGAGCGCCCAGCCGACGGTGGCCGGGTCGAGCCGCAGGTCGAAGCGCTCCAGCAGGGCGGCCTGCTCGACCAGTTGCTTGGGCGCGTGCTCGACGCCGATGCACTGGTCCGGCGGCGGCAGCTGCGGCGGGGTGGCGCTGGTGCGCACCTCGCCGTCGGCGGCGGACAGGTCGCCGTGGCTGGCCACCACGCGCAGCCGCTCGACGCCGTCCTGGCTGAGCGAGGCGGTGCCGGTGGAGAGGCCGCGGCCGGTGCGCAGCACCTCGGTGCGCACGGTGGCCGGGCCGGGGGTGGAGGCGGACAGGTAGTAACCGCTGATCGACACCGGATCGGGGTGTTCCGCGTGCTCCAGCGACAGCGCGTGTCCGGCGACGGCGAGCAGCAGCCCGCCGTTGACCCCACCGCCGATCTGCCAGCCGGCGTCGAGCTCGGCGTCGTAGCGGCCGGCCTCGTCGGGGTGTCTGGTCAGCGCGATGCCCCGGTCGAACTCGCTGCGGGTCTCGGTGGTCATGGGGGTGCCTGCCCTTCGCGCGGAATATGTTACTGGCGAGTAGGCCCCCACCCTACGCCTGCCGGGTGAAACACGGAACGGCCGCCGGAATCCGAGATCTCGGATCCGACGGCCGTCCACGAGGCGTGACCGTTACCGGCGGATGCTCGGCTTCAGCTCCAGGAAGCGGGCGAGCATGCCGTTGACGAAGGCCGGGGAGTCGTCCGTGGAGAACTCCTTGGCGATCTCGACGGCCTCGTCCAGGACGACCGCGTCCGGGACGCCGTCCTCCCAGATCAGCTCGTACGCACCGAGCCGCAGGACGTTGCGGTCCACGATCGGCATCCGGTCGAGGGTCCAGCCCACCGCGTACTGCTCGATCAGGTCGTCGATGCGACGCGCGTGCTGGACGTACCCCTCGATGAGCTCCATCGTGTACTCACCGACCTGCGGGGTGCCCTCGTCGGGCTTCGGCTCGCGGGCGCGGGCCACCCAGTCGGCGAGGACCTGCTGCGGGTCGACCCCGCGGTGGTCGGCCTCGAAGAGGATCTGGAAGGCCCGGGTACGGGCCTTGCTACGTGCGGCCGACACGGACTTACTTCACCCGGCCGAGGTAGCTGCCGTCGCGGGTGTCGACCTTGACCTTCTCGCCGGTGACGACGAAGAGCGGGACCTGGATCTCGGCACCGGTCTCCAGGGTGGCCGGCTTGGTGCCACCGGTGGAGCGGTCGCCCTGGACGCCCGGCTCGGTGTGGGAGATCTCCAGCTCGACGGAGGTCGGGAGCTCGATGTAGAGCACCGCGCCCTCGTTCGTGGCGACCAGGGCCTCGAAGCCCTCCAGCAGGTAGTTGGCGGCGTCACCGACGACGGCCGGCTCGATGGTGAGCTGGTCGTAGGTGTCCATGTCCATGAACACGAAGTTCTCGCCGTCCTTGTACGAGAACTGCATGCCGCGCTTGTCGACGTTGGCGGTCTCGACCTTGGTGCCCGCGTTGAAGGTCTTGTCGACGACCTTGCCCGTCAGGACCTCCTTCAGCTTGGTACGCACGAAGGCCGGGCCCTTACCGGGCTTGACGTGCTGGAACTCGACGACGGACCAGAGCTTGCCGCCCTCCAGCTTGAGGACCATGCCGTTCTTGAGATCGTTCGTGGAAGCCACGGGCGCACTTACTCCTGGATATAGCTGTCAAGGAACCAAGGGTTTGCGTCCTGCCGCCGTCGGCCCCGGGGGGCCGCCGTCACAGGGCGAGGAGCTCCTTGGTGGTGATGGTGAGCAGCTCGGGCCCGCCCTCTTCGAGGGGGCGCACGACGAGCGTGTCCTCGATCCGGACCCCGCCCCGGCCCGGGAGGTGCACTCCTGGGCCGACGGTGACCGGCACGCGGCTGTCCAGTTTACCCATGTCCGACGGACCGAGGCGCGGCGCCTCCCGGATCTCCAGCCCGATGCCGTGGCCCACCGGGTGCGGCGAGGCCTCGGTGTGGCCGGCCGCCTCCAGGACCTGCCGGGCGACCCGGTCGGGTACGCACTGCTCCACCCCGGGCCCGAGTGCCTCCCGACCGGCCCGCTGGGCGCGGAAGACCAGCCGGTGCAGCTCCACCTGCCAGGGCGCGGGGGCCGCGCCGATCACGAAGGTCCGGGCGGTCGAGATCCGGTAGCCGCGGTACTGGGCGCCCATCACCACGGTGAGGAAGTCGCCCTCCTCCACCCGCCGGTCGGTCGGCTGGTGGGCGGGCTGGCCGGAGTGGCTGCCGGTGCCGACCGAGACCGGGAACGCGGCCCGGTCCGCACCGTGGTCGATCATCCGGCGCTCCAGCTCCATCGCCAGGTGCCGCTCGGTGCGGCCGACCAGGATCGACTCCAGCAGCTCGCCGAGCGCCTGGTCGGCGATCTCGGCGGCGATCCGCAGGTCGGCGATCTCGTGCTCGTCCTTGACCACCCGCAGCCGCTCCACCGCCTGCCCGAGGTCCGCCAGCCGGGCGCCCTCCACCAGGCCCGCCACCGCCCGGTGCCGGGTGACGGTCAGGTCGTGCTCCTCCACCGCCAGACCCCGCACCCCCAGCCGCCCGGCCGCGGCCGCGGCCGCCAGCGCGGTGTCCGTCCCGGCCGGCACCGGCACCTGGGTGACGTCCGGGGCGATCAGGTGCTCCCCCGCGTCGTCCGGCGGCAGGTCGTCCGGCAGCGCCAGCAGCACCCGGTCCCGGGTCAGCAGCACGGTCGCCCCGCACGGCGCGCAGCCCGTCAGGTAGCGCACGTTCGCCGCCCGGGTGATCAGCGCCGCATCCGTCCCGGCCGCACCACAGTGCTCCCGCACCCGCTCCCGCCGCCCCGCGTACGCATCCGCCATGCGTCGAGCCTACGAACCCCCGGCCCGCTCCGCCCGCCGAGCCGCCCGGAGAGGCACCCCCTCCCCCTCACACGCGCCGTACCGTCACCCCGCCTCCGGGTCGATCAGGCCGCGGCGGTAGGCCGGGAGGAGGTTCTGGGGGACGAGCATCTCCCGGCCGTTCAGGGTGATCGGGACCAGCTTCGGGGCCGTCGCCTTCCACTGGGCGCGGCGGTGCCGGGTGTTGCTGCGGGAGGTCTTGCGCTTGGGGACTGCCATCGGGGGCTCCTTGGTCGGCTGGTGCCGGATCTACCGGCTGGTGCCGGAGGCGTACGGGAGGAGGGCCATCTCGCGGGCGTTCTTGATCGCCCGGGCCATCGCCCGCTGCTGCTGGACGGTGAGGCGGGTGACCCGGCGGCTGCGGATCTTGCCCCGGTCGGAGATGAAGCGGCGCAGCAGGTCGGTGTCCTTGTAGTCGACGTACTCGATGCCGGCCGCGAGCAGCGGGTTGGGGCGGGGCTTCGGCGGGGCGGTTCGTTTGCGCACGGGCGCTCCTTCGGGGGCGGACGGGGTCGGGTTCAGCGGTGGACGGGGTCGAGCAGGTCCCGGAAGGCGTCCGGGAGGGCCTTCCAGCCGGGTTCGCCGGCGGCGAGTTCGGCGTCGGTGAGCAGGCAGGAGTCCAGCAGCTCGGTGATGCCGTCGACGTCCAGCCCCTCGGCGGTGAAGCTGAGCTGCTGCACCCGGTCGCCGTGCAGCGGGTGCCAGTCGAGGGCGGCGGCGGCACGGCGGGCCGGCGGGTAGAGCTCCCAGGCGGCGTCGGGCAGGGAGGTGAGCCAGGGCCCGCACTCCTCGACCGCGAGGTTGGCCCCGGCCGCGTCCCAGGCGAGCATCAGGTCGGGCCGGTTGGCCAGCCAGAAGCGGCCGCGGCTGCGCTGCGCCGCCGGGACGAGCAGTTCGAGCGCCCGGTGCAGCCGCTCCGGGTGGAGCGGGCGACGGCGTTCCCAGACCAGCGTGGCGACCCCGGCCTCGTCCCGCTCCTGCGGGAGGAGGGCGATCGCCGGGTTGACCCGGTCGCGGGCGGCGGCGACGTCGAAGCCGCCGAGTGCGGCCCGGGTGAGGGTGCCGGTGCCGAGCCGGACCAGCCGGGCGGTGGGGTGGAGCTGGCGCAGCAGCGCGAGCCCCGGCGCGTGCGCCGCGGCGCGCGGTACGACGAGGGTGGTGGCGTACTCGATCTGGTGGGCGAGCGCCTCGGCCCGGGTGCGGTCGTCGCGGGCGGCGGTGTGCTCGCCGTGCTCCTCCAGGTCGTCGGGGACGGAGAGTTCGGCGATCAGCCGGTCCGGGTCGACGGCGGTGACCACGCCCGCGAGTTCGATCGCGTCCGCCAGGTGACGGCCGTCGACCTCCCCGCCGGCGAGCACCTCGACGGCGGGGTGCGGGTCGCTGCCGCCCCAGAGTTCGACCACCGCGAGCCCGTACCGGCCCTCGTCGGCGATCTCCAGCAGGCGGGGCAGTAGGTCCTCGCGCAGGGCGCAGCAGGCGCAGTCGTTCGCCAGCGGCACCGCCTCGGTGTCGAACGCCCCACCGGCGTCCCGCAGTTCGCGGTGGACCAGGCCGAGCGAGGCGTCCCGCAGGTCGTGCCGCAGCACCACGGCGTCCACCGCCGCGGCCGTCAACTCCGCCACGGCGGCGCGGCGTTCGTCCGCGTGCAGACCGGCGACCACGACCACCGGGAGCCGGGTGCCGTCCACGGCGCTCACCAGCTGGCCTTGCGGACGCCCGGCAGGTGCCCGGCGTGGGCGTGCACCCGGAGGTTGACCCGGGAGAGGCCGAAGGCGCGCAGGTAGCCGCGGGGCCGGCCGTCCACGGCGTCGCGGTTGCGGACCCTGGTGGCGCTCGCGTCGCGCGGCTGGCGGGCGAGTTCGGCCTGGGCGGCGACGCGGTCGGCGGGGGCGGTGCCGGGGTGGGCGATGATCCGCTTGAGTTCGGCCCGGCGCTCGGCGTAGCGGGCCACCACGGCGCGGCGCTGCTCGTTCTTGGCGATCTTGCTCTGCTTGGCCATCAGACCTTCTCCCCCCGGGCGCGGATGCGGGCCACGGCGGCCTCGATGCCGATGGTGTCGACGGTGCGGATGCCCTTGGCGCTCAGCACGAGCCGGACGTGCCGGCCCTCGCTGGGCAGCCAGTAGCGCTTGCGCTGGATGTTGGGGTCGAAGCGGCGCGGGGTGCGGCGGTGCGAGTGCGAGATCGCGTTGCCGAAGCCGGGCCGGCGACCGGTGAGCTGGCAGTGGGCGGACATGGGTGCTCCCTGGCGTCCGGGAATGGGCAGGACGGAGCTCACGTTACACCAGATGAAAATGACTTCCATTTCGGTGTACGGTTTCGGCCCAGCCCCCGGACACCCCCGACGGTCCGGCGTCCCTGCGCCCCGACGCCCCCGTCCCGACATCCCAGGAGGACACCGCATGGCCCGCAACGAACTGCGCCCCGTGATCAAGCTCCGCTCCACCGCCGGCACCGGCTACACGTACGTGACCCGCAAGAACCGCCGCAACGACCCGGACCGGATGGTGCTGCGCAAGTACGACCCGGTCGTCGCCCGGCACGTCGAGTTCCGCGAAGAGCGCTGACCCACCGACCAGGAGGAGCCCCCATGAAGCCCGGAATCCACCCCGCCTACCGCCCGGTCGTCTTCCGCGACAAGGTCGGCGGCCTCGCCTTCCTCACCCGGTCGACCGCCACCAGCGACCGCACCGTCGAGTGGGAGGACGGCCGCACCTACCCGGTGATCGACGTCGAGATCTCCTCGGCCAGCCACCCCTTCTACACCGGCCAGTCCCGGGTGCTGGACACCGCCGGCCGGGTCGAGCAGTTCCGCCGCCGGTACGGCGACCGGCACTGACGCCCGCGTGCCGAAGCGGCGCCGCCCCGGCCGGGGCGGCGCC